>CAZRGL010000343.1:0-7412 GCA_964599485.1 uncultured Polyangiaceae bacterium
TCCATCGAGCAGAGCTCCAACCTGTCTACCCTCATCGACGTGGCGAGCAGCTGTCGTGACATCGACGGAACAGCCGACGGCAAAATCGGCGGCTCGCCCTACACCCTGGACATCGAAGGCTTGTCGATTTGCCCCGACGCCTGCCCCAGCAAAGGCACCGTGATGGCCCAATGGGACAACGCGCGAAGTGGCCGTGAGATGAAAGTCGAGTTCGACGGCTCGAAGGTCGCAAAGGTGACCGGCTGGTCGGGCCGGGTTTTCGAGGTCGAGATGCTCTGCGCTCCAGCGAAGTAGCTGTTCTAAGCAGGCTCCGGGCGACGTCTTCGCAACATCAGCCACAGCATGACGAGGCCGATCATCAGTGGCGACAGGTCGCCTTCGGAGCCTGCGCATGAGCACGGAGGGCGCCTGTCCACGGCCGGCGGTGGATCGGTGGCCGCTGTCGAGGCAGCAGCGGTTGCTGCCGCGGTCGAGGAGGTCGGAGCGTTGCTGGAGGGGTGAGCCTGGGTTGGCTGGGCCGTGGGCTCGCCAGTGGGCTGGGCTGTGGGCTCACCAGTGGCCGTGGCCGTGGCCGGTGGCGCAGTGGTGCTGGGAACGCAGAGCCGCATGCTCTGACAGGTACCTTTCTTCACGCCCCAATAGCGGTTGGCGGCGCCGTCGGGCAGCTTGCAGCTCTTGCCATCAGCCTTGTCGCAGCGCCCCAACACGGTGGGGAACTTGCGCCGAGGCGCCTTGGGCGGACGGCGGCCGCCAGCGGTCACCGTGCCCACGCACAAAGGCAGCTGTCGGCATACTGTTGTGTCCTTGCAGTCTGTGTCCGTCTTACAGGAATTCGGCCGGCAATACGGCCCGCCGTGACCTGTAGCTGGGGTCGATCCTTCGAGGCAATCAGGGGGCGGAGAGGGAACTCTGTCTGCTGACGCATTCGCGCTCAGCAAGCAGGTCACCAATGCAACGACCAACGCGAGGAGCTTTCTCATTCTGTCGACCTACCACTGCAGCACTGCGGCGGCCATTGGCGGGCGACACAGCGATAGCAACGACTCCACGCTCGGGAAGTGGCGCTGATCAGTTGATGGCGCCGCAGCTTCCGGTGGTCTCAGCGCTGTTGTTTTCCGGTCGGCACTCGAGGAGCTCGGGCAAGGGATCGTCCTCGCTGTCGTTGATCACGACCAGGAAGTGAACCTGTGCGCTTGGGTTGGAGCTCGAGAGCGTATGCTCGATGGAGAGTGCCTCGCTCTGTCCTGGTAGCAGCGGTTGGGTGGTCTTGACCTTGCCGATCTTGACCCAGCTCTCGCCCTCCTTCACGTAAACGGTGGCCGGCAGCTCTGCGGGGCAAGCGGCCCAGCCCTGGTTCTGAACGCTGAAATAGAGCGTCATCGAGGTGGGGCAGCCGTTCAGCGCGACGGAGAGCTCAATCGGCACTGGATCGCTGAGGTTGAGGGCACCGGGCTGCACGTTCTGGCGGAAGTTGTTCAGGAAGCTGTTCTTCCAGTTGGCGGGCTCCGTTTTCGGGATGCGGCCGTCCTCGGTCACGTTCGTGACGTGATAGGTGTGTTGGTTCCAGATCCGCCGGGTGCCCACCCAGTCCCCGTTGGGGCTCGCGAAGACCCGTACACCGTGACCACCGAGGTTCTTCCCGTCGGCGATCTTGGCCTTCTCGCAAGTGCCGAGCTCCGGGCTGTCGCTGCACTGGGTGTAGCCCCCGAAACCGTCGTTGCGAACCACCACGATCTCGGCGTGGCTGTCGTTGTTGACGTCGACGATCACCGGGTATTCCCAGTGGGTGCCGCTGGTGTTGCACTCGCAGTACTTGACGTCGCCGTTGGTGCCGTCGTAGACGCGCAGCCAGTACTCATCTGCATAGACTGCCTCGGCGACGCCGTCGCCGTCGAAGTCGAAGACGCTGCTGCCCGTTTTGCGCGAGCTGCGGTCGCGGGTCGCTGACCACCACTTGAGCTTGCCGTCTGGCTCGAAGACGGCGTAGCCGTAGGCTCCGGCCATGGCGATCTCGGGCGCTGCATCGCTGTCGAAGTTGGCGATGGTCGGAGGGCCACCGCCGCCGACGACATTCGCAGCTACGTCGCTCTGCGGGGCATTGCCCGCATTGATGTCAACCGGCCCCCAGCGGTCGGTGCCGTCGAAATTGAGGGCGCGCAGGTAGTGGTCCCCTTGCCAGCCGCTCCCGCCCGGGTCGCGCGAGGATTGGACCACCACGACTTCCGGAATACCGTCGAGGTCGAGATCGCCGATCGCTGGGTAGCCATCGCGGAAGTCCGCGCTGCGGTCAAAGTAGGGTTTGCCGTCTGCATGGAAAGCGAGGTTTCCGCCGACGAGCTCGAGCTTTCCGTCGCCATTGAGATCGGCCGCCGTGGTGAAGTCGCAGGGATTGTGGGCCCAGCCAGTGTCCCTACCGCTGTTGAGGCAGTCCTTGTGCCAGAGCAACGAGCCGTCCGCGCCGTTGACCACCGAGAAGCGGATGAAGACCTCAGGCTTTCCGTCTGCGTCGAGGTCGGCGATCCCGGGGCCGGACTGGCCACAGCCGATCTGCGGATCGGTGCTCTTCCACTTGAAGCTGAGGTCATTCTCAAAGGCGATCAGGGGACCTTCGCCCGAAGGGTCTGAGGCGCAGGCAACGATTTCGACGAGGCCGTCGCCATCGATGTCGCCTACCGCCAGAGCGCCCCCGGGGCTCACCATGTGAGCGGGATCGGTGACGTCGAAGAGCGCGCTTCCATCTGTGCCGCTGACCGCGCGGAGGATCCCGCTGTGCTTGTAGGTTGCACCCACGTAGGTGGTGAACAGGACGTCCGGGATATCGTCGACGTCGACTTGGCCATCGATGTTGTCGTCGTTCAAGTTGGCGACGGCCGGAGCCATCATGACCTGGTGTGAGCTCGGAGCGAAGGTTCCCGGTGCCGAGCCGTCCCAGCTCCAGACCAGGCTGGGGATCACCGCGCCGCCCGTGGGCTCGCTCTCGCAGTCCGGACCGCCGGGCTGCGGAAGGCACATGCCCACAGCAGGCTCGCAGTACTGCCCGTCCGGGCAGTCGAGGAAGTCCTTACAGGGCAGCTTGGGCAAGAAGCAGCTGTCATTGACGCAGAGCTCGCTCGCAGCGCAGCAGACCTCGGCGTTGTTGTCATCGTGGCAGCGTGCGGTGCCGCCGCAGTCGAGTCGGCACAGGGCGTTCTCGCAGATCTGCCCGTCGCCGCAGCACTCACTCCCGCACAGGTCCTGCAGCGGGCAGCAGCTCAGGTTGGCGCCGCAAATCTCACCGTCGTCACAGCATTGTTCACCACAGACCTTCCCCAGTGAACAGTCATCCCCGCCGCTTCCTCCGTTTCCTCCGGTGTCGCCGCCCCCGGCGCTACCACCTGCCCCACCCGTGCCTCCCGTCTTGGGGCGTTCCGTCGAGGAACCGCAGCCGAAGAAGTAGAGCAGCGCGAGAGGTAACAGGCAGATGACGAGGCGGCGCATGGACAAAAGGTAGCTGACAACCGCTGCTCGAGGGTGAACAAAGCGGCTGTCACCCCTTGACGAACATGGCCCAATTCGGTTGTCGAATCAGAGCGCGGGGTGGTCGCGTGTCAGGCGGCTGCTGGCAGGGGGCCTGAGGCCATTACCATGGCGACCATGCCTTCGAGGGATTGGGCAGCGGCGTCGAGGTAGGTGAGGTTGTCGCTCACACCTGGCAAGACGATGCGGGCTTCAGTGGGATCGAGGTAGATCTTGGCATGCTCGCCGAGGTGGGCGAGGGCGGGGATCTCAGTATGGTCGACGAAGGTCTGTGTTCGCGTTCCTTGTGGCACGAACCGGGTCGATTGATTCGGAGCCAGCCCTACGATGACCTCAGTGAAGGTGCCGCCGTCAGGGTAGTAAGCGCAGCTTGCTGCATCCATGACCGAGACTAGGGTCATCTTCACCTGCAGGTTGTGAGTCGGGCGATCTGCGTTGATGGAGGAGCCAGTGAAGCCCGAACCCTCGACGAATTGACCGCCGAGCCTTCTCGCCAATTCCGACCACGGGCCGCGCAGAGCTTCCCGACGCGATTTTGCTCGCAAGAGAACGACGAGCACGATCAGACCGATGGGGACGATGACGATGGCCGGGAGGAAGAGAAGGGGATTCATGGCAATCATTCCTATGAGCAGGCGGGTGGTGTGGGGCGAGCGTCCGGGCTCGCAGACCGAAAAGCAGTCTCGATTGTTCAGTACGTACCGGACTGTTGTCAGTCCCCCTTAAAGAACCTCAAATCAGCCCCACCCTGCCTAGGGGAACTTCAGGGCCAGCGCCGTCAACACCACCGCCGCGATCACCGATGACCAAGCGAGACGATGCGGCAGTTTGGTCCGGCCCGCAGGCTCATTGGTGCTTCGGGCTACGACGATGGCGGCGATTACGGCGCAGACGCAAGCGAACCAGCCGGCGATTGCGCTGCGCCAGATGAAGCCCAAGTGGTTTGCGGACACCACGAGGCGTGGGTCGACATGTCCCGCGCGGGCGAGGCTGTACAGTCGCAAGGCGATGTAGAAGACAGGTCCGACCACGGCGAATACCAAGCCGCCAACCGCCCAGCTGCCGTGCGATCGCTCCTTGGCAGATTTTGTCGAAGCCTTGGGCTCGGTATCGGCGCTGCTGCGTGTCGACTGCTGGCCAGCGGCTAGCGCAGCCAGCGCAGACAGGGCCGCGGCGGCAGCCGCCATCAACGCGACGAGCGCTTCGAGCGTGGCGCCTCCACCACCGCTGTACAACGGACCGCGATGAGGACGAAAGCTCATCGATGTTGCCCTACCGCCATCATCAGATCCCGCAATGTCCCGCTGTGGATCAGCGCCAAGAAGGCCGCTGCGATTGTGCCCAGCGCGCCCGCAACCGCCATGAGCTTGCCACGTCTCTCAGTAGCGCCGCTGGCAGCGATCCCCTGCCCGCCTATCGAGCAAAACACCACGGCCGCCCCGCAAGCTAGCGCCACCATTGCAAAAGGCGCGGCGAGCTGGGCTTCGTAGAGGCGAATGATGAGCAACGGTGGAAGCAGTACCAGGGCTGCGAGGGCGAGGCGCTCGGGCGAAAGTGCGCGTCGCAGCAACGCTGGCTGCAGACCGCGCCATCCGCCAAAGGAGAGCGTGAGCAGAATCAATGCCAGCAGCACTGCGCTGGCAATGATCTGCCCGAAGTAGGCCACACGCTGGGCACGAAGAAAACGGGCCTCAGGTCGGCTGCGCAATCCCTCGCGGCTGAGTTGGTCGATAGCCCCTTCGAGCTGGCCGAGCCGCGCGCGCGCCAAGGCCACACCGGCTGAGGCGAGCTGTCGCTCGGCGTCGTCGAGATTCGGCTCCGCGGCCCAGCGCTGGTAGGCAGCGAGCGCCTCCTTGGGTTGCTTGAAGCGCCGCAGCAGCGCGTTGGCGCCGAGTGCCCAGCTGTCGCGTCGCACCCGCCCAGCAGGGAAGCCTTCGGCTTGCTTCAGGAAAGCGCGAAGCTCGTCGAGACTGAGCTGTTTGGTGGGGCGTTCTCGGATTCTCATCCAGGCAGCAAGTGGCCGGAAGTCGCCCTCACTGCGGGCTGCGAGCCAGCCGATGCGGGCTCGGATCTTCCGTGCCAGTCGCGAGCTCGGGTTGAGCGCGAGCGCACGTCGGTAAATGGCCAAAGCTTGCTTTGGTTGGGCGGCGCCTTCGGCCGCCTGGGCCTTGCGGAGCAATCCAGGCTGGTCGGGCGCCTGAGCGAACGCCCTGGTGGCGAACAACAAGCTCAGCGTTGCGACCAACAACAGCAGGACGCTGCGCGCTGCGGAGCTCATTTCTTGCTGTAGCTGAGCGTGTCGAGCTTCGAGCCGTCGAGGCGATAGGTCACCAAATTCAGCTCGTGGTCGTCGATTTCCACGATGGAGTAGTTGCGGGTCGACTCGGTGATGTAGGTGTGGGCGCACTTGTCGTCTGCGCCGTACAGAGGCGCGCCGGCGCCGCCGCTGACGATATAGACTGTGCCGCTCTGTTCGACGGGCTCCCCTTCGTTGCCCTGCTCGCTCGCGACCTTGCCTTCATCACCATCGAGCCCGCGCATGGGCCGGCTGCGCTCGTAGAGGTGGTCATGGCCAGAGAACACGATGTCGACTTCGTACTTGTCCATCAGCGGCTGGACTACTTTGCGCAGCTCGATGTTGGAGCCGTGACTGCCGCCGCAGGAGTACATCGAGCGATGATGGCCAACGAAGATCCACGGTGTCTTGGTACGATCGACAGCTGCCAGATCGGTCTCGAGCCAACCGAGTTGTGCTTCGGGGGAACCGCCCGCTGGCGGTGAATCGTTCAAACCGATGAAGTGGGCGTTGCCGTAGTCGAAGGAGTACCATTCCTCGCCCTGCGCGAGCTCGCCTTCGGTGATTTGTTGGGGCAAGGGGAACTGCGCTACGTAGTTCAGGGCCAGGTTCTCGTGGTTGCCGTTGACGAGCATGAAGGGCGTGCTACCGAGCACGTCTGCCACGGCGAAAGCGCCGTTGGTCGCTTCGAACCAATCGTTCCAGTCGATTTGGTTTGAGCCGAAAGCAACCGCGTCACCGGTGAAGAACTGAAAGTCGACGCCGTGGGCTGAGACAGCCTCCACGACCTGGGCCCAGACGGCTGGATCGTTGCGCGAATCACCCATCACCGCAAAGCTATAAGGCTCTGTTGCACCCATCGTGGGCCCGGTGGCCACTTCGTAGGTCTTGCTCCACGCGCCAGGCGCGCCGACCTTGTAGAAGTAGCTCGTTGATGGCTCGAGCCCGCAGACGTGGACCTCGTGCACCCGAGTCAGATTGATGCCGTCGAGCAGGCCGCCGTAGAGCAAGTGATGGCCGGTGACCCGCTTGACGTCATCGCTCGGGGCTTCGGCGCCATCGACATCTGCTTTGGTCGTGCCGTAGAGCAGCTGGGTGGCTTTGGTGTCGGTGTCGGTACGCCAGTTGACGGCGAAGGTCGTGTCGGTGGGGCCGGCCCAGGCCACGTGCACATGATCAGGCGTAGGATTGGCGCCGAGCGTCGTGATGTCGAAACCCGACTCGGTCACCTCCGGCGCGTGCACCTGGTAGCTGCAGCAACCCGGCTGGTAGGGGAGCTTGCTGGGCAGCGTCTCCGAGCAGCCGGCGCCTTTGGCGCTGCCGAGCGGTTGCTCGACGGTGTCGGTGTCTTCACAGCCTAGCCACAACACGCCCATCAACGCGGCCGAAGGGATCAGCCAGAGCAGATGAACGGTCGAACCTCTTGGAATTCGCAAACGCACCACCCAAGCATAGTGCAGCCAATGGCCGTGAGCCGCAAGCGTCGACGAAACTGCGCAGTAGGTCAGTCCTCAACGCACGCTGAGCTCTCGGACTCGGCCGCTACCACGGTGGGATTGCCGCTCAGCCAAGACGAGAGAAAGCAGCGGTATTGATGCTT
>CAZRGL010000343.1:7422-12028 GCA_964599485.1 uncultured Polyangiaceae bacterium
AGGGGGCAGCCTCCGACCTGGAAGGCGACCTCGTGGCCGTCTTCGATTCCGTCTTCTGCGTGCTGCACCACCACGGCGGTGGTCGGCCCGCGGTTGCCGCTGGCGGGCAGGCTCAGCTGCTGGCCCCCCGAGAAAGGCAGCAGCTCCTGCAAGGGATGGTAATCGCTCAGATCGGAATGCTGGGCGTCGAGCGAAGCGCCGCCCAAGTCGAGCCGAAACGACAAGCTGGTGGCGTTGGCGATTGGCGGCAGAATGTAGGTATCGACGATTCCCTGGATCATCAGAACGTGCGGGCCGTCGTCGCCGGCCAAGTACCGAGCCGCGTAAGGAGGCGGATCGGCGGACTCACCCGCCCACTGCAGCAGGCTCAGTGCTGGGTCGTGCTCGTGCAAAGAGTAGCTTTTGCTCGGATAACCAAGCAGTACTTCAGCCAGAGGACGTACGGCCAGCGGGCTTTGCTTGTGGATCACGTTCTCGATCCAGCTGCCGCCAGCGCCCGACAGAATTACGGCTCGGTAACGTGGCTCGACCGCCAGAGTGAGTGGCGCGATGGTTGCCCCCATCGAGTGCCCCATCAGGCCAAGCTGATCGCTGGCAAACTGCGCCGTGTTTCCTCCGGCTGCGGCGCCGGGACAGTCGCTGATGTCGAGTGACAGCGCCCCGAGAATGTCAGGCACCAAGGCTAGCTCCAAGGCCGATTGGCGCAAGTTGTCGCGCATGGCGGTGGGGTTGGAGATGTTGAAGATCAGAAACTGCTCGTCGCCTTTGGTCACGTTGCGCACGCCGCCGTGGGGACCGTCGACGCTCACGCCTGCAAATCCGGCGCGGGCGAAGTGAAGGGCCGGACCGGTTCCTGCGGCGATGGCCTCTCCGCCAGGCTCAGCCCGCGGTCCGCGATCGACCAGCGGCCGATCGCCGCCGCCACCGGTTCGGATCATGACCGTGGTGGGCCAGCCGCCTGCCGGCATGGTCTGGCGCGGCACGGTGATGATCAAGCGTGCTTGCTCCTTGTGATCGACACTCGGACCGGCTGCAGGATCGATGACGATGCCGCCGCCGCCCTCGAGGTAGGGGGGCTCGCCCTGCTGGTACACGGGCATCTCGACGATGCTCTGGTAGACACAGAAGTCGTCGAACAGATCAGTGCGCTCGAATGCTTTCAGGGGCGCCGGTGTGATGAGCGCGCGGGCGTGCTGGGTCAGCTCGAATAGCGCTGCGGTCGGATCTGAGGTTGTAAAGACCGTCAGGCCTGCGATTTCTTCGGTGTCGACGCCGTGCTCGGTCAACGCTGCGAGCGCCTGTTGATAGTGAGCGAGGGCCGTGTCGCTCAAGCCGGCGGGTTGCTCGCCACGCGCGAGCGCTTTCATCGACGCGGATGTTGACAGTGGGGCGCCCAGCACGCTTTTCAGCCGGCGCGTCACCACAGCTGCGTAGCGCGTGTTGGGCCGTAGCGGCAGGCCTTGGAGCGGCACCAAGCTGAGCATGTTGCTGGCTCCGAAGGGGCCACCATCGACTTGGAATCGGCTGGTGAAAGGATAGCGCTGCAGATAGTCCGCAGAAGCTGGATCGACGCTGAGCAGCAGCATGCTTGCGTCTTCGTCCAGGCTTTGTTGCAGGCTCGGAAGACCCTGCGAATCGATGGGCGCGTCGAGGCTGAAGAAGACCCCTGAGGTGGTGCCGAAACCGCGCGCTTGGCCATCGAGCACCGCGAGCAGCTCGTCGACGAAGGAAACCGAGCTCGGGAAGCCCGCCAGAGCGACGCTGCCGTCATCTTGCAGAAGGTGGTCGCTGGGCCAGGGCGCGTCGTAGAAGCTGGCCCCATCGAAGTGCATATTTACGTTCGGACCAACCGGGAGCAGTTGCTCCTGCTGGCATGCGCTCGTGCTGAGCAGGAGCGCCGCGACCGTCACGTGCCATCGCATGAGCGAATCCTACGCAACTGCGCGGCGCGAAGCGCGTAAATGTCCTTCCAGCGGGAATTTTCGGCTGCCGTGGCAACCTTGCCACGGTCACCTCTCGCCGCCTTGATGTGCTATGCGAAGCAGCCTATGCGTTGGCTACGGTGGCTTACCGCGCTTCTGACGGCGCTCGTCATGTTGACGGCTTCGGTCAGCGTTGCCAGCGCCAAGCTGCGCCGGCACCGCGTGGCCAAGGGGCAGACGCTCGGCAAGATTGCCAAGCGCTACAACGTCAGCGTTGCGGCCATTTGCGAAGCCAACGACATCAGTCGTCGCGACCCGCTCAAGCCGGGCGTGCGCTTGCTCATCCCCGACCGCCGCGACCGCGACGGCAAGCTGGCACGTCAGCACCACGACAAGCTGCTTGCTGCCCGCTCCAAGAAGCCTGCCAAACCAGCTCCGAGTCGCCCCAAGAAGTCGGCTCGCCATCGCTGGCACAAGGTCTACAAAGGACAGCGGCTCGGGAGTATCGCCAAGCGGTACCAGATCTCGCTCAAAGCGCTGCGTCACGCCAACGCCCTGACCGTGCGTGACCCGATTCGGCCAGGGCAAAAGCTCATCATTCCCCGCCGCAAGGATCGTGACGGCTCAGTCGCGCGGGCAGCACGAGACAAGCAACTTGGCGTAGCCAGCGCGGCGACCAAGCCTCTGGTTGAGGGTAAGAAGGCGTCGTGGGCGAAGTACCAGCGCAAGCCCCGCCGAAAAGGCTGGGTGAAGCTGCTCGGCCGCAAGACCAGCTGGGAAGGTCAGCTCACCACCGCCAGCGGCAAGGTGCGCCGCCAAGCCAAAAAAGAGGTGGCGCGTGTGCTAGCCACGGCAGACGGCAAGCAAACCCCAATCAACACCCGTCTCATCAAGCTGCTCGCTGTGGTGAGCGATACCTTCGGAGGTCGGACGATTCGCGTGGTGAGTGGTTACCGTCTCGGTAAGACCCCCAAGACATCACGGCATCGTTCCGGTCACGCTGTCGATTTGCGGATCGCTGGTGTTTCCACCGAAGCGCTGCGCGACTTCGTCAAGACATTCGATCGCGTGGGCGTTGGCTACTATCCCAAGTCCAAGTTCGTGCACCTGGACGTGCGCACGCAGTGGACCTTCTGGATCGATTACGCCGGACCAGGGCAGCCCCCTCAATACGCAGGTTTCTGGACGAGGCACAGCGGCCACGAGGTCAAGTCTCGCTAGATGGCCTGTGGTCGCGGGCGCGCCGCTTTCATTACCTGAGGCTGATCACCTGCTAGACTGGTAAGTAGCCGGGATTCTCGGTCGACTTCTGGAGCACGCGGCGATGCGTGCGCTCACCCGCCAGACATGAGCCTGAAGCCCAACGACGTCATCGACGACAAGTACACCATCATTCGCCAGATCGGCAAAGGTGGCATGGGGGCGGTGTATGAGGGCGAGAACCAGCGCATCCATCGCCGGGTGGCCATCAAAGTGCTGCACGCTTCGGTGGCCGAGGACCGGTCGTTCGTACAGCGCTTCGAGCGCGAGGCGCAAGCCGCGGGCCGCATTGGCTCCGACCACATCGTCGAGGTTCTCGATTTGGGCGATCTGCCTTCCGGCGATCGCTACATGGTCATGGAGTTTCTGGAAGGCGAAACACTGCGTGACCGAATGAAGCGGCTGCGCCGCATGATGCCCGACGAGATTTTCCCCATCGTGGCCGAGTTGCTCGATGGGCTCGCTGAAGCGCACGGCGCCGGCATCATCCACCGCGACCTCAAGCCCGATAACGTTTTTTTGGTTTTCGACAAGAAGTGGCAGAGCGACTTCGTCAAGATCCTCGATTTTGGCGTATCCAAGTTTCGCACGCTCGGTACCGACTCAGTCACGCATACCGGCGTGATGCTCGGCACGCCTCACTACATGTCGCCGGAGCAAGCCAAGGGCGAGAAAGTCATCGATCATCGTGCGGATCTGTATTCGGTAGGGGTGATCCTCTACAAGGCGCTCACCGGCAAGAACCCGTTCAGCGCGGACAACTTCAACGAGCTGATGTTCAAAGTCGTCCTCGAGGACGCGCCGCCCATCTCCACGCATGTGCCCGACGCAGATCCGCGCGTCGTCGAAATTGTCGAGAAAGCCATGTCGCGTAATCCCGCCGGCCGTTTCGGTGCGGCAGACGATTTCGCGGGTGCGCTGCGCCGTTGGCTCAACGACAATGGCTTCGAGGTGTCCTTCCAGCGCCCCGCTCGCACCGGCAGGCGCTCCTTTGACCGCGCCACTAGTCGCTCTGGTCGTACCGAGCCTGACCACGCTCCAGATTCTTCCGAAGTACCGACGCGCGCCGCCGAATACGAGGGCGTTAGCCACGACGAGCAGAGCCTGTCGACCAAGATGACCAGCTCGGTGGTCAGCGCCGTCAAGCTGCCTCGTAAGGGTGTGGGCGGCTACCTTGCGGTTGGCTTGGTGGCGGTCGTTGGGTTGATTGCTGCGCTGGTGTTCTTCTTGTCGCCGGCTGCCAAGCAAAGCTCTGCTGCTCGCGGGACCAGTCCCAGCGCTACGGTTTTGTCTGCCAGCGCCAGCGAGCCGTCCACCGCTGGCGCGACGGACTCCGCTCTTGCGGGTGAAACGACCGCGGCGCGCTCGAGCTCGCAATCTTCTTCGAAGAAGCGTAGGCCCCTGATGGGCAGGCGCCCTCTGCC
>CAZRGL010000344.1:0-11637 GCA_964599485.1 uncultured Polyangiaceae bacterium
GCACAGGGGCAGCTCGGCCTGCAGCTGCAGGGGGTCGGGCTCTGGCTCGGGTGGGCTCGGCACAACCTCGGGCCGCAGCTTGGCGCGGGAGGAGAGCACCCCGTGGTAGCGGAGCGCTTCTGTCGGTACTTCGGTCCTGTGGCCTCTTGCTCAGCGGCCAAGGAGACCATTGCACAAGTATCGGGGCTCGTCCGAGATGCCATGGTTGACCCAGGTCGCCTCCGTGGTCTCATCAAGAACCTAGGCGACGATCTAGAATGACCCATTCACGGTGATACGAGCGCAAGGAGCGACGGACGATATGACACGCATGAAGCTCATCGCAGGATTGGCCACAACGCTACTCATCGCGAGCGCTTGCGGTAGCAGTGTCACCGCCATCGGCAACAGCGGCGGATCGGGAGGTGGCGCCAGCACGACCAATACGAGTGGCTCGAGTGGCGCGGGCGCCAGCACCGGTGGCGGAGGGGGGACCGGGGGTGCGGGAGGCAGCACCGGTGTGCAGTGCAATCCAAACGTCGTCGACTGCAACCAGCCCGCACCGGCGTGTCCGCAGGGACAGGTGCCCTCGCCCGAGGGGGCTTGCTGGGGGCCCTGCGTTCCCATCCTGGACTGCGCCACCGAGGAAAGCTGCGACGCCTGCCCGACCGGCTTCTGTGCCGCCTACGTGGCTTGGGTCACCGAGTACCGCTGCGTGCTGCCAGCGCTACAGTGCTCGGCACTTCATTGCGGCTGCACCGCCCCCTATTTCTGCGTGCCGCCATACGACGGATGCGTGGACGGCGCACAGGGTGACGACGCCGACATCACCTGCGATTGCCCAGCCTGCTGAGCGGCCACTTAGAACTGGCAGCCACCCTCGGACTCGGTCTCCCCCAGCCCGGAACAATAACCCGAGCAATGCGCTGGGGTAGGAGCCCTGCCGAGCCCATGTGCATCTCGGACCCACGTGGTGGCCGCGATGGCCGTGGGCGTGGCAGCCACGATCAAATGCCCAAGTGCACTTCGTATATAAATCGCCCCACACCCCGTCGAACGAAATCGCCCCACACCCAAATCGCCCCAGCGCCCTGTTGGCGAGCTCACCGTGAGGCCACGGCCGATGTCAAACCATCCCAAATTGGCGATTGCGTCGCCAATTTGAAGCTAGCCCCCTGGAATCACTCGAGAAAGGCGATCGCTAGTTGCTCCGCCGCGTCGAGCAGCTCGGCGTGCATCTCCGCGCCGCGATCGCGGCCGACACCGTCGCCGAGCGCGACCAGGGTTTTGTCGCATTACACAAACCAGTGACCCGCCGCCGATAATTGCTCAGCACCACGCCCATCGTCTCGGTCGACTCCGGTCGTTTTGGCCGAGCCTCAGTTCGGCGTTCATCCTCACGACTCAAGTAGACCGTCTGCCACGCCGGAGGAAATGCGGATAGGCCAAACAAAGGGCCTTTCCCAGGCGTCGCTGCCGCAGCCGTTCAGTCGTTGCAGTGAATCGCCTCGGGATGCAGTGCCGGCTCTGCCGTCATCGGACCATTGCCACCGTAGCGCGCGCGCTGCTCGGAGCTGAGCTTTCGCGCCGCCGCGATGGCCGCCAATACATCGGCCCCCTCAGTTGGCGAGCGCGCATAGCTGTCATAGTCGACGTGATAGAGACCAAAGCGCGGCTCATAGCCTTCGGCCCACTCGAAGTTGTCGGTCAAGCTCCAATAGTAATACCCGCGAACGTCAACACCGTTGTCGATGGCCCCGGCAATCTGCTCGAGCATCCGCACGATGTTCTCGGCACGGCGCGTCCCCACCTCGGTGGCAATGCCGGCCTCGCTTACCAGCAACGGCAGCTTGGGGTAGCGCGCGGAGAATTTTTCGAGGATGGGCAGCAATCCGCCAGGGTTGAACTCGTATCCCATTTGCGGCACACAAAAGCTGCGATCGAGCGGCAACACACAGGCGCCGAGGTCGAAGTTGCCGATGCAAGGTGTCACCTCGAGCACCGGGATCAGCCCGCCACCGGTCACGCCGGTCCGAAAGTAGTATTGCACCCCAAGCCAATCGACGGTGCCTTTCAGGCCGGGGATTTCGGTGTCGCCGACTCCATCCAAGTCGCTGTCGAACATGCCGCTCAGCAGCGCGTCGGGCACCAAATAATGGAACGTGTACTCGGTGTTGTCGCGCGCCGCGAGATCGAGCGGATCTTGGCTGAGCTCGTTTTGGCTGCTGGCAACCCACTCGGCTACCGAGAGCGACATGCCCACACTGGCGGCGATGCCGTCCTTGTCGGCGTCGGTTGTGTCGGCTTCTTTGATTGCCGCATACATTTGCGCATGAGCAGCAAGGTAGTCGCGCATTACCGGCATGAATTCGTCGAGCAACTTGAACAACTTCTGCTTGCCTGGTGGAAACACCGCCAAGCCCTGCGAAGCCAGCAAATAGTTGACCGGCTCGTTGAGCGTTCCCCAGTCGTCGACACGATCGCCAAAACGCGCGGCCATCAATTTTGCATGTTGCTTCATCTCCTCGATGACGAGCGCCGCTCCTTGGGGATGGCCAAGACCACACAGGTTGGTGTCGCTCGGGCCATTGCTGCAAGCGATGTCGCGCGGGTCGTCGATCCACACTGGATTCGAGAAATGGTGCAGCGTGACCATCGGCTTGATGCCAGCAGCCAGGAGCGCATCGATGAGGTCGCTATAGTGCTTGATGGCCTCTTCGTCGATCATGTCGCGCTGCGGCTCGATGCGCGCCCACGAAATGCTGAAGCGATACGAGTCGAGGTTGAGCTCACGAACCAAGTCCACATCTTGCAAGGCGCGGGTGAAGCCTTGCACCGCATCGCCCACGAACTCGCCGTTGCCCAATCCTCCGTCGGCGACCGGTTGGGTGAACACATACCAATCGGTGTGGATGTTCTTGTCTTCGATTTGGGTGGCCGCACTGGCAGCACCAAAACGGAAGCTTCCTTTGCCGGCGCTGCTCGATAGCGAATCGATGTCGGAAAACTCAATCGGCGCCGGCGGAGGTGGCCCCTCTGCGCTTTCGCCGCAACCGCATGCCAACAGAACTACGAGCAAAGGAGCCGCAAATCGCCATCGCATTTGGCGCAAGAAAATGACACACCCGCAACGGCTGTCAACCGATAAACTCAACTTGGCGGCGCCTGTACACGTGACGGTCCTCAAAACTACAGGCTGACAGCGGTTCGGACCTGAAGCATCGCAAACGCTGCTTCCGCGAGCCCCCTTCGATTTCGCTACTCTCTCAAGCGGCGGGTTGGAGGTCGTCGGCGCTGGTCGATCAGCTCGACATGACAGCGAGCGTCATGGCCATGGCTGGTCTCGATCCAAGCGCGCTTCCCGGTCGCTCGCTGGTCGCGCAAATGGAGGCGGATGCGCCGGCGGCACACACCGGCAAATCGGCGGTGGTGTGCGAGAGCTTCGACCATGCCATGATCCGCACTGACAGCCACAAGCTCGTCACCGGCAAGCCACCCGGGTGGTGGCAGGGCGAGCAACGAAACGTCTGGGAGCTGTACGACCTGGTCAAAGACGAAGACGAGACGCTCAACGTGGTGGATCACCCCGACATCCGCAAACAGCTGGTCGATGAGCTCACCGCGCTGCAGTCCTGACCACGCCGCTCGTGAGCAATCCGGGCATCTCCCGCGACGCCGTCACTCGAACTGCTTCCAGAAGTCCGCATCAGTTGAGGCTTGTGCTGGTTCGGGTTTCGGCTCAGCGGCCTTTCGAAGCAGTTTCCCCCCTGTAAAGAGGAGTCCGACCGACACGACGGCCAAGATGACTGATAGGGTTGGCAGGTTGGCTGCAAGGAAAGCGAGCCCCAGATTGCCGATTCCGAATAGGAAGTCGACAGCGGCGAGAGCGCGGAGCACACTGGGGCGGACGTATCGCTTCCGGGACAGTAGAATCGCTGACGCGACAAGCAGAATGAGGACCGTGGCCTCTATGACTCCAGCAACGACGAAAGCGTCACGGAGTGCCTCGAGCCCAGTGTTCGCGACCACCCAGCCAGTCTACCCCGGAGCGTTCACGATTGCACTCCACGCGAGCCCGACATGCGCAACCAGCCTTTGGACAAATCCGCTGCGCCCAAATGGGGGCTACAAGTAAAGGAACGCTGCCATTGCATGGTCTGGGATGGGATGCGATAAGTCGCGACGGCATGATGGTGTTTCGATAGTTTGGACGACATGGTGATTTCGCTCGCTGGTCGCATCACCCTGTATGCGCTGTTGGCTACGTATGGGCTTTGTTTGGTAGGCCTCTGGGGCTGGCAACTTCAGGTGTTCCGGGGCCGCTCGATGGAAAACCCCGATGGCTCCGTGGACGATTGGCAAAAGGAGCCGCTGTGCTACGGCATCGCGTTTGCGGACCTGGTCTTTTCATGCCCCATGGGGCTGGCCGCGATTGCCATCATCCTCGTCGGATGGCGCTTCGGGCAGTGCAGCCGCACGCCGTCGCGCATGGCGATGCGGTATTCGTACTTGGTGTAATGGGCGCGCAGCGCCCTGGCGAAGTCCTTGCCGTCCTTCAGCTCCTCAGCGAACAGCGGGCCGCTGGCGACCGGCGCGGCGGGAACTTGCGCCTCCACCGTGGGCGCAGCGCTGCACGCGGCAGTGGCCAGCGAAAGCGCAAGAGCATGCAGACCTTTGAACCGATGAGAGGTGGGCATCGGGCGCGTCATAGCTCGGTCGGGCGCGCGTTGCACCTCGGCGCGCCAGCGAGCCCCCCGCCGCCGCACCGGTGTGCGCCTCGTACGCGCTCCCGAGCCCGAGTAGCCTTTGGCGTGGCGCCGCCGTGGACCGCTCGGGGTCGCCGCGCCACGATTAACACCAGCCTCCTGGCGGGATAGCCAGCCGGCATTGGCGCGGACGTGGGCGCCGATTCGGCGAAAGCGCTCGTCTTCATCCGACCCGATTGGTGTCGGCTCGCTCGCTCGCGCGCGGTGCGTCTCCGAGGGCGCGGCAAACTTCGAACGCAAGTCGGCGACGCTCAGTTGCGTCGAGGCCAAACCGATCGGTACAGTGCCCCTCCCTGTTCACCTCGCCCTAGCCATGCCAACACCCCCACTCACCCTGCCAATCGCGGCCCTGTCGTTGATCGGCTGTGCCACCTCACCGCCCGCGAAAACCACCGCTGCTTCTGCACCCGCGCCCCCGATAGAAACCGGCTCTGCCGTGGCGCCTGGACGGGCACCCAGCCCAACGGCCGAGCCTGCGGCCGCGCCCGAGGAGTCGAGTCAAGCGCTGTTCGGCACCTGGGAGCTCGTCGAATTCGAGGGCAAGCCGGCCGACTCGCGAATGTCGCAGACGCGCTGGACGTTCGGTAGCGACAGCACCGTGAAGATGCACACCCCCGACGGCGACTTCGAAGGCACCATCCAGGTCGATCCCAACGCGACCAACCCCCGTCGCATGGAGATCAAGCTCGTTGGCGAGCCCGGAAAGGGGCAGGCGATATTCATCGTCACCGGCGACGAGCTGCTGCTGAAGATCAACGACAGCTCGACGGCGGGCTACGCGGCGAGCTTCGAGCCGGAGAGTCGCTTCGACCTCATGAAGTTCCACCGGGCAAGACCGTAGTGGCTGCCGAGCGTGGGCAGCTGTTGTCGTTGCCCGAGCTCGCTCAAGGAGTGGTCACCCCAATTAAGCCCGTACTTCGCGCTCGTCGGCAATCACGACATCAAGAAGTGGGCGGACGGCTACTTGCCACTGATCGAGGCGCGGCTCGGACGAATCGAGGGTGCTGAATGTGTCGGCGACGAGGCGTCAAGATGCACTGTCGCTACCGCGGACTGTCATTTGTGCTCTCCGGCGTGGGCACGTGGGGCTTCTATGATCACACCACCTATTTGCAGGAGGTGTTCGAGGGCGACGATTCGATTTGGCAGTTTTGCTGTTGGCACAAGGGCCGCACTGATCTTCAAGCGGGCGACAAGGGCGACGAGGTTTCGTTAGACGCTTACCAGGCGTGCGCCGACCGCGGTGCGCTGGTCGTTGCCGGTCACGAGCATTCGTATTCGCGCACCCGCAATCTGAGCGATGTCGACAACCCTGCCGCCGGCTATGGCGCAGTTGGCCCGCCCGACGAGCTTGTGACCAAGCCGGGGCAGACCTTCGTCCTCGTCTCAGGCATCGCCGGCAAGAGCTTGCGGGACTACGACGCGGCGCTTCACGATGACGACAGCTGGTGGGCGACGATCTACGCAGGCGGCCATCACCTCTACAACGGTGAGGTGACGACCGACTACCAGTACACGTACGGTGCCGCTTTCATCGACTTGCACATCGATGGAGATCCGCGCAAAGCTCGCGGTTACGCCAAGAACATCGCTGGCGAAGTGTTCGACGAGTTCGACTTGCGCGCCGAGTGAGCAAATACGTGTGCCATGAGCAAGCGGCAGGTGCCCGTGAAGCGGCCGCTTGCCCGTGCTGTGCATGCAATCCCAACAACACAGGGAAGTTTCGGCGCCGGTACAGTCAGTGCGGTTGGCTCTTTCCGCTCGCAAGCAAGACGCGATACTTGCCTCCAAGCTTGCCCAGGTCAACCGCGGGGGGGCCGCATTCGTCGGTCTTGGAATACACCTCTACCCGAAACATCTTGGGCTTGAGTTTGGTCACTGTGGCTCTGCCCACAGAAAAGCCACTCGGTCCTGCGATGCGGTCAGCAGTTGTGCTCACTCTGATTGCGCTCGCTGGCTGCACCAAGGCAGAGTCCAACGGGACAACGAGCAGCGCGAGCGCACCTACGTCGCTACCTGCTGGCATGACTGGATCGTCATCCGCAAGCGCTACGGCGAGCTCAGGATCGGCAAACCTGCCCACGGCGACCACCAGCAGCAACTTCCCCAAGTCCAGCGGCGTCGCGGCCTGCGATCAGATGACGGCAGCGCTCGTTCGTGTACGCGCGGCCAGCCTGGTGTTCCGTTGGGCGATGGAGGTAGATATCGAGGCCGAATTCACCTGGAGCGACAAGAAGCGGACCTTTCGGTCCCGCTGGAAGTACCGAGCCCCAGAACCAACCATCAAGGGAGCCTTCAGCGCTCCATGACCAGGCGGTAGGGCTCGCAGATGTCCGTTTTGGGGCTCATTCGGGCCGCTGGTGCCGGGTGATTGACCCTTCGGCGACGTGGCGCCAGCAACCTGCTCTGTGGTTCCACCCAACGCAACCAGCTGCTAATCTGGCTGGCTACATTGGAGGTTGGGATGGGACGAAACAAAGTCAGTCTGGTGCGGGTGGTAAAATACGGAATCGGCGCGGGAAGCCTCGCCGCCATGCTCGCTGCGGCGCCACCAGCCCAAGCAGAGGCGGCCGCACAAGGTGAGCCTACGATTGATGTTGATGTTGATGTTGATTCGGCTTCTGGCTCTGAGCCCCAGTTGCTCCGAAAGAAGGCCGCCAAGAAGGCCCCCAAGAGGAAGGCAGCCAAGAACGGCCGCCACCAGAAGAAGGCCGCAGCCAAGAAGAAGGCCGCCAAGAAGAAGGCTCCGGCCAAGAAGAAGACCTCCAAGAAGAAGACCTCCAAGAAGAAGAGCAACCGCAAGAAGACCAATCAAGGCGCCACGGCCTAGCAGCTCAGACGTAGGCGTATGACGGAACCCGTCGAGCCCGTCGACTTGGCGGTTGGCTGGGCCTTCCCGCAGGATCATTTCTTTGCGACGGCGCTGCGTGACGCTGCAGAGCGCCGAGGCCTACGCTGCCAGCTGATCAGCTTCAAGGACGCGCTCAGCCAGCTCGACGCCCTGCAGCGGCAGCAGACCGCATTCCGCGTCTACCTCGATCGAGGCGTGCAGGAACACGCGGTGTTCTTTGCGCTCGCGGCCACCGCCCAAGCCCAGGGCGCGCTGGTCATCAACGATCCCGAGCGCTACCTGGCCGCCTCGGACAAGGCACTGCTGCATCGCTTGTGCAGCGCTGATGGGCTTGCCGTACCCAAGACGTTGATCTTCGACACCAACGTGGTGAGCGATGAGGAGCTTGGCCAATTCGTCGAGCAGGTGGGCTGTCCTTTCGTCATGAAACCCACCTTTGGCTATGGCGGATTTCGTGTCGAGTGGGGACGTAGCGTTAGCGACTTGCGCACGTATCTCGAGGACGAGACCACTGACATATGCATGCTACAGGAGCTGGTCACACCGGCGACCATCAACGGTCGCATCGCTTGGTTTCGTCCCTTGTACGTGGCCGGGCGGACCATCCCGATGTGGTGGGATCCGCGCCGAGAGTTCTATTGGCGGTTTGGCGACAGCGCCGCCGAGACAGCTGTTGCTGCCAAGCTACAGGAGCACACCACGCGCCTTGCCGCCCTGCTCGGCCTCGAGATGTTCACCTGTGAGCTGGTCGGCTTGCCAGATAGCCCCGACTTGTTGTTGGTGGACTACGCCAATCATCCGCCCGACATGAGCGCCCAAAGCGAAGAGCTCGACGGCGTTCCCGATCTCACAGTGGCCGAGGCAGTCGAAGCGCTCGTCGATCGGGTGGCCGCAGCAGTCGAGTGATCAATCCCCGACTGTGATCAATCTCCGACTGGGGAAGCAAGTCGCCCGCGGTAGCGTACCACGAAGTGTGTGCAAATGTAGTCCACTGTCAGACGGCCTGCGCCGCTGCAAGCTCTTGCGGACCAAAACCGTTCAATCGCCATGATCACGAGCCGATCTGCTAGCCCGATCTTCCTGCTGTTACCTGTCCTGTGCGGCTGCGCAATCGCCGCCTGCGCGCCCACCAAACAGCTGCGCCATGCGACGAAACCGACCACGACCTCCAGCTCGGCAACCGCGAGCACCAGCGCGAGCACCAGCGCGAGCATGACGCTCGCCACGGGCAGCACGACGACGTCCCAAACGGTCGCCGCGCCCGCGAGCGCCATCTCCTGCCAAGCGCGCACCATCGCGCCGTCGGCCGTCTGCACCACTACCGACTGCGCCACCGCAGCCGTCCAACAGCTAGCGTGCGACCGCAAGGTGCATGCACAGCAGCTGGCGGTATCCACCCAAGGCCAGCGCCTAGTGATGCTGCGAGGCCGCGCGCCCCAGGGCCAACGCTATGCCGTGTGGGCCTCGCGCGACACCGATCCGGGCTCGCTCGTGGCGCAGCTGGAGCAGAGCGCATATGCCTCGATGGCAGTGAGCAAGAGCGCGCTGCACCTCGGCGCCGTACGCAATCTGCCAAGCACGGCCGACACCAAGCCGGGCCGGCCCCCGCGGCAAGCCGTCTACTATTCAAAGCCGCTGGCTGCCCTCGATGGCCCCTTGCTCCAAGAAACCGTGCTGGCGCCAATCGGCCGGCAGGGCGTGGGCGAGATAGTTTTCGATGTTTTTTGCGGGCAACCGAGCTTCTTGTTGCTCCAGCGCGGCGCCGTGCGCCCACTGCAGCGCAGCGCAGACGGCTCTTGGACGCCGGGTCCCAGCTGGACCGCAACCACGGTGCAGGCTGGCGCACACCTGATCTACGATCCCACCGGCGGCGCCCACTTGGCATTCAAAACGCGCTCCAAGCACGCCAGCACCATCGCTATCGTCAGCGGCGGCAAGACCATGGTTGCCGCCGAGCGGCGCACCAATCGCGGCTCAGAGTTCTTCCAGCCGCTTGGTGTCATCGAGACCGCAGCTGGCCACTGGCGTCCTCTGGTTCCCTTCCATGCTTCGGGCTCGGCCAATTTGCTCGTACCGCATGGCACCCAGCCAGCCGACTTCACGTTGGTTGAGATCAAAGGCCAGGGCAGCCACAAGTGCTCCCTCCCAGAGAAACGCAAGCGGAGCTGCCGAAGCGTCAAACAAAGTGTCGCCCAGCTGGGCGTTGCCATAACCAAGGATGGCAGCGTTTGGACGAGCATTGCGCTGACCACCCGCAAGCGCCACTGGGAAATCACTCCGCCGCCCAAAGTCCATTGCCCTCTGGGCGCCCCCTGTGCGCGGCCCTCGCCGCAGGAACGCACCATCAACGCGTCGACCGACCACGCACTGCTACTCGTCCAAATCGATCGAGCCAAGAACAAAGCTACGCTGCGCTGGCGGCTACCCTTCACGCACTGGCCGGGCCGCGGCAACACCCTCCACGCACGCGGCAAGTTGCTACAGCTCGCGGTGTCTGAGGACGATAGAACCGTGCGCCTGCTGACCATCGATCCGGCAGCGCTCGGCTCACTGACCATGCCCTCGAAGCTGAAGGTGACGATGACCCCGTTCACGCGCCTCGAGCCTTGACCAGCGGCAGCCGACGGCGCCGCTTCAATGGGCTGCTTCAGTGGGCCGCTTCTGAAGCGGTTGCAGCTAGCCTCGACAAAGCCGGGTTTCGTGTCGACTTTCGCCTCGGGGCAATTCTAGATTGGGAGCAACCCCGCACGAGAGCCAAGCAACCCGATGCCGCTGAGAGGGATCCAACTAGACAAATGCCTGCTCTGTGACGCCACGTCCACCGCGTGGCGCTGGTCGGGCCAGGCCATGTACAGCTGGCAATGGCAATCGGGATCTCCCGGCGAGCGGCGAAAGGAGCACCGCCGCACCCTCGAGCTACCGGTCACGGTTCGACTCTGCCAAGGCTGCCGCGAACGCGCTCTCGCGACCCAAGCCGAGCGCGCAAGGGCCGAGTCGGAACGCGAATCGTATGACGCCAAGTCGAGGGAGCGCTGGAACGAGCTTTGTGATCAGAATCCACAAACCGAAGCGCTTCGGGCGCGCCGCCCACGCGCTAGCGGTGTGGTCGACCTCGCGGAGTCCTACCTCGAGCTCTTCGAGCCGGATCTCGCGTCCCCGGTGGCAGTGTGGCTAGGACTCGCCATCGCGACCGGGATCGCAACAGGCGCATGGAGCTACTTCAAAGATCACGGCAACGTCGTGCATGCCTGGATCGCCGGGGCCGTGGCCATCCTCATCCCGGTGGCCGTCATCGTCGCAGCGCTGGCCCGCCTCGTGGTCGCTCCGCACCGAAGCCGTATGGCCGCATGGGATCTGCAATGGCATCGCGAGGTCGCATCGAAAGCGAACGCAGCGGTGCGCCACGAGCTCGGTCCCGCACCCAACAGGGCGCCCCGGTCGGTGTGGCCCGCTGGCAAGACCCCCAGCTCGCTGCTGGAGTCTGCCGTTGTGTCACACGTTCTCGTCGAGGCGGAGCTCAGAGCCGATCTCGACGTCGGCATCGACGGAGTGGCCAGACTGCCGCGCGTCATCGACGATCCCTCCCAGTGGGCTGCGAGCGCCAGCGGCGGTAGGGCTCGCTGATGTCGTGTGTCAGCGTTGTCATGATTTGCTCCCGGACGCGGACGCAGACACGGACGCGGACTCGGATGCGGACGCAGACGCGGACTCAGACGCGAACTCGGACGCGCCAACTACTCCGCTGCGTGCTCGACGAGCACCTTGCCGTCCTCGATCGCCCACACCCGCACGCCATCCGGATCGACGCCCGCTACCAATTTGCTCGTAGGCGAAGGCAACAGGAACCCATCGGCGCCAATCGGTGACAGCGTCTGCTTGCGCTGTGCCGTCTTGGCGTCCCAGACGCTTCCCTCGGTCGTTCCGCCGGTACCGGTGTAACGCTCCTCGAGCTTCTTGCCGCTGGCAATCTCGTACAGCGCGACGGTGGTGCTATTGGCCATGGCAAGCCGGGTTCCGTCCTTGCTGAAGGCCAAGTCGAAC
>CAZRGL010000344.1:11647-11945 GCA_964599485.1 uncultured Polyangiaceae bacterium
GCCGCCCCCGATCAAGCGAGTACCTTTTTTTATGAAGTACGCACACACGTGATCTTCACACCCCTTGGCGTAGGCAATGGTCCCCCGCGGCCTCCAGCGGCGGACCGTAAAGACGTTGAGCTGGTGGCCTGATTCACCATAGGGTGGATCATACGCCACGCACGTGTCGACGATTCCCAAGGTAGCAACTCTACGACCAGACAAAACGAAAGCGAGCGCCCCGATGAAGGGCGCTCGCTAGTTGCCACCGGAGGTTAGGGTCACTGCGGGTCGGCAACGCGCTCGCTGTAGAGCAGCT
>CAZRGL010000345.1:0-11910 GCA_964599485.1 uncultured Polyangiaceae bacterium
CAAATCTCGAAATCGAGCATGCCCGGGCCCGACACGACGTTGATACCGCCCAGGGCCGCGAGCACCGCCCCGATCCCTGACTCGAGGCCGGCTTGGTAGTCGGGGCACTTGGCGTCAGACAAGCCCATATAAGCGTGTGTGGGCACACCGAGATGCTTGCCGACCTGCGCGTAAGCGACGTCGATCATCATTGTCTCGATGGCCCCCATCGGCGTTGTGCCGCGCCGCATGTCGAATGCAGAGGGTGAGCCACCGTAGATGATGGGGGCGCCTTGCGCAGCGAGCTGATGGATGGTTATCCCCGAAAGGTTCTCGGCGCAGTGCTGCAGTACCGCTTCACGCAGGGTCACCGCAGAAGTTGCGCCGGTAAGGGGCATGCTCACCAACTCTGCTGGCACGCCGCTGCGCGCGCAGTCGATCAGCGCCTGGCAGGTCAGGTCGCTCCATTTCAGTGGTGGGCTGGGGCAGCAATCGAAGATCGCCAAGGGCTTGTCGCGTAGTGCTTGCTCACCACCACGGACGGCGGACAACATCGCATGCATCGGCGCAAAGCCATCTTTGGCGAAGGTCCCGGTGATCACCGGTTTGCGCGCGTGACGGAGCACCAGGTACAGCCGGTAGCGGTCGCCTACCTCTTTGGGTACGTCGACTGGTGCGATGGCCGTAGACTGGGCTGCGTAGTGCTCCAGTCCGTCGACTAGGACCGCGAGCTTGATCGCGTCGGCAGTGACGGCGTCGCGCCGCTTGCCCTGCTCGAGATCAAACAGGTGGATGGCAGCCGAGCCAGGGTCGAAATGAACCCGGTCATCGCCCAGGTCCATCGCCAGCGCGCCGTCGCGGTCATACAGCTTGATTTGCCCAGGTGCCGAGCCGAGCGCATCACGAACCAGCCTTTGACCGATGCGATAGCGCCCATCGTGCTCGGTGCAGCCAGCATCGACGAGTAGCTTCTGGGCGTCTTCGTTCTCGACGAGCACGCCGGCCGTGTCGAGCACCTGGCAGGCCTCTTCGACGATGTGCTCGACATCCTCTTGGCTGAGCAGTTGCAGCTTGGGGCGCACCGCGTTGGGGGTCGTCATGTTGAGCTCTCCGTCAGGTTGGAGGTTGGGCGTCGATAGCGGCAATGGTGCATTCCGCAGGCAGCACAACCGCTGCGGCCCTTGGCGATCGGCTCTTTGGCGCCCAGCCACATGGCAAAGGAAATCGACTTTCGGGGATTCATCATGTGCGTTTCGGTCAGCGAGATGCCCAAGCGCTCGTGGGGAAGAAGCGCGAAGAGTGCCGGCTGAGCGCTGAGGGGCCAATTGCCATAGCCTGGGCTCAAACGACAGCAAGCAGTTGCAACAGCGCCCGTGCCACACCCGCCGACGATGACCTTGCTGATGGCGTTGGCAGCGTCTTCGGCAGCGGCGCTTCCCGCCGCGTCCATGAACAAGCCTCGGGTGATGTCACCGCTGGCCATCAGCGCAGCGGCGCGGCGCTCAATCGCGGTTCCAGCCGTCACCAGACCGATGACCAAAGCTTCGGCGTCGATGGGGGCGAGTCCCAACAGGCTTGCTTGGGCCGTACCCAATTGGCGGTAGCAGCCCTGAGCGCAGCTGAGTTGACGCGCTTCGGCGAGTACCTCATCGGCGATTGTGCCGAGGCGCTGTGCGGGCTCGTGCGCCTCGGGATAGCCAGCGAACCGCATCAGCTCCGACCGCGCGATGGGCACTTCGAGGCTGAGCAGCGCTGCGGGCTCGTCCATCGCACATGGCCGGTCGCTCACACAGGCTCCTTCAGCTTGCTCTTCAATGCGCTGATGGTTGCAGGCTCGGTGCCACAGCAGCCCCCGATGACGCGCACGCCGCAGCGGGCCATCTCGACAGCGTCTGCGGCGAAGGCGTCGGGATCGTGGGGGTAGTGAACCTGCCCGTCGTCTAGTTGCGGCTGTCCTGCATTGGCCTGCATGACCACAGAGGCGTTCAATTCACTCACGCTATCGACAATCTCGCGGGCCAGCGGCACCATGTCTGGGCTGGTCAGCGTGCAGTTTGCGCCTACGCCTGAAGCACCTGCTTGCACCAGCTTGCGGCCGGCGTTCTTGGCGGCGTCACCCATCACAGTAAAGAAGCCTCTGCGTTTGCGGTCGAAGGTCAACGAGACCAACACGACTGCGTCTGCTGCAGCCTGCCGAACCGCCTCGAGGGCGAGGAGCGCTTCGCGCAGGTCGCTCATCGTCTCGATGTGAAAACCATCTACGCCAGCGTCCGCAAGTGCGCGCGCCTGCTCGAGAAAGGCCGCGCGCATGGCGTCCGGTTCCGCCTTTCCGACGGGCTGCAGGTATTCTCCTGTTGGTCCGACATCACCCAACACAAATACCGGGTTGGCGCGCCGCGCCAGCGCCACAGCCTGTTGGTTGATTTCGGCACATCGACCGGCCAGTCCGAAGCGTTCCAAGCGCATCGTGTTGGCACCGAAGGTGTTGGTGTGGACCGCCTCACTGCCTGCCTGGACGTAGCGCTGGTGGATGGCCACCAACTCTTCTGGTCGCTCCAGGTTCCATCCTTCGGGTGCTTCACCCGGTGCGAGTCCGCGAGCCAAGAGCATGGAGCCGAGCCCACCGTCGAGGATCAACACGGGTCCTGGCCCGGCCAGTCGGCTGGCAAATGACGGGGCGCTCACGAGCGCAGCTTTCCGACCACATCCACGGCCCGCTGAGCATTCTCTGCGTGCGTGGCGCCGATGCTCTGCGCCCAAGCTTCGGTGGTTGGCGAGCCGCCGACGAGCACCTTCATCTGCTCACTCAGGCCCGCTTCGGCAACTGCTTCGACCAGGGCGCCCTGCACGGGCATGGTTGTGGTGAGCAGCGCCGAGGCGGCGAGCAGATCGGCATTGACCTCGCGCGCTTTGCCCATGAACGCTGTGACCGGAACATCGTTGCCGAGGTCGTGCACTTCATAGCCATTGGCCTCGAGCAAGGTTGCTACCAGCGTCTTGCCGATGTCGTGCAGATCCCCTTGCACGGTGCCGATGACGATGCGCCCGCGCGGCTCGGTGGCGCCTCGATTGGCCGCCATCGCTGGGTTGAGCACGGACATCGCGGCCTTCATGGCCTCTGCACCTTGCACCAGCTCGGGCAGGAAATACTCCCCTTCTTCCCAAAGCTCACCGACTTGACGGATCCCGGCAGCGAACCCCTGTTCGATCGCTTGCAGCAGATCTGCATCGCTGTCGGCAGCAGCTTGTGCCAGCGCGCGCGCTTTTTCGATGTCGCCGTCGACGACGCTCTTGCACATGGCCTCGTGGGTGGGTGCTTGCGCAGACATGACAACCTCTTAGAACGACAGACGGTTTGAAGCAGTCGCGGTTCCTTCGGGTTTCCCGTCTCGGCGTGAAAGACGAAGTGGTTTCACAAGCCTCAAACCGATTGTCGTTCCAGCTAGGGTGGGTCTTGCCCGTGATTACGGGTCGGCGCAGCCTATCACGCCTCGTCGGCAGGACCGCTCACAAGTGGTGGTGGCGTGGCTGCCATACTGGTGTCGGCGGGGAGGCTGGATACAATAGCGCGTGATGTTGCGCTTGCTGTTGCATTCGATGTCGGTGGTGGCGTTGTTCTCGTTTGTTGTCTCTGTGCTAGGGGGCTGTACCGATCTCGATCCGCTCGGAATTGACTATTGTGGCAACAAGGTGCTCGAGCCCGACTGGGAGGACTGCGATGGTTACTCCATCGGCAAGACGCCTTGTTTGCCACCCGACGACGAGATGGGTTGTCGTTTGAGCTGCAGGCCCGACGCGACCGGGACGCGGCCGAGCTGTCCGCCTGGTTGGGGTTGCGGCAAAGCCGATGGCATCTGTCGACGTGCAACAGGCACTTATGGCCCTGCGGTCACCAACGCTGCCGACCCCGGGGCGTTCATGTTGACGGGTGATTTCGACGGCGACGGCGCTGCTGATCTGGCCACGCTGGGACAGGCGAGCCTCACGGCGCATTTCTTCGATGTCGATGGTTGGAGTGTCGATCCATTCGCGCTGCCCCTGATCGAGAACAAGATGGTTCCGGCCAGCGGCAATCTGAGCCTCGACGAGCGGAGCGATTTGGTGGTCGGTTTCGAGCAGGGCATGTCGGTATTTCGGGGCGCGGCAGACCGCTCCCTGCTGCCGACGACCGAGCTGACGGCGTTCATCGTCAAGTTTCGCTTGTTCGCCGCCGATCTGATGAGCGAGCACCCCGGCGACGAGCCACTGATCTTCAGCGCTGACGGTATTCTCGTTTTTGCGGCCGCCAGCGATGGCCAACCGAAGGAATCGATCTTCGCCCCATACGACGTGAGCAAGCTCGCGGGGACGGTGTTGGCGCACAGATTCGACGAGGCAACCGAGGTAGAGGAGGTTGCGGTTGCCTATGAGGGTAACGATAAGGTCATCGTCTACGCCCCAGGCCCGTACAACGAACACGGGGTGCCGGTGCTCGAGGAGCGCGACGGTGTGCAATTGGCCGATGGTGCAAAGCTCAGCAGTAGCGGCATCATCGCGGCGCAGCTCAACGCTGATCAAGACCAGCATGTCGATCTGTTGATCGGCACCGACAAGGGTGTGCACATCGCTTACGGTACGGGCCGCGGGACGTTTCACTCGCAGAGCCCGGTTCCGCCATCCGGCGAGGATCACAGCAGCGGGTTGTACAACAACTGCGACTTTCCATTGGCGGTGGGTGAGCTCGACGGCGACGGCGTTATCGACTGGGTCAGCGAGGGCGGCGTCTGGCTCAGCTCAGTGAAGCACTTCTGTGACGGTACGGGACCGACCGTGGTGCATCCTGATGGTGGCAGCTGGACCGAGGTGAAGGTCGCTGACTTCAACAACGACGGTCACGCAGATGTGATGGCGGCCTCCTCCTCGCGGGCGGGCCTCGATTTTCTCACCGGCAGCAGTAGTCTGGCGATGACCGGCAGCCGAATCGCGACGACCGAGGCGGTCGGCAAGCTCACGGTCGGCGATTTCGACGGCGACTTGATCAGTGATCTGATGTTCGTACAGCTCGGCGGCGAGACATGTTGCGATGCCTTGTACGTCTCCTTCGGCAACGTCAGTGGGCCTCCCACAGCGCCGCGCCTCCTCGGCGGCATCGACAAGATCTCCGAGATCAGCTCGCTCGACTTTCAGCGGGGTGACGAGCTGGCGGTTGACGGTGCGACGGATGTGTTCGTTTTCGGCACCCTAGACACAGACAAGTACGATGTTCAGGGCTTCGCCTCACTGTACGGTCGCGGCGACCGTCAGCTCCAGGCTCCACTGCTGATCTTCGTAGAGATCGACAAGAAGCCCGGCGACGTCGAACAGCCCCAACCACTACCGTTCGCTCCAGTTGCGTTTGCTTCGGGCAGCTTCGGCACCGGACAGACCGAGGAGACCATTGGCGCGGCATTCTTGCGCGGAAGAACGGATGACACGCCCCACACAGCGCTGGCGGTGGTTTCGGCTGTTGGCGAGGCGCAGCTCGCTCAGCTGAGCTCGGCAATCCCGATGCCCTGGACGCCGATGCAGCAGCCGTTGATTGCCCCGCTCGATCTCGACGCCGACAACAACGACGAAATGGTGCTGCTGTCCAGCTCGGACGACTTCGGCTCAGTCGAGTTGCTGGTTGCTGAAATCGATCCCGTAGCCGCCAAGGCCACGCTTCTGAACAAGAAGCCCCTGGTGCTGCCGAAAACCCGCTTGGTGACGCCGGCGATAAGCCCGCTGGTTGGACCCATGGACAACCTGGAGGAACTTCACAACCGGCTCAGTGTGTGCAAGCTAGGCGCGCGGCTGCCAGCAGCGCTCGTCACGCTGGTTCTCGAGCTCGAGACCAGCGCAGCGCCGACCGCGGTCTACGTGCTGTGGGCCGACGACATCAAAGAACAAGTTGTTGCCGGCGCCTTCCCGACGCCGACCGTGCTGCGCCCGCCCGACAAAGAGATGATCGTGGGCTTTGGCTGCATCAACGCTGACGCTGACGAAGAGCGAGAGCTCGCGATGATCACGCTGCCACTAGGCGGCACGGGAAATGCGACAATCTACGCTGTCGAGCTCGTTGAAGAGAAGCGCGAGTTTGCTGCTCCTCGAGTACTAGCCGAGTTGGGTGCCGCCCCAAAGGCGTCGGGCCTGCCGTTTCATGGGTTGATAACCGCCGACTTGACGGCTGACGGGGTTGACGACCTGGTCGTCGCGGCCACCGGAAGCATTGTGGTGCTACCCGGCGTGCCCACGCTTCCATGAGAGCCGGGGTTCAGCCGGTTCAGCCCCGGTTCAGCCCCTGGGGCTGTGGCGACGTCGTGGTGAAGGTGCCTCGTTGGCGCTGCATGACCAAGTCGTCGCTGCGACGCCCCAGTTTTGGGGTATACCCTGCTGAATCCTCGTGCATATAGCCCGTCAGTGTACCGCAGCTCTGCTGCTGGCTGTCAGCCAACTCGGCTGCGCACAGATGCTCGAGGTGTACGATTTCGGCCTTGGCTGCGCCGATGAAACGTTGGCCGTCGACGGCCAGTGCATCACGGTCGGTGTGAGCTATGAGCTGCCGAGCTGCGCTGGCGACGAGATTGTCTATCCCGGACTGGCGCATTGCGAGCCACTCGATGACGACTGCCCTGCCGATGACGACCCACTGACTTTTTCGGCCGACTATCCCGGGGCGCTGTTCGTTTGGACGGGCGCGGAGCAAGGGGGTGACGGTTCCGCCGCGGCGCCTTTCCAGACCATCCAGAAAGCCATCAACATTGCGGCTGGAAACGGCGCGCGAATCGTGGTTGCTCCGGGCAACTACGACGAGACCGTCGCCATCGAGGCTGGGCCGATCATCGTCGAAGGAGTTTGTGCGCGAGACGTCACAGTCCAGACGACGAGCACTGGCGCCACCGCGATCGAAATCACCCCTGAAGACAAAGCCGAAGACTCGATCACCCGGGTGGCGCGCATGACGATCCTCAGCGAGGGGGTGGGGATTCGAGCCACCTCGACGAGTGGCCACGACATCGAGATCGAGAGCGTGATCATCGAGAGCGAGCAAAACGCCATCGTCGTCAAGAGCGCAGCCCCTGACGGCTTCGGGCTAGCCGACAACAATGTCAAAGCGACTGTCAATCGCGCTTTGCTCAGCACAATCGGCGGCAGTGCCATCGTCGCCACTGGCTACAACCTCGAGGTGACCAACACGCGTATTAGCAAGACTGCCGCTGCCCTCGACTCGCAAGGTGACTTGGGTGCCGGGATCTGGGCGCGGCCCATGGGCTTCGTCCCGATTGAAGATCTAAATACTGTGTTGGCCTCTCCTGGTAGCTATCTCGTCGTGAGCAACACGCTCATCGAGGGGGCGCAGTACGCCGGCGTGCTCTCCGAAGGCAGCATCGTGCAGTTGAGCAAGTCGGTGGTCCGTCACATCTCACCTGTCGGCGCAGCGATTGGATGGGACGATTCTGGGGCGGGCGTCAGCATCGCTTGGCATCCGTGGCGCGACACGGATCTTCCGACGGGACAGAGCCCTCGCTCGAGCCTGGCCGAGGTGCTGATCCACGATGTCGCCAATGTGGGGCTGCGCGTCCAAGGCGTGGACCTCGATGTCTCGCAGAGCACCATCCGTGCTGTCGGGGCAGTCGCTGGTCTTGCGTGGGTCATGGCATCCGAGCCTTAGGCTCCCGACAGGGGCCAGTTAGTTTGGATGTTGCGCGCAGCCGCATCGAAAACGTCCAGCAAGCGGCGGTACATTCACTTGGGGCAGGGGTGAGGATCAGCGAGTCGATCCTCGGGGATGTGGCCGCGTGCGGAGAGGTTGCGGATGTGGTCGCCGTTCATGCTCAGCCCGATCCAGCGCTGCAGCCTGGCGGCGTCCCAATGAGCGCGTCGGTTGTTCGATCTCGCCTCAGCGGTGCAGCGCGAGCGGCACTGATCGGCTTTGGTGGCGTCGAGCTATGCAGCCAAGGGGTGAGCATGACGGCCGTGGGCGCCGAGCTCGTCGCAGGCGTCCACGAGCCGTATTCAGCCCCTTCGCCGGTGTCTGTCGCAGAAGGAGACTCGTGCAAGCCGGACGCCTCGCTGCAGGAGCGCGACGCCGTCCCGGGCATATTCGCGCGTGACCACGAGGGTGAGCACATCAACTTCATCGTGGGTCGAGGCCGTCTCGCCGGAAGCAAGGTCCTCGAGGGTGTTGAGATCTGGGCGCAAGGTCGCGATGCGATTCCACCGGTGACCTCCATCGCGAGCAGCGCAGAGGATCCCGACAAGGACGCATTGTGGACGCATCCTTGGCTTCCCCAACAACAAGCGATTCGACTCAGCTTCGCCGATTCCAACTTGCACCGGATTCTGGGCGTAGTTGCGCCCATGAGGACTCCAGCCGAGAGCTACCACGAGGGGACGCGCCCGCTGCCTTCGCCAGAGTTCGCCCTGATCGAAGGCGGTGCCGCGCTGGGAAATCGGCCGCTCGATCTTTCCATGGGCGCCATCGCCATACATGCCCACGACGAAAATGGGCTTCTCCTCAACTGGATTACAGTGAAGGTTCTCGAGCCTCTTGGAGGTGCCGTCCTATACGTCCACGAAGACGGATACGGAAACCGAATCCTGGTTACTGACGGGCCGACCAACCAAGCGAGCACGATCACCATCGTCGAGCTACCACCGGGGCTCACAACGATATCCGTCGAGCACGCGTCCCGCGAGTGCCGCGCCATGTCTCCGTCGGGTGAGCTGCTGACCGAGCACCCCGTCAACCGTCTGACCTTGCACGTGCTGCCAGTGCCCGCGGCCCAGGTGTATTTCAAGTGCACCAATCCTTAGCCACGACTTGGTCGCCACCGCTGTCATCGCCGTGCTGCTGGTTGCCAAGGGTGGCTACCATACGGTGACCAACATCCTGAATCGGCTTCGCAAGCCGGTGGGGTGACACGCCTCGCGAGCCGTCGATGCGGCCCAACGCTGTGGTTTACGGAGCCACCTTCCGGACTTGAACCGGAGGCCTGCTGTTTACGAAACAGCTGCTCTACCAACTGAGCTAAGGTGGCGTCGGCCGTCTAGTTACACGCTCTGTGTGCTTGCCGGCAAGTCCTGAATGACTCGAGGCTCAGTCCTCGGCGGTTCGCTCGTGACGCAACACGAAGTCTACGATGGCGTTGGCGACCAGCTCGGGACGGGTCCAGTGCATCATGTGGCCAGCATCCTCGAGCAGGACACGGGTGGGCCGATGGGGTAGGGCGTCGAGCCGTTGTTGCTCGTCGGCTGGGTGCCAGCCGAGGGGGCCGCCGTCGATGAACAACACGGGGCAGGTAATTTGGGCCAGGAAGGCCATGAAGACCTCGGCCTGAAAAGCCGAAGGGGCGGTGGTGCGGTGCATGGGGTCGTGGGCCCAGCGCAGCACGCCTTGCCCGTCACGCTCGGTCAGATGCTCGGCCCTGCGCTCGAGCAACTCGATGTCCAAGCGGGGGTGGTGCAGCGCCAGCCGCTGGGCGGCATCCTCGAGGGAGGCAAGCGGTTTGGGTTGTCGCGGGCGTTTCATTTGGTCGAGCCAGCGCCGCATGCGGGTTACGGCGAGCTCGGGGGGCATGGCAGGTGGCCCAACACCCTCGAGCAAGACGAGCTTGTGTATCCGCTCGGGGCGGCTGCCAGCGTACATGCATGCTATCGAGCCGCCCATCGAGTGGCCGACGAGCACCAGCTCGTGGTTGGGATCGAGCTGAGCGACGAGCGCATCGACGTCGGCCACATAGTCAGGGAAGTGATAGTAGCCGCCCCTGCCCAAGCGGTCGCTTCGTCCGAAGCCGCGCAGATCGGGCGCCAGTACCTCGAGCCCCCGCGCCGCCAGGCGAGCAGCCACTTGCTCCCAGCTACCGGCGGCGTCGAGATACCCGTGAAGCAACAGCGCGATGTGCCCGCTCGGAGTGACTTCGTCGTCTACAAAACGGTGCAGCAGCAGCTCGAGGCGGTGGCCTTCGCGGCGCTCGTGCTGGACAGACAGGGCACACATTTCGATACGCTTCAGTCAGCTTGGGGCCTGTCGTGGAGCGCAGTCAGTTGGGCCGCAGCGGCCAGCTCAACCCACTGAAGGAATCACGGACCTTGTGGAACTCACGGCGCAAGGTCGGGATGTCGGCGCGCTGCAACGGGTCGTGCCGCAAGCAGTGGTACAAGAAGGCAGCGAAGGGCTGCAGCGCCGGAACTTGAGCCATGTCGTTGACCGGCGGCGGCAAACCATCGTGGGTGATGTGCGCCGAGATGATCGCCACGTCGCTGTTGCCGTCGAAGAGCGTGCGCGTCGTCATCACCTCGTAGGCGAAACAGCCGAAGGCATAAACATCGGCTGCTGTGGCCGGCGTGTTGTCCGTTTGGCCTGGGGTCCCCTCCCAAATCTCGGGCGCGCCATAACAGAGCGTGGCGCAACCTGGTCGGATCTTTCGCCCCGAGAGGCCGAAGTCCACCAGCACCGATTGGCCGCCGCCTTCACGCAGAATCGCGTTCGAGGGCTTGACGTCCAAATGGGCCATACCCGAGCCGTGCATCACTTCCAAGCCTCCCATCACTCCATCGAGCACGTTGAGGGCGAGCTCGGCGTTGAGACTCTGCGAGCTGATGATGCGCTCGCAGCTGACGCCCTCGATCAGTTCCATGACGAGAATCGGCTTGGGCTTGGCGCCCGCGTCGAAGGTGACGAACTTGGCGATGTTGGCGTGCTCAGGAATGCTGAGCAGCGCGCCAGCTTCCTCGCGGAACAGCTTGAGGAACTCGCGCTCGCTCATCGTTCTGGCCGCGGTGGCATTGTATTCTGGGACCTTGAGCGCGAAGCGCTCGGCGTCGGCGTCGTGGCGCTCCTCGGCGCGTTTGACGACGAACACCGTGCCGACGTTGCCGCCGCCGAGCTGGTGCAGCACGTAGAAGCCACCGACGATTCTCCGGGCAGGCAGCCAATCCGGCAGGGTAACCTGTCGTGAGGCAACCACGATCTGAGGCATACTCGGTCGATCGATTTGCAACGTCGACAGTCGCGGCAAGGTCTGCGTGACCAACGTTGCGATGGCGCTCGGTAGCGTCGCGTCTGCGGCTCGTGCCGTAACAGTGAGCGCGTCGAGCAAGTCGGCTTCATCCTCGGTGTTGACAGCGTTTTCGACTGCGTGCGCCAGCGCGTGCCGGCGGGGCAACACAGCGCGCTGCTTGCCGACTCGGTCACTACAGCGTCGCTCAGCACCGACGACCAGTTGTTGCAGCTGGCCGATGGCGTCCTCGATGGTAGCCAGAGGGCCGGCGTCAGCAGCGGCCTCTTGTGGGATGAGCCCCCGCAAGGAGTTGGTGCCCATGACGCTCTGGAGGGCGCGAACCAGCGTCCAAGCTGTCGTGCGAAAGGCCTCGGCGCGCAAGGTCGTTTGACTGGGAAACGCTGTGAGAAAGCGCTGAAAAGCGTTGAGGCGGGTCTTGGCCTGCTCGTTGGTCGTGCCGGAGTACTGCGTGTTGACGAACTGCAGATAGTGCGAGAGCAGCTGCGTGACGTCGGGATGCATGCTGGCCTCGGCGATGATGGCGATGTGCGTTGGATCGGTGAAGTAGGTCGCCGCAAAGAGGAAAATGTCGACCGCCTCTGCCGCACTGTCGCGTACCAGCGCGTCGAAGGCGCGCGCGACTGTGGCGATGATGGCCCGCGTCAAGCGCGTCCCTGGCTGCTTGCGCACGTGGGCTGTGAAGACCCTGACTGCAAGCGTCCAGCGCGCCCGCACGCGCATGCGGCGCTCGTGGTCGTCGCCGAAATCAGTGCTGCCGCCGTCGATCAAGTGCAGCAGCGTGCGAAGCTGCCTCTGGTGCAACGTCGCTTGTGTTTTGACTTCTTCGGGTGTGGCTTCCCGGCGTTTGGTGTCGAGCAGCCAGCGAGCCAAACGCGCATCGAGATCGTCGATCGCGATCACTCCGGTCAGG
>CAZRGL010000346.1:0-11843 GCA_964599485.1 uncultured Polyangiaceae bacterium
CATCGGTTGGTTGCTCGTGGCGGTGTTTCTTCGCCTGCCGCGTGCCCTGTTCAGCCGGCCTGCCGTGCGGCGCATTTTCCAACTTCCGCTGGTCCGTTTGACGATTCGTCGCGTGTTGATCCCCGTGGCCATCGCCGTGGGCGTTTTCTTCATCCCCCCACTTCGACGCCACGACTTGTGGCTCACCTTGGCGGTTTGCTTCGGGAGCTTTGCGGTGAGCAGCCTGGTGCTCGGATCGCGGCTCGGCGGCTGGGTCGAGGACCTGTTCTTCGATCAGCTCGCACCCACCTGGCATGTCGTCAGTCGGCAACTGCTGCCCGGCCTGTTTCGCCTCATCACGCGGATGTTTGCCGCGCTCATGGACCTGCTCCAACGCGCCATCTACCGCATCGATGAGCTGATGCTATTTCGAGATGGGCAGAACCCCATCATGCTGGTGCTCAAGGCCACCGTGGGCTTGGTGTGGGGGATGATCGCGTACGTGATCCGGCTCTACGTGACCTTGCTCATCGAGCCCGAAGTCAACCCGCTCAAGCACTTTCCGGTGGTGACCGTCGCCCACAAGCTCATGTTGCCTTGGGCGCCCGCCATGCTCACGGCGCTGCGGACGCCGTTGGCGCCCTTTGGCGATCTGGTGGCCAACACCGTCGCCGGCGTGACGGTCTTCTTGATTCCGAGCATATTTGGCTTCCTCGCGTGGGAGCTGAAGGAGAACTACAAGCTGTACCAAGCGTCGCGATCCACCCGCTTACCAACTGCGGCGGTTGGACCTGGCGGCGAGACGATGCGGCGTTTGCTCGTCGTTGGTTTTCATTCGGGCACATTGCCCAAGCTCTATGAGCGGCTTCGCCGGGCGGCTCAACGCGAGGATGAAGCAGCTGCGGCTCGACGCGCCTTGGGACGGGAAGAAAAAGCCGGGGGCGGGTTGCCCTCGCTGGGACGCTTCCGGCAGGGGATCTACGAGGTCGAGCAGACCTTGCGCCATTTCGTCGATCGCGAGCTGGTGGCGCTGCTAGGCCGGGCGACGCGCTGGACTTATGGCGCGTTGGCGGTCGAGGGGCTCAAGCTCAGCTCCAACCGCATTCGAATCGAGCTCAGCTGCGTGGGTCTGAGCGAAGACAACTGCGAAATCACCATCGAGGAGCAGAGCGGTTTCTTGGTGGCAGGCATCGCGCGCCCGGGCTTCCTGGTGCAGCTTGCTGAGCAGTCCGCCGAAGCGATGCGCCTGTTCGAGAACGCTTTGGCTGGGTTGTATCAGCGCGCCGAAATCGACTTGGTGCGAGAGCAAATTGAGGCTGAAATTGGCGAGCAGTCCCACTACGACATCGCCGACGAGGGCTTGATCGTCTGGCCGGGTCACGACTTTCGCACTGAGCTCATCTACCGAATCGGTGATCGGGTCGGCAAGACAATCCAGCCCAAGGTCAGCGGCGAGCCGCCCCAGGCGCCGGTGCGTGTGATCGACACCCGCAACATCCTGTTTCGTGCCGAGAGCGTCGATTGGTTGGCCTGGGTTGCCGCGTGGAGCGCAGCGGACCATCCCTCGGCCGCCATCGCCCGGCTACTGCGCGGAACCACCATCTTGCCGCGGCTCGGCACACACTCCGCTGTCGGACCCGATCCAGCCAGCGCCGCTGCGCAGCCTGAAGCTGCTGCCCAAATCGACGTGGCCCAAGGTTGATTGTCGCCCCACAACGGTTCATGAATAGGGGCCTCGCTTCTTCTCAGCTCAAAGTTCTCACCATGATTGCCAATGCACCGATTCGGTCCCTCGTGGCGTTGTTCAGCCTGATCGCTTGTTCGTGGTCGTGTGGCAGCGGACAGCACGGCACACCGGGTGATGTCGAAACCGCAACGGGCGGTGGCGGCAATGGCTCGGTTGGTGGTGGTGGCAGCGAGGCGACAGGTGGGCAGGGCGGACAAGGTGGCGCCGAAGTGGTCTTCAACGAGGGGTTCATCGGTGGGCCCTGCGACAGCCATTCTGATTGTGATTACGAGGGAGGCATTTGTCTGCCGCAAGAAGACGGCTTCCCTGGAGGCTTCTGTTCGCTCGATTGTGAGCAGTTTTGCCCTGACCAAGAGGGCATGGTGACCACGTTTTGCACCGAGCCGAAACAGATGGGTACCAGCGCTGCCGAAGGACTGTGCACCACACGATGCGACTATGGGCAGAGCCCCAGCGGTTGTCGTACCGGCTACCAGTGCAAACTGCTGTCCCGTTACCAAGAGCCCGACACGGAAGTGTACGCATGCGTGCCGGGCGACGACGACCCCTTCGTGCTCAGCGAATGCCACCAAGCGCTGCTGGCGCGGGGCGTTGCCTTCAGCCCGGCCGTCAATCCCCTCGACTCTCCTGAGGGACAGCCGCAGCTGGTCTGCGACATCAACGACCCGGTGTGGCTGCAACCTGTGCTCGCAGGAGTGGTGTTTCGGCCTAGCAGTCTCGATAACGAGCCCAAGGTCCTGTTCACCGCCTGTCCGCATGCTCTGGCGATGATCGACAGCGCGGTGGAGCTCGCCAACGCGGGCGTCAGCGACTTGGTGCACTACGGGATCTACAACTGTCGGGTAATCGCCAACACCACCACGATCAGTCAGCACGGCCTCGCCAATGCCCTCGATATCGCGGGCCTCAAGCTAGCGGGCGGTGCCTACTACAGCGTGCTCGACGATTGGGAGAAGAACCAGCCCAATCCTCAGACCGAAGGCGGCAAGCTGCTGCACTCGTTTGCACAAACCGTTTACGACCAGATGATCTACAACATCATCCTGTCGCCGGACTACAACGACGCCCACGCCGACCACCTGCATTGCGACCTGACGCCCGGTTCACATTTCTTCAAGTGACCGCCCGAGCTTGCCGCGTTGCCAGCTGGCACGCTACTGTCCGCCCGCCGTGGACAAAGACAACCTGCGATCGACCTTGCACGACTTCATCGTCAGCGAGATTCTGTTCCGCGAAACACCACTCGCGCCTGACGAGGACCTGTTCGATGCCGGTTTCGACTCGCTGTCTTTGTCTCGCTTGTTGGTCTTTGTGGAAGAACGATTCGGGGTGAACATTCCCGAAGAAGAAGTTGTGATCGACGAGATCGCGACCATCGACACGATGGCCACCTTCGTGGCGGGCTACCTTGCGAGGTCGTGATGATCCCTGCTCGCTGGTTGCGCGCCTCGCTGCACGCCCACGGCGCGACCGCCGCGCTCGAGGGTGTCGCCGAGGCGATCGACTACCGCCTCTTTGCGGAGCGTGCACAAGCTGTTGCGGACGGCTTGGAGGCGCTTGGGGTCGGAGCTGGTGAACGTGTTGCGCTCAGCTCGGGTCGTAGGGGACATGATGAGCCCATTGCGCTAGCCGGGATTCTGCTCGCGGGTGCAGTTGCGGTGCCGCTCGATGCCAGCGCGCCGGCGTTGCGTGTCGAGATGCTTCTGAAGCAGGCAGGCTGTCGGGCCATCATTCACGACAGCGGTCAGTCGCGGCTCATCGAGTCGCTTGGTTTGCAGCTGGGACGCCTCGTGCTCGACTCCGACGGTCGGCTCCAGACGCGCAGCGGATCGGCCTGCGTCGTCGAGCTCGACGCCGACCCCTCGCTTGCGTGCGTGCTGCACACCTCCGGCAGTACCGGTGCAGCCAAGCCTGTACCAATCAGCTGGCAGGGACTCGATGTCTTCGTCGACTGGATGATCGGTTTGACACGGTTGGGCAAAACCGACCGGGTCCTGCGCGTCGCCGAGTTGAGCTTCGATCTGTCTTGGTTCGATCACATCGCATGTTGGCGCGCTGGAGCCACGCTCTGCACCATGTCGCGCCGCCACAGCGTTACCGGCTCTTCGCTGTTGGCCCAGGTGCAAAGACTGCAACCAAAGCTCATCTACGCTGTCCCGAGCCTCTTGATGAAACTGGTCGGCGCGTTGCCTGCCGGCGGCATCCTCGAGAGCCTCGAAGTGATTTGCTTTGCCGGCGAGGTGTATCCACCAGGGGCGCTGCAGGCGTTGGCGCTGAGCGCCCCGCACGCGCAGTTGTTCAATCTCTACGGCCCCACCGAGACCAACGTGTGCACCTTTCATCGTGTCGATCGCGCGCTGCTCGACGGGCAGCACGAGCTGCCCATCGGACGGGCTTGCCCCTATGCAGATTGCGAGCTGATCGACGAGCAAGGCGCGGTCGTCGACGGTCCGGGGCTCGGCGAGCTCGTGGTGCGTGGCCCAACAGCCTTGGCAGGGCGGCACGCGACACGTGATCGTGTTCTGCGCGGGCCTGATGGCCTGTTCTATTTTCGCGGGCGAATCGACCGAATGGTCAAGATCCGCGGCTATCGCGTCGATCCTTCCGAAATTGAAGCTGCGCTCACAGCTCATTGCGCGGTGCTCGAGGCCGCGGTCGTGAGCATGCCTCATCGCCGACTCGGCATCGTGTTACGTGCTTTTGTGACGCTTCGCGATGAGCTGCCTGAAGCGGACCGTAGCTTGCGCAAGCATTTGGCCAAGCGTTTGGCTCCGCACATGCTGGTCGAGGTCGTCGAAGTCGTCGAGCAGATGCCACGCACACCCACGGGCAAGACCGACTACTCCTTGCTTGCCACCTCGAGTCGCGAAGACTGAGCCAGGGCCAGCTCGTCTGCCCGCCCGTTGCAGTCTGGCTGTTCGATTCCGAGTCCAGCGATCCGTCGCTGTCGCCAGCGCCTGAACCAACCCCCGGTGGCAATCGTCAGCGTTGCGGCCAGTTGCTGCTCGCGGAGCCAGCTCTGCATGCATGTTGTTTGGCCGCTCAGCGGGCTGAGCATGTTGTGAACCGCGCGCTGCCAGTCGAACAAGAGCGTCAGTATTTCACCTGAAAGACGCTGTCGCCACCGCTGCTGCTCGTTGCGCAGCCTCTCGATCCGTGGCTCCTCATCAGCGAACACCAATCGATCCAGACTCCAACTCGTTCGCGCTTCCAGCCACAAGCTCGCACCGCCAGAGCTGGTGGTGCGATGGGCGTCGTAGGACGTCGGCGACAAGCTCGAGCTCTCGTCGATCAAGCGTGTGGCGCGCAAGCGCACGCGCGGCAGCAGCGCCGACCAACGTGCGCGGCTGGCCATCGATTCCAGTCGCGCGCGACTCAGGCCAGCGCCGCCATGACGCAAGGCTGCCGCCACGGCTTGTTGCGCGTCCTTGGTCCGGACGCGCGGTATCACAGTGCGTAGCGGTTGCGGTGATTGATTGGTTGCGCTCGTCGGTTGCGCATCGCCCTGCGCGAGCGCTGCCCCGAGGCCATCATGAGGCTGTGAAGGGCGTTTGGCTTTTCGTGGTGCGGCCAGCAGACGCGTTGGTATCGTCACCATGAGGCCGCCGCCATAGGCCACGTGGCGCGGACGGCGAACGAGCTCGAGCTTCAGCGCCAGACGCGCTTCGCCCTTCGGTTGTGCGCTCAGCAGCCGGGGCCACGGCTGTGGCGACAGATCGTGAAAAAGCCTCTCGCCGGGCTCATGGTCGTAGCGGTAGGGCTGTGCCAAAACAGCTGCGGGCTCCACGCCTCCTACGATCAACAACGTGACGACAAATAATAGGGTCTTCATAATTATCCTCCTTCCTATTCATCGCCACGGGTGAGATCTGGGTTTCAGCAAATCGACTCGACTGTCCTCGGTCACACTTCGCGCCGCTGAAGCGACGTACTGGTTGAATGAAGCCCGAACAGATAAAAAAATGCGCGCACGCGCTAGGAGTAGCGCTGCTTTGCAGTGCCGCGACTGCGTGCAGTGCTTCCACTCTGCTCGCTCCGGTCCAGCAAGCGACCGGGGCAAGTCCTACCAGCCAAGCCCCCATCAGTCCTACCGGCCAAGCCCCCATCAGCGTGGCTCCCAAGCTCGATCGAACACCACCGGCCCTTGGCCTGATATCCGCGGCTGAAGAAGCGCGGCACGATCACGACGCGCAGCCCCTGCCCACAGCGGAGCCCAAGGCTGGCTCGTTGCCCGCCCCGATCCCGGTCGGAGGCGCCGCCGGTCTCTCGCCTCTGTTACCGAACGGGCTGCATAGCCCCATGCCCGGCGGGGTCGTGATGGGCTACCCCGGAGACACTGGGCTCGACATCGCCGGCAATCGCATGCCCGTGTACGCCATCGCCGCCGGAACGCTCGACTACTCCGAGCATGGCCATACGCTCTGGATTGGGCCGCGCGACACTGCTTTTACTGTTCGTTTGCGTCTCGACCAGCCCATTCCATATCAAGGTCGGCGCATCACCCATGTGTGGTACGCGCACCTGTCGAAACTGCAGTTTCACCAGGCCGAGGGCGCCACGAAGCGCATTCGCGTGCGCGCTGGCGAGCGGCTCGGCGTCTCAGGTGTCGCCAATGGCAGTCCCCATCTGCACCTGGGTCTGCTGCTCGACAACGTCGTGAGCCAGCGTTGGGGTAGCTACTTGAACGACTCCGAGGTTCGCGAAGTGATCGGCTTCCGCAAAGGCCAGCGCCTCCCAGCTCAGAAGACGGTGTCGAAGAAGAAGGTCTCCAGCGGCGCAACCGCGCGGCTGTAGCGTTTCACGCATCAAAGCGCTTCAGGGCTGGCTGCTGCGTTGTCGTGCGCGCTGCGGCGCGTCAGCCCGTCGTGGGCGCTGTTCAGTCGCCCATGAGCTCACTTGCCCCCGGTGCCAGAGCAAGCTCGCTGGCGCCAGGAGCGAGCTCGCTAGCGCCACCGTGGGGCAATGGGGCCAGACGAGGCCGCCCAGCGGATCCGAAGTCGACTACGGGTACCGGGCGTTTGCTGGCAGCTGCCTCGAAGTAGTCCTGCAAGCGCTGATAGGCATTGGCCCCCCTGGTTGCCACCTGCTTGGGGGCGTCTCGAGCACCAGCAGCCTGCTGCGCAGCGTCTTGGCGCGGGGCCGTGTCGCGGTTTGGCTGGCCTTCAGTTTGCTCGGCTGCAACGCGCCACTCGAGTCGATGACCAGAAATCACTGCAGTCGCGTAGTCGCGTGGTTGTTGCAGCTCGGCTGCGACGATGAGTGGCGTAAACGCTTCATCGCTTTTCCATGCCACGCACAGCCTCAGCTCTGCTCCCGGCGCAAGGCCGTGGATGAACGTATCGCCTACGAGCTGATCGAGCGGTAGATCTTGCACCTCGGAGAAGGTCTCGCCGCGCGGGCTTGGTTTTACACTGAGCACGCGCAGGACCAGGTTGCCGTTGGGGTCTTGGTGGAGCATGCGCGCGTAGCGCACCGGACGAAGCTCCCAGTATGCGTAGGCGGTATATGGATCGGTCGCCAATACGACGAGCTCGTCCCGCAGCACGGTGGTGTCGAGCTCGTCACTCGGCGCGCTCGCAGGTCGTTTCCCGTCTGACTCCGTGCTCGGCTCTGGGCTGGTCGGCTCTGGGCTGGTCGGCTCTGGGCTGGCCGGCGGGGGGGGGGTCGGCGGTGGGGGGGCCGGGGCTGGGCGGTGCGGCTCGGGGGGCGGGGAGGTGGGGAGTGGGGGGGGTGGCAGGTGGGGTGGTGGCTGCTGGGCTGGTCGGCTCTGGGCTGGTCGGCTCTGGGGCGGCCGGATGGCGCAGGTCGACTGTGGTTTCGTCGTCGCTTGCAGCGGCCGTCGATTGGCCCTCAGCCGCCGTGGCTGCCGCTGTAACGTCCTTGGTTTTCGCCTCGGTCGGATTGTCTGGAGGTGCCGGTTGGAGCTTCGAGCGCTGCGTGGGCGTTAGCTGCTCGACGTATCGTCCGCGCAGCTTTCGCGCGTCTTCGTTCGCAGGTTGGCGCTTGATTACCTCATCGAGCACTTTCACGGCGCGAGCGAAGTAGCCTTGCGCTGCGTAGATCTCCGCCAGCGTGATCGTGGGCAGCGGTGCGGGGGGATTGGGGATCGCGTCGGGCGCCGGCGACGTCCGAAAGAGCTTCGCAGCTTCGGGAAGGTGAAGGCCGCGATCGATGACTTGGGCCACCAGGTCGCGTGCCTTGCCAAACCATCCCCGCTTGCGCTTGCGGCCCTGTGCGCTCATTCGCCTGACGATCTCGTCAATCAGCTCGGCCTGTGTGAGGCCCTCGGCGTCCTTGTTGCTGACTCCCAATGCCGTGGCGCGCGCGATCAGCGCCTCGTGGGACCATTTCCGAAGCTCGGCGGGTTGCATGGTTGGCGGATTGTTTCATCAACTGGCCGCTCCGGCCAGTCGGGAAAATCGAGTCAACAGCGATTGTGGACCGAGGCGCAACGCGTGCTCGTCTTGATATCGACATTGTGCTCCAGCTTGCTTCCGGAAGTTTCGATCATTTCTTTCGTTCGCCCCCTGGACAAGCCGGCTCCGAGCCCTACAGTAAAAAGACGCAAGCGAAACGCACCGCGAGGAGGGCGAATCGTAGGAGACACCGAGGGAAAAGCTCCAACCAACTCACTACCTGGTCTAGCTCGTCGGCAGGGGGTGTCGCTCAGCGGGTTTCGACTCGCTCTTGTGACCACGAAACCGGCACGAGGCCGTAAAATATGGGTGAATGGCAAAGCATGTCCTTCGACGTCTCCTACGGTTCGCCGTCCGTTGTGCAGCGCTTCCGAGCAGCCCGCAGGGGGACAGTCCAGCCTGACGGTAGCTAGCGGTCCCGACAGTCCGCGACTAGGCCCACGCGCCGCCGATGCTATCGTCCGGCTCGATGTCGGCGAGGACGTCTCGGGCCCGCTCGCAGTCTTTGTGGATCTGAGCGCGTAGCTCGTCCAGCCCGGCGAACTGCTGCTCGTCCCGCAATCTGGCCACGACGTGCACGCGCAGCTCAGCGTCGTACAAATCTTCGTCGATATCGAACAGGTGTACCTCCAGCAGCGGTTTGCTGACCGCTGGCGCGATTGTCGGTCGCACACCGATGTTGGCGACACCCTTTCCGAGCGGCCGAGCGCTGTCGCCAACACAGCGGTCGACCACGACGGCATAGACGCCATGCGGCGGCAACGCTTGTGGTGGATGGGCGATGTTGCAAGTTGGAAAACCCAAGTGACGACCGCGCTGGGCCCCACGCTCCACAGCACCGCTGAGCATATGGGGACGGCCGAGAATGTGCGCCGCACCCTTCATCTCACCGGCGGCGATGAGCCCCCGCACGCGCGTGCTCGACCATGGTCCACGTTCGTCGCTCACCAGTGGCTCAGCCATCGTCTCGAAGCCGTGCTGTAAGCCGAAGCGTTCGAGCGCTCCGATACCGCCGGCCCGATCGCGGCCAAAGCGAAAATTGAGTCCAACCATCACCACGCTCGCAGCCAACTGCTCGACCAGCACCTGCTCGACAAATTGGGCGGGGCTCAGTTGCGAAAACTCCTGGGTAAAAGCTCGCATCACGACTTCGACTTGTGGGCAACAGCGCTCGATGAGCTCACGTTTGCGCGCTGCGGTACTGAGCAAGGCGGGCGCTCGGCGCCCCAATGTCACTGCAGGATGCGGCTCGAAGGTGAGCAGCTTCGCTTGGAGGCGTCGGCTTCGCGCCAACCTCGCGAGTGCCGCCAGGACGGCCTGGTGCCCGAGGTGCACGCCGTCGAAGTTGCCGATGACGACGATTGAGCCCATGTCTACTTCAGGCACGCTGCCGGCGTCGGATTGGCCTCACAGTAGCTCGGATCAACCGGCTCGCCGATTTCCAGGATGGCAGCTTGGGAGCTGAGAACCGCTCGATTCCCGCAGCTCTTGCCATCGGCCGCAAGGGGCTCCGACGCGGCGCAGACGCCTGCTTCGTTCGGTAGGGTCCAAGCTTGACCCGTCTCGTAGATCAGGTTCAGGCCGTAGCGACCACGCGGCAGACAGCCGTATTGGATGTGGACGGGACGACCGAACTGCTTGGCCAAAGCGGCTTCCAGGGCTGGCTCGTCCGCTATCAAGGTGCTGCCCTCTCCATCGGTCTTGTGGGTGTTGAGCAACACTGCATCTTTGGACGGGTTGTGCTTGTCGATGCAAAGCACCGCGGGCCGTAGCGCCACCGTCACCGCTGGATGCAGCATGGCATAATCGGGCGGTGTGACAGCGGTCTGTAGCAGTCCGTCGACCAGCGTCACACCCTGCAAAATGACGGACGGGCCTGCTTGCGAGGCAATCCCACTGCCTTCCAACTTCGTCATCAGGCCTAGTGGCAGCAGGGCAGGTACTAGGGGTGTTTCGGGGATGTGGTCTTGTCCATCGCGTACGCCATCGCCGTTCACATCATGGCGCGACATGAACAGGCTCGGCTGCTCGGTGGGCAGAGAGAAGGGTACATTGCTGGCGGCCGCGATCTCATCTGCCGCGACACCCGCACCGAAGACGTACCGCACAAAGGACGCCTCGGTCGCAGCAGTGTTTCCGGGATTGAAGACGGCGAGCTGGTAGTCAGCGGGCACCACGACCTTGTTGGGATCGGTGTTGCCGAAGGATTCGTCCTTGACCTCTTGCACGTGGAAAATGGGTCGCTCGAGGGGTATCGGTAGACCCAGGGTTACCGAGACGCCCTGTACCAACGCCCCGAGCTCGCCGATGATGCGTGAGCCGTCCGGCCGCAGATCGCCGAGCGGCACGCCGCGGTATTGCACGGGTGCGCCAAGCAGCGCTTCGGTCGCGTTGTCGATGGCGCCGCCGCCGATGTCGCCTTTGCTCGGCAGATTGAAGATGGAGAAGCCAGGATTGAAGTCTCCGTCGCGGTCGAAGAAACCACGCACTTGATAGACGCCTGCCGACAACGGCGCCACGGCGAATGTCGTGCTCACCACAACGCTCGAGTCGGCCGGAGGACAGACCAACGAGCCGTCTGCGGCGAAGCTCAAATCGCCGCGAATTCCTCGGAAGAGCGCTTCGGCCGGCACCACCGTCAGGCCAGCTGGATCGGTGCCCAGTCCTTCAGGGGGCGGAAGTAGCTTTTCCTCGAAAGCGAGCAGCACAGCGGCGCCAACGATGCGGCCGTCGCGGGTGCAGGGAAGCGGCCCAGCATAGGTGACCGTGCCCTCGATGGCCCCCGCTGGTCCCCCGAAACCCTGGGGAATGAAGGTGTCGAAGTCGCAACCGGTGGTGCAGAAACAGCTCAGCGCAGCGACCAAGTTGATCGCTATTGCACTGGCTCGCGTCTCGCGCTGCTGTTTCATTGCCATTGCCTCATAAACGATATGCGAAGAAGCCCATGAACCTGCGCCCGACGCGATTGCCAAAAGGATGCATCTGCGGCGCTGGAGCGAAGACACCACTGAGCGCGTTGAACAGCACTGCGCTCACCTCGGCCTTGTCGCCCTTGAGGAAGCCGTAACCGATGCGTGCGTTCAGCAGATGGTAGTCGGGTATCTCGAACAGTTGGTACTCGATGCCGGTCAGTGTGGCGACTTGCTCCCCCCAGGTCTGTTTGGTCTGGTAGTGGAACGTAACCTCGCCGTTGAGACCGAACGGTGTACGTACCTGGGTGCCGAAGTTGACCTTGTGAGTGCTGGTGCGCTCGTCGCCGGGCTGGTTGCAACCCTCGGGGAGCTCATGGATGCCGTGATTGATGGCGTAGTTGGCGAACATGTCGAGGCCTTCGACGCCGTAAAAATGGACGCCGAGCTCGCCACCGAACACATGATCGTAGGAGCATTGGTTGGTCCATCCACCACCGGCGACGCGATAGCGACCAGTCTCCGGGTTGATGCCGCCGACGCCGGCCGCCACGTCACTGAGCGTGCCGAGTCGCGGATGGGCCAGTTTGATGAAGTCGCTGATGCGGTGGTAGTAGGCCTGTGCCTCGAACTGGAAGCTGTCGCTGAGCTTGTTGAGATAGCCGAGCTCGAGGGCGAGGATGTTCTCCGCTCCCAGTTTGAAGTCTGGGTCCTCGGCACGGGCGCTGGCTGACTGGAGCTCGGCCCCCGACACCGTGAGCTGGATGGGTAGATCGAGGTAGGACTCGAGGA
>CAZRGL010000347.1:0-11835 GCA_964599485.1 uncultured Polyangiaceae bacterium
CGAGCGTGGAGCAGATGCGGCGCTGCTCGCGCGGGTGGAGCGGCTGCTGGTGGCCAACGACTACCAGGCAATCTGTGATTTGCTCGGTCCGGCGAGCCGAGCCAAGAAACGATCTCCCGCGCTGGTCGTCCTGTACGCCACCGCCCACAAAGAGCTGGACCTCGAGGACCCGGACAACCAGGTCAACTTCATGGCCATCAGCGCCATGGCCAGCTTGCTAGGTGTCGACGGCGACAGCCACACCGCTTTGATGCTGGCCAAGCGGATGTTGCGCACCAACCCTCTTGCGCTACGTGAGCGCCCCCTGCCCCGCGCGCCTGCCCGAGTGGCGATGATCATCTTCGGTTTGATGGTCGGCGCGGTCGTGGGTTGGTTGCTCGGCCCCGGCAACGTTCAGCTTGCCGAGATCATCAACGCCGTATTCCGCTGAGCCCACCGCTCAGAGCCATCAGTTCGGCAAGTAGAACGGCACGACGCAGTCGAGCTCGAACAGCGTCACGGTTGGCTCGGTGCTGAGGCCCGCGCCAATGGCAATGGTGGTCGGCGCTTGCTCTTTGGCGGTCCAAGAATAGGCCGTGTTGCCGAGAAAAACCTGATCGAGCAACACGTGCTCCACGAAGTCGTAAGAAAGCGGTGTCGTCACCCGGTAGTCGACCACCGTCTCGAAATCGCTCAGACTGTTCGTCTCGCTCTTGCCGGCCAGCACCAGCACGTTGGCCAGGCCGCGCACACGCAGGTAGATCCCCAACCTCCCTGCATCAGGGGCTTGGTCGCGGATGTCGAGCAGTGGGATCGCGAACGACTCGAGCGTTAGCCCTTTGGCAACGACACCCACCAAAGGGCCATAGCCATCGCACACTGAGATGCAGGACGAGCAGCCGCAGAGGCACTGGAGGGACTCGGGGAGACCGCCGCCGATTTGGCTGGCCTCCAAACGGCGGCAGCGCGCTTCGGATCCGACAGCAGAGGTCACCGCTGCTGGGCAATCACCATCGGGATAGCAAGCGTCGCGGCTAGTTGGGCACGCTTCAGGACCGCAATCGCAACTGCTCCTATCGCGGGCAAAGCAGCCGATCTGCTCGAAGCTCAGACAGCCGAGCTGCTCCGCCTTGATGTCGGAGAGCTTGCAGTCGTCCACTTGCACGCGCTCGGCGCCGGGACACTGCCGGCTAGCAGGCAAGTCGTCGAAGCACGCGGTCGCCAGCAGGACCAACGCTGATAGCAGGGCAGCCTTTGGTCCCGCGCTGTCGATGGCAAACGGCGCCACGCGCTTGTTCAGCTGTCGCGGTCAGGTGACCTGCTTGTTGGAGATGATGACCTGGCTCAGATTGGTGATGAACTGACGCAGGGCTCCATCGTCGACGTGCTTGACGACCATCGAGTAACGCTGCGTGAGCGACTCGACGTGCACGGCGCGCGAGTTGAAGCAGCACATCTGGGTCTCTTTGGCGGTGCCGACCTCGGAAATCGCTTTGAGCGAAACCGTGTTGACGCCGAGCATCTTGGTGCAGCCCCAGCACATCTGCTGAGCATTGACCAACAGCAGACGCTGGTTGGTTACGATCAGGAAGATCTTGATGTAGCCGCCGGTGATGGTGGTCATCACCATCTGGTACCAGGCGATCAGCTTGAGGTGGGGCGCTGTGCCCAAAAAGTAGCCGTCGGCTTGCAGCGAGTAGGCCACCTGCTCACCAGGCAGCAAATCGAGGTGCTGCATGGCCTCCTGACTGGCGGCGCCGCCGCCTCCGCTTCCGCTAGCAGCTGGCTGTTGGGCGTAGCCACCCTGCTGCTGTTGCATCTGGCCTTGTTGCTGGCCTGGTTGCTGACCTGGGTAACCGGGTTGCGGCGGATATGCCATCGACAGTTCTCCTTGGACGCTCCTAGATGGTCCTGGTTACTTGCGTGCCATCGACACGCACCGTGACTCCGTTGGTCCGATCGACAAGTACCACGTATTCGGGCTGGTTGCGCTTCTCGACCGCAAGACGACGAATGATTCTCATACGCTCCGTCAAGCCAAGGCCCGCGCGGCTGAGGATTTCGTTGGCCACCACGCGAAAACACGGATCTCCACAAAAAGGCATCACGCTGTCGGGCTCGAAGCCACCTGACGCGATGCGTCGCGTGGCGACCATCGTGGCCCGCAGCTTGCGGGGCCAGCGCCGGTACACCATCACGGCGTAGAACACGAGCTTGGACGCCACCAGAACTGCTGGAATTCCCCACAGGAACCAGTAGTTGGGCAGCAGCCAAAAGAGGCCAACGGGCAAAAGTAAAGCGCTTCCTACGAGCACGAAGCTATAGCGCTGGTAGCTGAGCCAGAGGCCCATGACCTCAAAACGGCTTAGCACCCGGCGCCTAGTTTTCGCATCCTTCGTCTTCATGGCCATGAAATGGAAGCCAGTTAACATTTCCAGAAGTTAGCCCAGAAGACAACCCAATCCGTCGGCCCGGTCCGTAGCGCCGAAAGTGGGCGTGCTGAGCGTTGCCCTAAAGCCGCGGCTATGCGAGCATGGGCCCATGATCCTCTTCGGAATTCCCGTTGGCCGCCACGCGAAGGGAAAAGGGCCGCTGGTCTGCCCAAAGGCTGTGGTTGTGTCATTGGGCTCGTCCTCGCCTGGACGGTTCTCGGCGGCATGGTGACCGCCGTCATGGCGGTTTTCTGAGCCCGCGAGACAGATATTCATGACCCAGGACGGTCCCCTGGTGGTGCTCTGTACCGCCCCCGCAGCGGGCGATGCAGCTGAGCGTTTGGCCAAAGGTCTGGTGCAGGAAAGGCTCGCTGCCTGTGTCAACATCGTCCCGGGGCTGCGCTCTTTGTACCGCTGGAAGGGCGAGGTGCAGGACGACGCCGAGGTGCAGCTGATCATCAAGACGACAAGTCAGCGCTACCAGCAACTCGAGCGCTGGCTCAGCGAAAACCATCCCTACGACGTTCCCGAGATCATCGCCCTGCCCATCGTCGCCGGAGCCAAGTCGTACTTGGACTGGCTCGAAGAACAAACGCGCGCCTGAGTCTCCTCAGAACGCACCACTGAGCTGCAGCCATGCGCCGGTCGTGCCGAGCCCGACGCCCAGCTTCGGCTTGCTCTGCTTTGGACGTTCTGGCTGCGGATGGCGCGCACGAGCAACCAGCCCGACGATAGCGATGGTCGCAGTTACCGCCCCGAGCCCAGCGGGCAGCGCGTAGGAGGCGTAGTAGCTGGTGCGGGCAGAGTCGAAGTCGTCCCGCGCATGGTCGTAACCGCTGTGGCCTGCGCCGAGCTGCTCGGCATGTTGCCGCGAGTCGCTGGCTTCAGCGCCGAGCACCCCTGGAAGCACGAAGGAAAGAGCGGTGGCGCCTGCACCTGCAATCACCCAAACCGTTGGGAAGCTAGGCGGAGGTGGCGTGACGACAGCAGGCGGCGGAGGCGGCGGAGGCGGCGGGGGCGGCGGGGGTTGCGGGTCGCTCGTGTCGACGCTGACCGAATGGCCCGCGGCCACGTTGACCACTTGCGCTCGCTTGGCGCCGGTCGGTCCCGTCACCTCGACGACGTGCTGGCCTGGATCGACGTAGACGCGCTGACCCATCTGGTGGGGCGGGCCGGAGTCGACGCGCACGATCCCAGGGCGGCCCTGCGACGGCAACGGAAAGACGAGCTCACCGTGACGAGACTTGACGGCCAGCACCCGCGCGGCAGCATCTTCGCGGCGCTGCTCGAGCTCGGCGCCGAGGGCATTGCTGAGGGCGGCAACACGGGTGAGGAACGCTTCGAAGCGCCGTACCGCCAAGGTCACGTCGTCGGCAGCGTAGTAAGCCAGACCTAGGTTGTAGTTGAGCTTCCAGCCTTTGGCGGGACCGAGCTCGACGAGCAGGGCTTCCCACACGGCCGCAGCTTGGCGATGCCGCCCTTTCTCGTAATGATCGAGGCCTTTGCGAAACCTGACGTTGGGGTCAGCTTGGTCGACAGGATCATCGGCCGCGGGCGCCGAGGCCGCAGGTGGCGCCGCTGATGCAGTGGCTGGTTGCGCCTCAACTCGGTCGACGACCAACCCAGCCGCCAACACCAACCCAGCCGCCAACAGCGTGGCTGGCCAGGCCGCCGGAATTCGGAGCGGCGGCACAGTTTCAGTCGCTAGGCAGATCGTCCTCATCACGCAGCTGCTGCAACATACGGTATAGGCTCGCGCGAGGTAAGCCCATCTGCTCGGCCGCGCTCGCTACCGAGCCCCCTGCCCGCTTGAGCGCTCGTGGCAACACCGCGCTGTGAAACGCTTCCATGACCTGCTTTTTGGCATCGTGATATGCTATTCGTTCCATCCCCGCGAAGTCGCCGATGGCGCTCGTTGGCCGATCTTCGCTGGCACCAAAGAGCACCCGCGCATCGGTCTGATCGAAAGTGGCGAATCGATCGACGACATTGCGGAGCTCGCGGGCGTTTCCGGGCCAATGATAGGAGGTGAGCAAGCTGGCGAGATCTTCGGGGATGGTTGCTTCATCGTCCCCAGTCGCGCCGCGCAAGAAACGCTGGGCGAGCGGAACGACATCTTCCGGTCGATCGCCGAGGCGAGGCAAACGCACGTGGACCACGGCGAGACGGTAGAAGAGATCCTCACGAAACGCGCGCTTGCGCACCATCTCGCGCAACCGCCGGTTGGTGGCCGCGATGACGCGCACATCGACCTTGATCAGCTGCGCACCACCGACACGGCGAAAAGAACGGTTTTCGAGCGCCCGAAGAAGCTTGGGCTGTGCCTCCATCGGCAGCTCACCAATTTCGTCCAAGAACACCGTTCCGCCATGGGCCTGCTCGAAGGCTCCTGCACGACTCTGTGAGGCACCCGTGAAGGCCCCTTTTTCGTGACCAAACAGCTCGCTCTCGACCAGTCCTTCGGGGATGGCGCCACAATCGACCACGACAAACGGCCCGTCGTTGCGCTTGCTTTCCTCGTGCAGCGCCAGCGCCATGACGTCCTTGCCGGTGCCCGAGTCGCCTTCGAGCAACACCGTGACGTTCGACTCGGCGGCCTTTTCGAGCAGCGAAAAAACGTGGCGCATGGCGGGACTGTGGGCCACGGCTCCGCCGAACATCGTGCGCGGCGACACACTGATGTCGAGCGGCTCAGCCAGCAGCCGAATGCTCAGCGGCGTATCACCCACCGTGAGCAGCGCGTCGCTGGTCAGCAGCAGCTCCTTGACGCGGGCGCCTGCAAAGAGCGTCCCGTTGGTGCTGTCGAGATCGACGATACGCACACCTTGTTCTTCAGCGCGAAGCTCCAGATGGCGACGGCTGACCAGCTTGTCGCTCAACTGCACATCACAGTCGGCGCCCGAGCCCACGGTCAACCCCCCTGGATCGATCTTGAACGAGGCACCAGCGTCCGGACCACTTTGGACCGCCACTTCCGCGCCGGTCAGCTGGATCGAATGGATTTCGCCGAGCGAGGCCTTGCGCGTCCCTTGCCTCTTGCCGCTGCCCATGGCGCCATCTTAGCCCCGGCTGCCGTCGCGCAGCCATAACTCCACGGTCTCGCCAGCTCTTTCCGCTATTGTCGAATCGTCACATGTTCCACCCCGAAGGCCCATCTCTGAGCGAGCTATGCCGTCAGGCGCTCAGCTCGACCGAGGGCGGCTACGATCTGCTCGCACCAAAGTTCGACCACACGCCTTTCCGTACGCCTGACGAGCTCATCAGGGCGACTTTGGCCCATGTGCCCCGCCCGGTCGGCGCGGCGCTCGATCTCTGCTGCGGTACGGGCGTGGCCATCCCTTGGCTCAGCGCGCTGTGCCACGAGCGACTCGTTGGCATCGACTTCAGCCGGGGGATGCTCGACGAGGCCCGCCGCAAGCACCAAAGCCGACCCGGCGCGGTGGCCGTCGAGTGGATCCACGGCAACGTCCTCGAGCTACCCTACGAGGGTGCTTTCGATCTGGTCACCTGTTTCGGCTCGCTGGGCCACTTTCGACACCAGGACCAAGCGCCCCTGCTGCAAGGGGTGAGCCGTGCGCTCCGACCCGGCGGCTATTTCGTCTTCGCTACTGCAGAGCGACCGCCCCTGTATGCACCCAGACGCTGGCTCGCCCACGGCTTCAACGCTGTGATGCGCGTGCGCAACGCGCTGCTCAAACCGCCCTTCGTAATGTACTACCTCAGCTTCACGCTCCCCGAGGTGCGAGGATTGCTCGAGGCCCACGGCTTCGATGTGGCGCTACACGATGCAGCGCTAGAAGCGCCATTCGATTCGCTACGCGTATTGGTTGCAACCAAGCAGCGCTAGCATGGCTCGTGGGCTCGTGCTCTCGTCGCCTCGTCAACGGGACCGCAAGAACATGCCCTTTTGGTAGACCAGCGGCGCTTTGGTCATCGGATCAGTCAGCCCGGCGAGGTAGCTGGCCATAACTTCATCACCGAGGTCGCGGCTGAAGGAATCGAGCTGGGCGCGCGCGTCTCCGGCCGTCTCGTCATCGAGCTGGAAAGCGCGAGCCCACAGCAAAGCCTCCGCATAGCCGCGCACCGCTTCCCGCTCGACGGGCTCTTTCAGCTGCTGGCGCAAACGCTGCCATTGTTTCTTTCGGTTTTCGCGAAATGCCTTGTCTTGTTGGCAAGCCTTCTCCGAGCCGAGATCCTTGCAAATCTGCGCCAACTTGCCGAGCAAGGACTCCTCTTTGGGCGTATAGAGCTGCAAAGCAGGCGGCTCGAGCTGCAAAAGGCCGCTCAAGCACGAACGATAGACCGATCCTTGCCGCGCCCGAGCCGCAACGGCTACGCGCTTGGGACTGCTCTCGCTCGTCAAGCCGCCCAGCTCGTCGAGATAGGGCTCGCCCTCATGCTCGACGCACTTACGCATGCGCTCTCGCACCACCATGGGGTCGCCCGACCAACGCTGATGTCCGGTGGCGTAATCGAACTGGGCGCGCAGGCGCTGGTCAATCCGATGGTACGCCTGCGCCGCAGGATCAGCCGGCACCGTGGCCGGCGCTTTCTGATCAGTAGCGCTCGGCTCGATGGATGCGGCCGGCACACCGCTTTGGGAGGCCACGCCCCCGCAGCCAGCGAGCGCGACCACGACGATGGAAACTGAACGCGACATGCCAGAGCATATACACCCGTCGTCACCGAATGCGCAGCGAGACCGGGTCAGCGAGGAGCACGACCCTCGCTACGACCGTCGCACCCCGATGGCCCAGCCGAGTTTGGCCAGATTGCGAAGCACCGAGGGAACTCGTCGCGCCAAGTTGATGGACGGCGGACGCTTTTCCATCAGCCGCACGGGGATCTCGCGCACTCGTACACCCTCGCGATAAGCACGGATCACCAACTCAGAGGCGAACACGTCTTTGTCCACGACGCAGCGTTCGGCGATCGGCCCCATCACCGATCTGCGCAGGGCCTTCAGACCATGGGTGTCCGTACCGCGAAAGCCGAGCGTGACGCGCAACAAGCCATTGTAGATGTGGCTGGCTGCATGGCGAAACAGAGGTCTCTCGTCCTGGGCGCCGCTGATCAGCTTGCTGCCGATGACCAGATCGGCTGAGCCCGAGCGAAGAAGATCCACGGCGCGGACGTGAAAGTCGACGTCACACAAATCGATCTCCTCGCAGAGCACGAAACAGCCCGCGGCGCGGGCGATGCCGCGACGCAGCGCGAGACCGTAGTTGGGCTCACCGATCGAGAAGGTATGAACCTCGGCGTAGCGCTCGGAGAGGGCCTGGGCCACTTCGACCGTACCGTCGGAGGAGCCGTTCTCGGCCAGGCACAACTCGTAGGTCCAGTCGACCTGCTCGAGCCGCGTGCGCAGATCGACGACGGCAGCGTGCAGAATCGCCTCCTCGTTGTAGATGGGGATGACGATGCTCACCTCCGGTGTAGTCACGTTGCCTCCTGCTCGGCCCATGTGGCCGCCTGGGCTGCAGCGTCGCGACCGAAGCCCAGGGCGTCTGCCATCGAAGAGTAGTTCCAGCCGCCGTAACGTCCCGTGCTCAAGATGCGCTTGGCGCGCAGGAAGTCCTGAACGGTCTGCAGCGCTTGGAAGTAGTTGTGATCAAAGATGACATAAGCGTGCTCAATCCGTCGCATGCGGGCAAAGAGGATCGCCTCGGGATGGTCGAAAAAGCCCATCTTCATCAACGCTGCTGCCAGATCAGGTAGCAGCTTCGAGAGCTCGGGCGGGTCGCGATCGACCAGCTCCACGTAGAGACTCGCGCAACCAACCGGCGCCATCGCCGCGGAGAAATTCGAATAACACCCGACCCGATAGAACGGGTATTTCGCTTCGGGTACGTACACCCAGTGGTAGGGCTTGCGACAGGGGCTGCGCAGGGCGATGTCGACGTAGGACAGACTGGTGCAGCGCAGCAGCGCAGCAGCGCTGTTCACGTGCTCGGGGACCGGATCGCAAAGCGCGACCAGCGCCGGCAGCGGAATCGTGCTGATGAGGGTGTCGAACTGAACCTGCTCGTCGTCGAAACAAAGTCTGCGGCCCACCAGGTCGATGCGTCGGGGGGACCGCTGCAGCTCGATGCCTTCGACATCAGCCGCCAAGCCCTCGCTGAGCTGGGCAATGCCGCGCCGCGGGTAGGCGAAGCTCTTATTGTAGCCGAGCTCCCGGTCGGCCAACCCCACAGCACCAGCGACGACATCCTCGAGTGAGGGACGTGGCACGAAGCGGTCGCACCACTCGGCGGTGATTTCCGAAGGCGCTACGCCCCACAGACGCGTGTTGTAGGGGATCATGAAGTGATCGCTGATCGGCTTGCCGAAATGAGCCACGCAGTACTGCTCGAAATCGTGCAGCGGCTCGTCAGCGGCCCGCTCATCCCTGAGGCGCTGCGCCTCGATGAAGCCCATCACGCAATCGAAGGCGACCTTGGGCGGCAAACCGAAGGCATTGGCTTGGTACGGGTAGCGGGTATAGACCTCGTGCGACCAGACAGCGCTACGCCGTACCAGCTCGTTGCGGGCGCTGCCGATCCACTCCAGGGCCAACGGCGCAACAGCATCATCCTGCACATGCAGCAGGTGGCCGGTGCGATCGAAACGGTAGCCCCGCTCCTCGTCTGTGACGACCAGGCCGCCAACGCGTGAAGCGCGCTCGAAGACGCGGGCAGCCAGTCCGGTCTGACGCAGGTGGTAGGCCGCCGACATGCCCGTCAATCCTGCACCTAGAATGGCGACTTTGGTCTGGCTGTGAGCAACAGCGGCGGCCACAGGCTTGTCCTCTCAGGAGCGGCTTCGCCGCTTCCGCGCAGCGCGCAAGTGGTGAGCGAGCCCCAGGACCGACTCTTTGAGCACGACCCCAACGCCGCCTTTGCCCGCCGGAGACAACTCTCCCGCCAGCCAGCGACGGCGTGTTTCGGCCCGACGTATCTTCCCAGACGAGGTACGAGGCAGCGTGCCAGCATCGAGGATGGTGACGGCGTCGGGATTGAGATTGATGACCGTGCGTACGGCTGCTGCGACTTCAGCCGCGAGATCTTCGCGATCCCTCGACTCGCCTTGCCGCAACTCGGCGAGCACGACCAATCGTTCGGTCCCGAGCTCGGGATCAGCTGCCCCGAACGCAGCGGAGCAACCGGTTCGCAGCTCGGCAACCGTCTCGGTAGCTTGCTCGATGATGTCCGGATCGTAGTTACGCCCGCGAATGATGATGATGTCTTTGCGCCGGCCGCACAGGTACAGGTCGCCGTCGTGGATGAAGCCTGTATCGCCGGTGTCGAGCCAGCCGTCCTGAATGGTATCGGCGGTGGCTTCGGGCCGTCCGACGTATTGCTTCATGACGCCGTCGCCGGCGAGCCACACGGTCCCCAGCTTGCCAGCAGGCAAGTCCTTTCCCTCGTCGTCTCGAATCGCGAGCTGGGCACCCGTCACAGGCTTGCCGAGATTGCAAAGCTCACGACCCCCTTCCTCGACGGCGAGCGCTTCGCCACGACATTCCAAACCGTCCACCTCGAAGCGCTGGTAGCTGGGAGGCTCACGTAGATCGCTGAAGGCCACGGCCAACGTGGCTTCGGCCAAGCCATAGACCGGCGTGAGCGCCCGCTCGTCGAAACCGACCTTGGCGAAGCGCTGCACAAAAGCATCGAGCGTGTGGCGGTGTACTGGCTCAGCGCCACAGATCGCCACGCCCCAGTTGGACAGGTCGAGCCCTTCGAGCTGCTCGTCCGTGATCCGCGCGGTGCACAGGCCATAGGCAAAGTTCGGCGCTACTGAGAGCGTGGACTTCGTCTGCGTCATGGCTTCGAGCCACAGCCGTGGCCGCGCAATGAAGCGCTCGGGCCGCAGCAAGGTGCAATCGCCCGGTGTGACGATCGCCAGCAGCATGGCGCCAATCAGGCCCATGTCGTGATAGAGGGGCAGCCAGCTCAAGCCGCTCTGCTCCTCGACTTTGCCCGGGAAGCTCGCAATGATCGCGTTGGTATTGCTGATCATGTTGTGGTGACTGAGGCCCACCGGCTTGGGGTTGCCGGTGCTGCCAGAGCTGAACTGAATCGCGGCGAGGTCGTCTGGCCCGCGCAACAGGGCTGCGCCCCGCCGGTCCATGTCGATCAAGTTGGCGACAGTCCGGCAGCCGAGCCGCGGACCCGCACGCTGCACTGGCTCGCCGAGCAGCCCGAACATACGCATCTCGGTGATGACGGCCTGGGCTTGGCAGACCTGTAACATCGTGGCGGTGCGCGCCTTCCATTCGTCGAAGCGGCCAAAGCGAATCGGCGGATAGAGCGCCACCGGCACGCCGCCAGCGAGGACCACGCCAAAGAACGCCCGGTAGAAGTCGGGCCCGGTGGGCAACACGATGGCGACTGCTTGCCCCGCCTCTAGGCCTTCGGCCTGAAGGGCGCCTGCTAGGCCGAGGGCCCCTGTCGCCAAACGCGCATAGGAGTAACTGGTCGAGTCGTCCGGTCCCTCCCAAAAGGTCAACCGAATATCGTCACGCTCAGCCACCGAAAGGAAGGCTTCGCCAACTGTTGCGACCATCTTTGACTCGGCCATAGCTCACCGGCTGGGTGCTGGGCGAAGACGTTTAGCGCGGCTCGACCATCTGCGCTAGTGATTCCCTGCGACCCTGCGTCAGCCCGCAGGCGCAGTCTTGCCCTCAGTCACTTCCTCATTCGCGATCACGGCCGAGATCGATGGTTCCATCCGACTCGAGACGCAATGCCACTTGAACGATCTCGATGCGAGCAGCCTCGATTTCGCTCTTGCGTGTCGCCCGCAACGCCTCGATGTCCTGCGCCAACAGCTCAGCGGCGCGGAGGGACATGCCCGCCATGAAGGCCGCCAGGGTCACTTTGTCGGCGCCCTTGAGCGCGAGGGTCAGGCGCTCCGAATCGACCGCATGCAGCAGGTGCCGCATCCCTTGGGAGTCCAGCTTGCCCAAGTGCTCGAAGCGAACCATGGCCAAACGGACACGCTGAGCGATATCGGGCTCACGCTCGGCCATCCTATCGAGCATTGTTTCGGCTTTGCTGCGCTTGCTGGCGTTCAGGATCTCAGCCGCTTGCTCGACACCATCGACCGTCACTCTGGCGTCGTGCTCGCCCAGCGGCAGCTCTTCAGCCAGTGCAGAAATGACCACCGACAAGGTCTCGGCAGGCAATGTGGACAGCGCGCTCATCCTGCTGAGCACGCGTCGACCCAGCTCGGTAGGCATCGTCTCGACGATAGCGGCCGCCGCGTGGGGACGGAGACGGGCCAGCACCGCGGCGGCCATCTGTGGCGTCTCGTCGACGAGCAGCGCCGCCACTGCATCGGGCTCGGCGGCCTCGATGCGCACGATCGGATCGATAGGCCCACGACGGGGTTGCTCCCTGAGTGCTCCCCACAAAATCGACGCGGTCGACAAACGATTTCGATC
>CAZRGL010000348.1:0-11806 GCA_964599485.1 uncultured Polyangiaceae bacterium
GGACTCGACAAGGCGGTTAACAAAGGAATCGACAAAGCCGTCGGAGGCGCGGCGGGCGGACTCAAAGATGCGCTCGGGGTCGGCAAGAGCGGTAAGAACTTCCCTGGCCCTCCGGGCGGCGTGAGCGGCAATGCGGCGGCGGATAGTGCTTGCGGTCCGGGCCACAGCGTTCACAAAGCGACCGGGACCTACACCGAGACCATTGGCCCATTGCGGGCCACTCTTGCTGCCGGCGACATCAACACCAACATCTCGGCTACCCGCACCCAGAGCATCGGCGCGGCGCGCATCGAGTTCGTCAACGGTGTGCGTGCCGAGGCTTGCGATGACAAGACCGAGACTGCCCTCGGCTTGTTGGTCGTAGCCGGCGGCGACGAAGGCGAGAAGGTCGGCGCCGCCAAGACCACCAACGTCGGCGGAGCGATTCTGGCGAAGGTGGGCGGCGACGCCAAGGTCGCAGCAGACGGCGCGGCGGCCTTCGTGGGCGCCGTGCACAAGGTTGACGCTTCCGGCAAGATCACCTTCAACTGCGGCGGCAGCTCGGTGATCATCGACGGCGGCGGTATCACCATCAAGTCACCCGCCGTGAACATCGTCGGCGGCAAAGTCTCGTTGACCAAGACCGTGGACGAAGGGCCAGGCGGCGGAGCCGGAGGCGGTGGCGGCGCAGGCTCAGGCTCAGCCAAAGGCGGCAGCGGCGGTAGCGGTGCAGGAGCCGAAGGTGGCGCCGGTGGTGGCGGCGGCGGCGGCGGAGCCAGCGGCGGCACCGGCCAAGGCAAAGGTAAAGGCAAGAAGCGCGGCGGCGGCGCCGATCAGGGCAAGGGCAAAGGTAAGGGCAAGGGGAAGAAGGATGAGAGACCCTACTATTCGCCTGGTGCAGAAGAGCCCACCAAGGAAGAGCGAGAGATGGCCGCAAAGCCGGGCGACTCCAAAGAGCAACGTGCCGCTCGCAAGAAGGTCGCCAGGGAGGCGCTGAGCAAACAAGAGCGCGTCTATCGGGACAAGGACGAGAAAGGCAATCCAACAGGCCCGGACCGCCGCCGCCCGCTCACAGGCGAAGAGCAGGGCAGCGAAATGAAGACTATCGACTACGGCAAGCCGGTCGAGGCTTGTGATAACGGCGTCATTCAGCATCAAGACAAAGACGGTAATCCTGTGAGTCAATTCGCCGGCACGCGGAACCACCCAGATGGCACAGAAACGCCGGTTGCCGGTTTGCCGCCCCAAGACAAGGGCGACGAAGAGGACAAGGAATACCGGAAAACGTACGGGAAGGATTAGTTGTGAGCTCATCAGACGAGCAGAAGCGCCTCGAAGAACTCGAAGAATACGCCGAACGGCGCCGACGCGAAGCGGAGGCCGAGCTCGAGGGCTACATTGCCGAGATAGAGGCAAAAGAAGAGGCAATGTACGGGCCATCAGTTGCGCCTATGCCCGTTGCGCCCATGCCCGTTGCGCCCATGCCCGTTGCGCCGCAGCCCGTGGCGCCGCCTCCGCAGGTGGCGCCACCGCCCACGGCTCCTTCGATTGATGAGACTGCGGTGGCTATGCCTGCGCTCAATATTGATCCGCTGCCGTTTTCACAGCCAGAGCCAGATGCGCCGCCGCCCATTTCCCAACTTCCGGCGACAGGTGAGCTGCCAGCAGGTGGCGCGCAATCGGGGGAGACCGCCTTCATGAGTGCGCTGTCCGATTTGGATGAGCCGCTACCTTTTGGGCAGGGCGATTCAGATTCAGATTCTGATGGGCTGCCAGACCTGTCGCTCGAGCAGTACGCGTCGTTATGTGTGGAGCGGGCGCTGTATCCTGGCAATGATCTCCAGGTGGCCGAGCGCTACAAGTTGCTCACCGCTGAAGCCCTGCAAAAGCTCGACGCCAGTTGGCGAAAGCGTTTCGCCGCTGAAGGCAATTTGCAGGCGCGCTGGCAGCAAGCGTATTCGCAATATGAGGCGTGGCTGCGAGGACACAAGTAGGAATGGACGCGCCGGAGATTGATAGCAGCAGCGACTTCGTCATCCAGCCATTCGTGTTGCTGGACAAAGACGGCGAGAAGCTGGTGACTATGGTCAAAGGGACCTTCCTGCTCAGCGCTGAAGGGAGCTTTTCGCTGGCTCCGCCGACTGAGCAACGGCCGTTGCGTTTTGTCGATGAGCCTTGGGACGATCCGGTTACGAGTCCTCCGAAGTATCCTTGCGACGCTTGTGGGGTCAAAGCGGCCACCGACGTGGTGGTCGTGGCCAAGGGCTACGCGCCGGAGGGAAAGCCAGTCGATTGCTTTGATGTCTTGGCCCGGATCGGCAAGTTGGAAAAGACGCTGCGTATTTTTGGTCTGCGGGTGTGGCTCGACGATGGCGCGGGACTGACGGCTCCGCGGCCGCTGCTCGAGCAAGAGATTCGCTACGACCTCGCCTGGGGCGGGCTCGATACCAGCGATATGAGCCAAATCGTCGAAGAGCCGCGCAATCCGGTGGGACTCGGTGTGGTGCGCGATCCCAGTCAGCTGACCCATCAGCCCGCACCCTGTATCGAAGATCCGACGGCGCTCATTTCTTCCAGGCGCAGCGCGCCGCCGCCTGCCGGTTTCGGGGCCATCGGTCCGCATTGGCAGCCCCGTCGCGGCTACGCGGGCACCGTGGACGAAAAATGGCACCGTGAACAAGCACCGTTGTTGCCGCTCGACCGCGACGAGCGCGCAAATCAATGCGCTTCACCAGGTCTCATTGCCGATCCACCTCTGCGTGGAGGCGAGCCGGTCGCGCTCATGGGGCTGCTGCCTGGAGGCGACTTGCATCAACTCGAGCTGCCGCGCGCCGAGGTCGAGGTGGAGCTGCATCACCGCGGTCGAGAGCCGCAGGCTTTCACGCCTCATCTGGACACTGTGATCATCGACACCTTAGCCGAGATGGCGCCGCTCAGTCCCGTCGTCGTGGAGCTCGTCTGGCGCGTGGTAACGCCCGCGCCGCGGCGCATGAAGGATCTGCTCATTCGCGTCAAAGCGCGTGCTCACAGCGCGCCCCAGCAATTGCCATCCTGAACGACCCAGCATGAACGACCCCGCAACAGAGCTAGCCGCCAGCGCAGCCATCGTGGCAGTGGGCGCGCGTACGCCCATTGGTCTCGATGCTTGCCAAACGGGGTTCATGAATCGCGCTGGATTCGCGTCGATGGGGCCGGCCGATCTGGGTCCAGAAGAGCAGACCATAACGATCTGTCACCAGACATGCATCGACGAGACGATTGTTGGACCGCAGCGCGCATTGCAGCTCGCCACACCCGCGCTCGAAGAGCTGATGGCCTCATTGGCCAATAGTGGCGGGGCGCTTGGCGTTGAAGCTCGGATCAAGTTGGTGTTGTGCCTCGACTCACCTACCGGCGACCTAGCCAACGACTCGGCAACTCCGAGTGACGATGTGGTTGCTGCTGGCTTGCTGGGCCCGCTGCGCAAGCGCTGGCCGGCCGCCGAGCTGGAAGTGATTCGGGCGGGGCCAGCGGGGCTGTGCGGTGGTCTGCCAGCGGCGCTCGAACAAATCGCTTCGGGGGTGCTCGACTGTGTGATCGTGGGCGGGGTCCACAGTGATTTCGATCCCGATCGCATCGCCCAGCTCATGGCTGCAGAGCGCCTTTATGACCATGACAATCTCGATGCGATCATCGCCGGCGAGTCGGCCGCGTTCGCGGCGCTGGTCGCACCTGCTTTCGCGCGACAGCATGGGCTTGCGGCGTGCGCTGAGGTTTGGGGGATCGGCGGCGCCATGGAGCCGGCGCGTCTCGACAACGAGCTGTCAGTGGCGCAGGCCAAGGCTGCGACTGACGCGATGCGTGAGGCGACCCGGCAGCTCGAACAGCAGGCGCTGCGGGCCGGCTGGGTGCTCAGCGATGTGGGCTTCGAGGTGTGGCGCATGCGCGAGTACCAGTCGCTGATCGTGCGTGCGGCCAATGTGCTCGGTCCGCCCTACCGCATCGATTTGCCGGCGCAACGCATCGGCGAGCTCGGCGGAGCGGCCGGCCCACTGTTGCTGGTGCTCGCTGCCGAGGGGTTCCGTGCAGGCTACGCCGCTGCGCCAATTGCCCTGTGCTTGCTGGGTAGCGACAGCGGTGAGCGAGGCGCTATCGTCGTAGCCGCGCCGCGGCGGGATTGACGAACACCACGAGAGGCGACACGATCGGAGCACATGGCGGTTACAGCTTGCAAAATGGACACAGTGCACGGGGGCTCGGGTCACACCGCGGTGCCCAACGCTGTGAGCATGTGCACCACGCCCGCCGCGCCTTCGCCGGTGCCGATGCCCTACCCAGTTACGGCCAATTCCTCAGAAGGCGTCAAAGACCACCCCAGCCGAACGAAGATCAACGGTAACAAGATCATTACCGTCGGCTCGGTGTTCAAGATCTGCCACGGCAACGAGCCCGGAACGCTCAAAGAGACCCTCAGTCTCAACACGACCGGCCCTTGCTACATTATGACCGGGGCGCCGTCGGTGCTGATCGAGCTCGGCATGGCGGGCATCACCGGCAGCACCGGATTCTCGAACAAAGGCCCGGGTGGATAGGGGTAAGCTCCCCGCCCGTGTCGTGATTCTGCCGTAGAGGTTCGGGAGGGGATAAACCGCCCGAGACTCCCCTACATTGATTTCGGAGTTATGAGACGACCTCTAAACCCCTGCCCTACACCGGCTTCGGAGACATGGAAGGGGTTCTAGTTAGCAGTCAGCCGAGATTACTTCTTGCACAGAAGGAAGAAGTTCGCGCCGCCATTCCAGGTGCCGGCGGTGCGGTAGTTGGTCTTCCCCAGGGCGAACTTGTGCTTGTGGCAATTGCCCTCGACGATGTAGCTGCCCGTGACAACTCCGACCTTGTAGCCCTTGCCCGCGACGCCCGGGGACTTGCCCCAGTACCGCTTGCCAGGCTTGGCGCACTTGGTCTTTGCGATTTTGGCGAGCTTTTTCATCAGAGCTTTGCCATTTGCCGGGTAGGGCAACGCCGTAACTTGCGCGCTCTTGGTCGAGTTGCCTCCTGACTTCCACGTCTTGTACGTCGTGTCGGCGTTCTGAAAGCCGAGCCGTGTCGGTCGGTAGCCTTCGCGCTTGCAAGAGAGCGCTACCTGAAAGGTGGGCAGCTTGGTGATCTTCCCCTTGCCCGTCTTCGTGTTGTAGACGTAGCGGCCGTATGCTTTTGGTTTCTTGAACGTGATTTTGTTTTTGCCGAGCAAACCTAGATCTTGAAGGATCTTGCCGACATCCTCGCCGATCTTGTCGAGTTGCTTCTTGATCTGCTTGGCCTGCGCCTCGTAATTCTTGCTCTGCTTGATGCCCTCGTTGAAGTGTGTGAGCCAGCCGTCCTTCTTGTTGCCAGCCTCTGCTGGCGTCGTCGCAAATAGACAAGCGGCTGCAATGGCCGTGGTGAGAAAGAAGGCTATCCGATTCATCGTCGCGTTCTGGCGCATGTTCAGTTCTCCTGAGCGTTTCTTGGAAGATTCCGTGCTTGGAAAGACGCCGAGGCGGCGGCGATGCGTGCTTGCCGTGCCATGGTGTCTCTTTCAGGAGGGCCGAGGTCGGCTGTTGCTCCGCAAGAAAATGCTGCGGGCCTAGTGACGTCGATTGCGCCAACAGCATGGTGTGCAAAAAGTACGGCTGGTGCCATGCGGTAGCAGCGGCCCCTTACCTCGGAAAGCGTTGTGTTGGCACCAAGGCAAGAGCGCTGCGCTGAGCAGCAGCGGACCTCTGCGAGTGCGGTCGGCAGTTTCTATGCTGGCCAGGCGCCTGGTTCGGTGCTTGCAGAAAGCACGCTCTGCCAGCTGTCGAGGGCGCGCTGTTGGACGACGACGAAATCGTCGGTATCGAATCCCACGTCTTGCCCGCTCAGCAGCAGCAACTCGACAGCGGCGCGGCCTCGCTCGGCGAGGGACAGCGTTGGCCCTGCGAGCTGCTCGTGGGCCACCAACGGCGTGAACGGTTTTCCCGCGCGATAGCGCAGCGTGGCGTCGAAGCGCTCGGCGTTTTGTTCCCACCATGCTTTCCAGCGAGCCTGGTCAGGATCGGGCAACTCGAGTTGATCGGGCGAGCCATCGGAGGGTTCGAATCGCGGATCGCTGACGAACGTCTTCAATGCCTGGGGCGCCGGAATGAACCCACCGACGTTTGGCTCGGGGAGGTCTGGTGCGACGAGCTCTTCGGGATCGATGGCGACGTTCGCGTATAAGCCGGCGCCAGTGATTCGCTCCAAAGCCCGCGCCGCGGCCAAGTTGATGTTTTGCTCGTCGTGGTCCAGCAAGTCGATCAGTCGATCGATCGCCGTGACCAGTCCACCGGTGGCGACGGCGGTCAAGGTTTGCGCGGCGGGACGACGCATGGCGCGAGCCAAGAGCAGCTCGGCGTCGATTCGGCTGCCGATCGCCGACAGCAAGTAGGCCGCATCGTCACCGTGCTTTTGGTCGAGCTCTCCGCGCAGCAACACGAGGGCTCGTTGTGGCGCGCTTTGCGCGAGCGCCAACCAGCCGCTCTGGCGATGGGTGAGGTGGCTCGACTCCAAAGCGCGCTCGAGCTGCTGTGCGAAGGGCGCCGGATCGACCTCGCTGCCACCTTCGAGGTAGCGCGCGTACGCGGAGCTGGACAAAGCATGACGGGCGATTTCGGGCCGGTCGGCGGCGCAAGCGAGCAGTTGCTTGGCGGACAGTGCGCCGCGCCTGCTGAGCACTCGCGCTGCCACTTCGCGATAGGCTGGGTCGTCGTCGCTGAGCCAGCGCAGAAACATGGGCAGCTGCGCTGGATGCTGTATCAGTAGCGAGGCGTCGCCGAATCGACGCAGGGCTTGTGGCTCACGGGCGCTGGCTCTAGCGATTCTCTCTGCCAAACCGACGGCGTCGCGTCCGTGAAAACAGCTCAACAGTAGCGTTGCGCCAAACACGCGTTCGACGTCCGGCGCCGCTCCATCGAGCGCCAACCGCTCGATGACTCTCAGGGCGCCGTCGCCGAGCGAGGCAAAAGCGTCCACAGTCCACAGCATGCGCTGCTCGATGTCCTGGCTGGTGCGCCAATCGTCGCCGAGCAGCGGTCGACGCTGTGAGCCCAGCATACCAATTTCGTCGAAACACTCGCGGGCCCAGTTGGCGATGAAAGCTTCCTCACCATCGGGCTCAGCAGGCTCGTCCGCAGGATGGCCACCGACGGCCAGCTGTTTTGCGATGTGCTGCTTGATGTGGGCTTGCGCGCGCTCGCCGTAGCTCTCGAGCTCTTCAAAGGTCGAGGGAGCAGCAAGTGGCTCGTATTGTTCTTGGGGCGGCTGTTCATCCGCTGGAGCCAGCCGAATGTTCGGCACCAAGGACGTGCGCTCGACAAAATGCAATCGCAGAACATCCATGCCCGCACTGAGTGGGGCTCGCTCCTCCAATGACGGCGATGTCGGCTCTGCGCTCCGGGCGCCGCTCTCGGCCGCGGCGAGGGCCACGCAAGCTTGCTCGACGAGCCTTCCGAGACTGCCGCTGAGGCTGTCGTCCTCAGCGGTGATGCCGCTCAACGCGCTGTCAGCTTCGATGCCAGCCGCGCGGGCAAGGCGAATGGCTTCAGCAGGCTCTTGGCGGGCATCGACGGCGTCATAAATGGCGCCCAAACAGCGCTGCAGTGCCGCCGCCGCGGTAGCGGCATCAAACCTGGTTTCGGTTGCGTCCTCGAGCAGGACGACGGCGCGCTGCAGCGGGTCGTGGGCGCGTTCGAGATCTTCCAGCCAGGCGGGCGACGCCGATTGCGTAGCTTCGATTTGCGTCATCGCGCCGCGATGATAAGCCTGAGGGTCCAGTCAACCCAAGCGCTGCTTGTCGCCAGTGGCCAAAGCCTCACAACCGATGCACTTGCCGATCAGCCTCGAACTGTTCGCCAAGCTGCGTGCGCGCTTGGATGAAGGTGACAAACTCGATGAGCTGCTAGCCGCCGAAGGGTTGAGCGTCGAAGTGTGGCACCGTGGTCAGCGCGGCTGGCTGACACGCATGGGCGCCGAGGCGGTGTGCAAGCGCCACATCATCACCCCGCGCTACCAGCAGCTTTATCTTGCTGAGCGCCCCGCTTTGTTCGCGAAGCCGCCCGCTGCTCCCGCCGAGGTCATCAATGAAACCGAGGCCGGGCTCAACATCGACTATGGCCGCGCCGTGCCGTTCATGGACGGTCTCGTCACCGCACCCGTATCGACGGAGGGCGCCGCTGCGCCACGCGACCAGGTTGACGCGGCGCCCATCGAAGAGCCCATCGAAGAACCCATCGAAAAACAGAGCGGTGCGACCCAATTCATGTCGGCACTGCCCGACAGCGAAGTGTTGCCCTTCTTGTCCACCGACGACGCGTCTCCTGCTGAGAGTGAGCCGGCGTCCCCTCCGTCTGCGTCACCCTACAACAGGGTGGTCGAACCGCCGTTGGCGCCGCCTGTTCCGTCGCCGCCCGTTCCATCGCCGCCCGTTCCATCGCCGCCCGTTCCATCGCCGCCCGTTCCATCGCCGCCGGCAGCGCCGCCCGCCCCGCCGCCCATGGCTGTGCAGCAACCTGCTCAGCAGGCCCCGCCGGCAGTTTCGAGCGGAGTCGACGAAACGGTTGTTGTTGGAGAGGTGTTCTTGGATCTGGGCGCCGTGCTGCCGTTCGGTGGCGACAGCGCGATGCCGGGCTCTGCCATCGATGAGCTCGCTCCGGTAGCGGCGACCGATCTCGACGGCACCGCGATAGGCCAACCCGCCTACGTCGCGGAGGAGGCGTTGCCGTTTGGGGCCGCCGCCCATGCACCTGTCAGGCTCAGCTGTGAGCAATATGCTTCATTGAGTGCCGAGCTGGCAGTCTTTCCCGAGCGCACCGAGGCGACGCTGGCGCGCTATGGCATCAACAGCCCCGCCCAGCACCAGCGCCTCGTCGAGCAGTGGCGAGAGCGCTTCGCGCGCGATCCCGCGGAAGCTGCCGCATTCGGACAGCAACGGCAGCGCTTCGAGCAATGGCTTCGGCAACAACAACAACGACCTCGAAGCTAGCCGGTAGGGTCGGTCAGCTCGTTCCGGAACGTCCGCGCCAATGTTCAACTCGCTCTGCCGGGGTGGAGGATTGTCGCTACCGCGACCTTGACCAGTCATAATGACGGCAGGAGCCATGAGCGAAGAAGGTGCGGACAGCAACAAGGCGCAGGGCGAAGCGGAGCGTGGGGCCGAGCAGAAGCCAACCAGCGCTGGGCGGGCGGCCCGCCGCCGTGCACGACTCAGTGCTGAGGAGCGCAAGAACGTGTCAGCGAGGCTTCGGGTGCTGATGCCGGATGCCCAGCCGGTAGACGAGGACGAGCTCAACGACCTCTTCTTCAATCTGCGTTAGCGCTCTCGTCGAGGCTTCGTTGGCGCTACGGCTGCCCGCTCGCCGATTAGGCGTCAATAGCTGCAGTAGGATCCTTCTGGTGCTGCTTTGTGGCTGACTTGTTTGCCGTCTAGCAGGAAGGTTACGGTCAACTGCTGTGGCTTGAAGCAGTAATCGCAGGGCTCACCGGTGCCGCTTCCGTTGCCAGAGTCGGCGACCTTGATGTGCTTTTCGGTCGTGATGGTGCCGGCAGCGATGTCACTCACTTCGGCTGGGGAAGCCTTGAAGTACCAGGTCAGTGTGTTGCCTGCGTCGAGGGTGAGCCGGCAGGACTGGATGCTGACCGCCGCAGTCGTCGTGCCGAGGCTGTTGTCGTACTCCACCAGGAAGTCGCCCGAGATTGGATCGGCAACGGCGCCGGGTTGGCAATCGATCACTAGGCCTTCGTCCAGGATCTCGATCTTCAAGGGAGCACCGCCGCCCGCGCTTGCTGCCCCCGCTCCGCCCTGCCCACCACCATGCCCCCCGGCCTGGCCCCCGCCGCCCTGACTCCCCGAGGTCCCACTCGAGCACGACTTGGTCTGGGTGCCGGTGCTGGACGCGTGCGCAAGAGGGGCCGGCCGGTCGTCGCCACATCCTGCAGCAGCCAACAGCAGCAGTCCGCAGACCAAGCTCGCTCGCCCAAGGCTCATCTGACCATCGTACGCGCACGACGACTGGGGCTCTTTCTTTTCTTCAGTTGTGGCTTTTTGCGGAACCGGCTGCGCGCCCACGACGATGAATACATAGGGACCAAAAACCCAGAAGGAGGATCTTCCCATGACCAAGAAGCACAAGAAACGAAGTGAGAAGCGAGCCGCCAAGCGTCGCGCCGCCCGCCGTGATGGCCGGAAAACAGCCACCGCCGCGCCGCCTCCGGAGGGCTTGTACATGATGGGAGGGCCACTGCTGACCAGCCAACAAGTGGCCCCCCCCAAGACATCCCCGCCATCCGCGCGTACATCGAGGCCCATATGCTGTTGCCCGATACGTTCAGCGACTTCGGGCCGGCGTGGCTGCAGCACGTGCGCAGCGCAATGGAAATAGTGGCAGATTCATCTGCGAGCCCAGAGTCACTGTTGTGGGCAATCGTTGTGCTCGGTCATACGACTACCGAAGCGGCGTTTGCTGCGCTCGAACGCCACGCCCGCTCGAAGCGAACCCACGCGGACATAGCGGTGTTCGCAGCCGACGAGTGTGCAGATTGGATCGCCGTCGCCAAGCAAGGGCAGAGCGCGGCGGCCAACTAGGGAGGAAAAATGGCCGAATGGAGAACATTTTGCAGCCCTACCGGCGATAGAGCGTGGAATTGTCCTCCATTCGGCCTTTTTGTTGCGCTAACCGGTCGCCGGTGTCTGAGGCTCTCACTGGTCGGCTCACAGCCGTGCGGGGACTCTCGCTGGCCATCGCCCATTGAATCCGCCGGCGGGCGCCACACCCCCGTGCCCATGCGGTGTCCTGTAACAATCGCGGCTTCGGCGCGGGCATGAGTGTTGCTCAGGTATTCGCCATGTGGGTCCATTTGGTAGCTCGCAGTCTTGCCGGAATGCGGCCACTCTCGACTTTCGACCGTTGTGCGTGGTTGTGGGCTCGCCTCCAACACACCTTTCCCAACGCGATCGACTGTATCTTGATGCCAAATGGAGCTCACCTCGTCGAAAAGTCGATCGACGCCACGCGGAGTCGCTCGAAGCTGAGGGGAGTCTTGCGAGGATTTACCCGTCGCTATGGCGCAGGGCAGCGCATCTGGGAAGCAGTCCCTGCCCCAGTGACCGTACCGGACTGCTTGCACCGGCGCCGGACGAGTCGCTATGTGGCGCTCAACCCGAGCCGCGCCAAGTTGGTCGCCGATCCACTCGAGTGGCTGTGGTCCACCTACCGCGACATCATGGGCGCCACAGCGAGCCAATGGGTAACAGCAGACCGCCTAGCCAGAGCGTTGGAACATTCGCGTTACGACTTTCGTCGAGCGTGGCACGCGTATGTCTCTGGCGACCCGACCGTGGCCGTAGCCGGCACACCTGCGCCGACTGCCGCGCCGAGCAGTTCGGTGGCTAGGTTCAGCTTGCAGCGCATCCAACTTGCAGCTGCGGCAGCGTATCGCGTCCCACCCACGGACTTGCCGCACCTATGCCAGCCCCGACGCCTGTTCGTTGCTCTTGCCCGCGATCAAGCTTGGCCGACGCGGTGTATCGTCGAGGCGTGCGGCATCAGCATGCAGAACGCCCGACGGATCCGGGTACCAGCAGAGGTGCTCCGGGCCGGCCAGTTGTGCCTCGCCGACACGCGCCTCCTGAAGGCAGTCAACACGCCCACGCGTGACGGTGACAGCCGAAGCAAGCCCCATCTGAACAACCCATCCCCAGGAGAGACAAATCGCGGCCGTATCTGCGCCACAGGCTGGCTAGGGAGGAAAAATGGCCGAATGGAGAACATTTTGCAGCCCTACCGGCGATAGA
>CAZRGL010000349.1:0-11804 GCA_964599485.1 uncultured Polyangiaceae bacterium
CGCGATAGCGTTCTGGATCGGTGCGCGCGAGTGCCACTCCGATGCAGACTCGGACGCGGCAGGTTGTCAGCGGGTTGCAGAGCATTGCGAGCAGCTGCTCGAGTGGAGGAGACAGGTGTCGGTAGTTGGTGTCTTGGCGCAAGCTCTCAGCCACCCGCTCGGCGCAGGCTCGGGCGCCGCCTTCGCGGTCGAGTAGGTCGTAGCCGGCGAGGTCGATTTCTTCGAGCTCGCGTTCGAGCTCGGCGCGACGCTTGCGCGCGTCGTTGATGCGGCCTGCGATTGTTGTGGCCAATTCTTCACTTCCCAGTGCGACGTCGTAGGTCTCGGAGCCCAACTGCAAATGCAACGCGCGATCGGTGCTGGTGGCAGCTCGAAGGCTCTCGAGCGGCACGAACACCTTCTGCTCGTCGTCCAGTAGCGCCAAACCATCGCTGCCGACGCAGATCTTCTCACCAACGTCCCACTGCTCGAGACGTCGTTGGCGCGCCTCTTCGATTCGCTTGTTGACTCGTCTCAGAGCGAGCAACAACACCCCGCCGACAATGAAAGCAAAAGTATATGCGGCGCCCTTGCTGAAGCTCTTGGTCAGGGCTGCGCCTGCCACAAACAGAGCAACACCTGCGATGAAGCCCCAGCCACCTCGGTCGATTGCCTCGTCTTCATCCGATTGGGTTGGCAATTCGATGGTGAGCGCTGCCTGGACCGTCGTGAGCGAGGTCGGTGGCGGCAGCGGAGAAGTCGGCGTCGTCGCTTGCACTCAGCGGCTCCGGGTTGCTGCCATCAGCGCTTCGAGGCGCGCTACCGCTGCGGGTATGTCGGGGCGCTCGTCCAGCAGCTCGGCAAAGGGGTCGCCTTGCTGCGCCAGCCGCGCCGGCACGGTGCGCAGCGTGAAGCTCGCGGGATCGAGCGGGTTTTCGAGCTCGCGCCACCATAGCGGTGTCGAAACGGTTGCTTTGGGTACGGCGCGAACAGAATAGGGAGCGGCGATGGCGCGCGAAGGGCCGGTTTGCGGCGTGTCGATGTAGACGCGGCCCGCGCGGTGCTCAGTGGTACGCTCCATGGTGGCCAGTTTGGGGTGCCGCGCTACGAGCAAATGGCCCAGCAGCTCGCTGAGCGAGCGGGCCGCGGGGAAAGGGATGGCCGGACCGAGGGGAACCAGCACGTGCAGCCCCGTTTGGCCCGAGGTCTTGGCAAAACCGCGCAGTCCGAGCTGCTCGAGAATCTCCCGCAAGCTCAGCGCGAGCTCGACCGCTGCGCCGAAGGGCTGATCACCCACGTCGAAATCGAGCGTGAGAAAATCGCATTGTGCGAGGCTGCCAGCCCGCGAGCCGAGCATGTGGATGGGGATGCAGCCGAGGTTGGCCACGTAGAGCAAGCTGTCGATGTCGTCGATCAAGAACACCCGCTTGACCGGCTTGTCGAGCTTGGCCGCGGCTTGCTCGTCCAATTCCAAGGACCGCACCCACTCGGGAGTGGTCTGGGCTGCGCGCCACTGAAAGAAGCTCTTGGCGGCGATGCCATTGGGATAGCGCACCAGCACGATGGGCCGCTCGCGCAATATCGGAAGCAGCGCCGCTGCGACCGAGGCGTAATAGTCGCATAAGTCCCGCTTGGTGTACCCGAGCTCGGGCCAGAACACCTTGCTCTGCCGGCTGAGGGAAGCGCGCACGACCACTTCGCTGGCTTTTATGATGAAGCTTTCGTCGTCGCGACTTTGGGCTGCAGGTGCTGCGACGGGGGCAGCCTCCATGGCTCGACCGACCTTTTCGCCACTCGGCGCGAGCACACATGCGCCAGGCGCGACGTCGTCGCGGATCCCGAGGAACACCGGAAAACGAAGCACGCCACTATCGGACAAGCCCAAGTAGCGCACCCGCGCCACCAAGGTGGGTTTGACCCAGTGGCGCTTGCCGTGGCTGCTGAGCTTGCCTTCGGCTGGACAGCTCTTGATCGCCATTTTGTTCATGTGATGTAGCAGCCAATCGATGGTCTGCTCATCGAGCCCGCTGCCCACTTTGCCCCGCAACCTCAGCCGGCCCTCGTCGTCGTGAGCGGCCAGCAGCAGCGAGCGCAGCTTGCGCGCCTTCTTGTCGCTCTCCTCGTAGCCGACCACCACCAGCTCGGCCTCGCGCTCGCACTTCATCTTGACCCAGTCGTCGCTGCGCCGGGGTCCGGCCCGGTAGGGAGCGCTGGCACGCTTGATGACGATGCCTTCCAGACTGTTGTCGCGGCAGAAACTCATCAGCGGCCGGCCGTCGTCCTCGATGTGGTCCAGCACGCGAATGCGGCCGCGGCCCACGATCAACTGAGTCAGTATGCGCTTTCGCTCTCGCAGGGGCAGGGCGCGCAAGTCGTAGGGGCCGAGGGCGAGCAGATCGAAGACCATGAACACCACCGGCAGCTCGGTCATGGCGCGCTGTACTTCGAGGGGGCGCTGCAGATGGATGCGGCGGCCGAGCAGCTGGAAGTTGGGCCGGCCTCGTTCGTCGAAGGCCACGATCTCACCATCGAGCACAACCTGCTCGGCGACGAGCGCCCGCAGCGCCGAAACGATCTCAGGGTAGCTTTCGGTGGCCGAGCGGTGGCGGCGGTAGCGCAGCGCGACCTGTCGGCCGTCCCGCGAAGCCACGATGCGCACCCCGTCGAGCTTCAGCTCGTAGTAGCGCCCTCGCTCTTGCAGGCCCGCGCCTTTCTGCGCGCAGAGCATCGGGTGAAGGGCGGCGGCATCGACGACGCGTCGGGGTGCGCCGAGTGCTGCCGCTTGTTGCTGCAGGGCGTCTACACGCTCCTTCATGATTGCGAGCTGATCGACTCGCAAGCCAGTCAGCACGCTCTCAGGCTGATCGGCAGTGATGCTGCCAGCTGTGGTCGCATGCGCATCAGCCTTCTTGAGCAGCAGCCATTGCTCGAGCTCCTTGCTGCCCTCATCGGCGCGCGCCCCCGTATGAACCAAGCCGAAACGTCCCCGCAGCTTGTGGCCGTTCAATTGAAAGTCAATCTTGCCCCGCGCCACGCCCTGTTCTGCAGATCCCTCGAGATAGCTCACCGTGCCCGTGTCCCAGACGATCATCGCGCCTGCGCCATAGCTGCCGGCCGGGATGACATTCTCGAAGTCCAGATACTCCAGTGGGTGGTCCTCGGTGCGGATCGCCAGTCGCCGCTGCTTTGGATTCAGGCTCGGTCCTTTGGGCACCGCGAAGCTCGCCAGTGTGGTGCCAATCTGGATTCTCAAATCGAAGTGAGTTCGGCGCGCTGCGTGCAAATGCACGACGAAACGACCCCTCAACGTTTGTTTCGTGGTTCTCCGCTGAGCACTGTCAACGTGTTCAGCCCCCATTGGCTCGGTGGTCCTGCTGGGGTCACGCTTGCTGCGGTAGGCCAGCAGCGGATCGGCTGCCGATTGCTTCGTCAAGGCGGGCTTCGCAAGCTAGCATAGCGAAATGGCTCCGCGTGCAATTGCTTCAGGAACGATTTCTTTCGGCTTGGTTTCGATTCCTGTGAAGGTCTACACCGCGACCTCGTCGCAGAAAATCCGCTTCAACATGCTCGAAGCGTCGACGGGCGCGCGGCTCAAGCAGCAGTACATCTCGACCGTGAGCGGCGAGGTCGTCGAGCGTAGTGAAACCATCAAAGGCTACGAGCACGTGCGCGGACAGTTCGTGCATTTCAACGATGAAGAGCTCAAGGCTCTCGAGGCCGACCGCACTGGCGCGATGACAATCGTGCAGTTCGTGCCGATCGACGCCATCGACTTGGTGCAGATCGAGAAGTCCTACTACCTCGGCCCCGACAAGGGTGGCGACAAGGCGTACCAACTCCTCAGTCAGGCAATGACGCGAAAAGAGCAGGTCGCCGTGGGTCGCTGGGCAGCTCGCGGCAAGGAGCAGTTGGTGCTCATCAGGCCCTACCAATCCGGGCTGATTTTGCACCAGTTGTTCTACGCCAACGAGGTGCGCGCCTTCGACGCGCTCGACACGGGCGCCGAGCTGAGCTTTGCCGACGTGGAGCTCGATCTTGCAGACAAGCTCGTCGAGCAGCTGGCCGTCGAGGCGTTCGAGCCGGAGGGGTTCAGCGATACCTACACCGATCGCGTGCGCGCCTTGGTGGATCAGAAGGTGGCAGGCGAGGAAATCACGGCAGCCCCTGAGCAGCCCACCGCCCAGATCATCGACTTGTTCGAAGCGCTCAAGCAGAGCTTGGAAACCGCACCCGCCGAAGAACAAGCACCCAAGAAGAAGAAGGCCAGCAAGAAGAAGGCCGCCAAGAAGGCCAAGTCGGAGCTTGCGCCCCGGCCTGTCAAAAAAGCCACGCCGCGAAAAACCGCACGCAGCAAGAAGAAGGCCTCAGGCTAGTCCGCGGACCCGCCCAAATCCGAAGCGAACCCTACCCTTTCTCGCGAACCGCGATCGTGGCCGGCAGTCGCAGCTTGCCGGCGATGTTGAGCGGCAACAGCAGCAGGGGCAGGATGGTTTCTTTCGCCAACGGATCCTTGAGCATCTTTTCGGCTTCGTCCTTGGCCTTGTTGAGATCCTGAACGATGACGTTGGGGCTTGCGTCGGGTGTGGCGCGCGTCTCGTCGAGCATCTTGGAGCGCAGCTTGCCGAGCAGCTCTAGGTACTTGGCGAGGTTCGTCTCGTTGAGCGGGCCTCGTTGTTGTGACTGCAAGACACCAAAAGCGACCGTCTTCTTGAACGCCGCCGGCACCAGGCTCGCACGGCCAGCGATCTTGTTGACGTCGACGTTTACCCGCAGGCCGGTCTTGGCCATGATCTTGCTCTTGATCTTGCGGTTCGCGATGTTGCCAGCCCCCTTGTTGAGGGTCTTGCCTTTCCATTGGGTATGGTCTTCGAGTGCCCGCAAAATGCGTAAGTACGGCCACTCTGGCTTGAGCAAGGCCTTGTACTCGACGATTGCCTCTTTGAGGTTGTCCGGCTGGCGAACCTTGAGATCCAAGAGGAATCCACGCCAAGCGGCGATGTAGCGCCGCTCGTAGCTCTTGGCGAGCTCGATCACGTTGGCGGCCACACGATCGCCTCGCTCTTCGCGGGTCAATGGAACGACCCACTGTTCACGTTCGAGCAGCTTGGAGGCCAGCTTGATGTTGCCCAGCACGCGGTGATGGCCCTTCTCGGTATAGGGGCCTAGCACCTCGTAGTACTTCTTAGACTTCTTGAATTTCCTGCTGGTGATCCACTTCTTGGTCACTTCTGGCCGGTCGGTGAACATGGCGTCCAGGCTTACGGGTGGGTACTGCAGGTTGCTGCGTTCCACGTCGCGCATGGGGTCGTAGAGCTCATGCTGCACCGAGTCGACGAACATCGCGTAGTAGCGGTCCGAGACGGGCACGGCCTGCAATACCTTGCGGGCGTGGGCGACGATCTTGGCGTTTGCTGCCACGGGGCGGGCGCGCGCTTTGCCGCCGTCTGGCTTGATGAGCTGGAAGTAGTAGTGCACCAGCGGCCGCATGCGTTCTTTCAGCGTGGCGATGGGAACATCAGTCGTCGCTTTTTGCAGTTGTGCCCAAAGGGCTGTGTATTTGCCCGTGGCCCACTCGACGTCGAGATTGGTCACGTCGCTGAGCATCAGGTAGGTCTTGAGTGCGAGGCGTTCCTGAGCGTACTTTTTGCCCTTGATGGCATTGAGCTGTCGCTCGAGGAAGAACTTGCAGGGCGAAACGAAGCCCTTTTGCATGTTGGCCACGTACAGTTTTCGCAAAGGCGACTGGATCTTGTCGCCCGAGTACATCAGGAAGCGCTTGTTGAAGGGCACGCCCTTGTCCCGATACTCGTCGAGCTCCTTGAGGATCTTGAGCAAAGGGGACATGCGGGTGAGCTTGCCGCTGATCGGTGCGGTGCTCGCCCAGTCGATCTTGCTCGCCTTCTTGGCTCTTGCCTTGCCCGTCTTGAGCAGGCTGGTGTTGTTCGAGTAGGAGACGATGGAGGGGATGGCGAACATCACCGCCACGGCCAGCGCGGTAGCGCTCACGCCGATTCGCACCAGCTTCTTGCGCCGGACCTCAGCGGCGCTGCGGGCCGCGATGTCCGCGTCCGGGAACATCACCTTGGTGAACACATCGTGCAGGAAGTAGCTCTTGGACTCGACCTTGGGCTGGGAGCTGTGCTGGGTGGGTTGAATCCCCATCGCTTGGCCCATCCGTTGCAGCACGCGGTTGAGCGGTGTGCCTTCTTGGGTGCCGCTGGTGAAGTACACCCCGCGGAATGTGGGCGTGCCCTGGAACGCGTTGACCATGAAGACCTGAGTGAGCAGATCTTGAAGGTTGCGTTTGATGCCCGCGAACTCGAGCGGGAATTGGTAGATGGCTTCGCGTGCTTCGCGGTTGCGTTCGAAGGCGAGGCGCTTCATCGAGCGGGCGTGGATTTGTTGGACGAGGGTATCGAATTCTCGCGCGAACAAGCCGCCTGGGTCGTTCTTGTTCTCCTTGAGCATCAAGGTCGCTCCCCAAGCCTGGGCGCGTTCGCTCCTTCGTAGATCGCCGAAGAACTCGGTGAAACCGGCGATCAAGTCGCACTTGGTGACCAAGAAATAGACCGGCAGGGTCATTCGCAACTTGGTCATCACCTCGTCGATGCGGGCGCGCAGCTTCTTGCCCATCTCTTCGACTTGGGCATCACTGGCGTCGATGATGTCCGTGACGCTTACCGCGATGATCAAACCGTTGAGCGGTTTGTCGGGGCGGTACTTGCGGAGCATGTCGAGGAATGCCAGCCACTCCTGTTGATCGGAGTGCTCGGTGGCGTAGCGGCCAGCCGTGTCGAGCAAGATGGCGTCATTGGTGAACCACCAATCGCAGTTGCGCGTACCGCCCACGCCGCGCACGGCATCGTCAGCGTATGGAAAGACCAGGCCAGAGTGCTTCAGAGCGGTGGTCTTGCCCGCGCCAGGCGGACCGACGATTGCGTACCAGGGCAGGGCATACAGGGCAGAGCCGCCGCGGTTCTTGCCGGCCAGCTTGGATGACTTCAGCGCGCTGATGCCATCCTGAATCTGCTTCTGCAACGCCTGAATCTCGGCGCGCCGCTCGGGCGCCGCGTTCATGGCCTGCTGTCGGCCCTGCTCGGCGATGGCATTCTCGAGTGCAGCTCCAGCGCGGCGGGCGCGAATGAACTTGAAGAGGCCGAAGAAGATGGCCAATAGCAGCAGAACACCGGTGGCGATCAATGCTATCCACCAAGACCACTGCAGAATGAAGCAGAGGGCCCAGGCCAATCCGGCGAGCAACGCGAAGAAGACGTAGATCACAGTCTGACTCTAGCATCAGCCGCGCCCGGGGTGGCGAGCAAGAAACGCTTTGGGAGGCTCGCGTCTCAGTTGGCCGCTCAGAGATAATCTTCGGGGCGATAGCCTCGTTTGGCGAAAGGATCGGCCAACTGATTGGCGATCAACGCCTCGACGGCTATGTCGAGGGCCTCGAGCCTGGCGGTGGGCGAGTAGTACTCCTCTTCCGATACGGGCGGCAGCTCACTGAGGCGGGCGACGACCAGCTCTCGGTCTGCCTCACGCATCTCGAAGCCGCTGAAGGCCTCTTCGTCCGCATCGAGGGTGAGCAGGTTGTAGGCCACCTGGATGGGGTAGAACGACAGCAGCACCGGCTCGAATTCGAGTCGCCAGGCTCCCGGATCGCTATTGTCGATGCGCCACCAACACGGGTGGTGACGCTTGGCGACCTCGCCGATGTAGGCGCCCACCGCGTGGGCTGTCAGCGGCAAGGACTCGGGCCTCTCGGCTACCGCCTCGCGCGAAGTGGCCACGTAGTGGTCGAGCAACGAGAGGGTCTCGGGTGTGAAGTCAGGCTCGATCTTCAGTTGCGTGGCCACGAAACGCACGCAGGCGGCCGCCAGCTCGAGCACCTGAGCTGGCGACGCATGCCCGATGGGATCGTCGGGATTTGCAACGACCGCATCAGCCGACGGCGGCGTGATCCCGCTCGTTTTCTTTGACGCGGCCTTGCCGTTGGAGCCGCTCACGACAGCAGCGCTTGTAAGGTGACACCCATCTCGGCGGGCGTGGCAGCCACTGCGATGCCAGCTTCCTTGAGCGCGGCTTGCTTGGCTGCGGCCGTCCCTTTGCCTCCGGCGATGATGGCGCCAGCGTGGCCCATGCGTTTGCCAGCCGGAGCTGTCGCGCCCGCGATGAAGGCGGCGACGGGCTTGCTCATGTTTGCAGCGATCCATTCTGCGGCGGCTTCTTCGGCCGTGCCGCCGATTTCGCCGATCATCACGACTGCATCGGTGTCCGGGTCGTCGTCGAACAACTTGAGCGTGTCGATGAAGTCCATGCCCGCGACCGGATCGCCGCCAATGCCCACGCAGGTCGACTGGCCGATGTCGAGGGCCGACAGCTGGCCAACCGCTTCGTAGGTGAGCGTGCCCGAGCGGGAAAGCACACCGACTCGGCCAGGCTTGTGAATGGCTCCTGGCATGATGCCGATCTTGCATTCGCCGGGCGTGATGACGCCGGGGCAGTTGGGGCCGAGCAGCGTCGTGTTGCTGCTGTCCACGTAGCGCCGTGTGCGGACCATATCGAGCACCGGAACGCCCTCGGTGATGCACACGCACAGCTCGACGCCGGCGTCGACCGCTTCACAGATGGCGTCTGCGGCGAAGGGGGCCGGCACGAAGATGCACGACACAGTTGCGCCGGTCTCGGCGACCGCTTCGGCCACCGTATCGAATACGGGCAGGTCGTCGAACTTCTCGCCGCCGCGACCAGGTACGGCGCCGCCGACGATCTTCGTTCCGTACTCGATGCAGCCACGGGCGTGCAAGGAGCCGAACGAGCCGGTGATGCCTTGAATGACGACTTTGGTGTCTTTGTTGACCAGGATGCTCATTTGCTCACCGCCGCTACGATCTTCTCAGCCCCATCAGCCATTGAGCTGGCCGACTGAATGGTCAGGCCGCTCTCTTCGAGGATCTGTTTGCCTTTGGTCACCCGATTGCCCTCGAGCCGCACCACGAGTGGCACTTTGAGCCCGAGCTTCTTGGTGGCGGCGACCACACCTTCAGCAATGATGTCGCACTGCATGATGCCGCCAAAGATATTGACGAAGATCCCCTGGACCTTGTCGCTCTTGAGGATCATCTCGAACGCCGTCGTGACCTGCTCTTCGTTGGCGCTGCCGCCCACGTCGAGGAAGTTCGCCGGCTCGCCGCCGTAGTGCTTGATGATGTCCATGGTCGACATCGCCAGCCCTGCGCCATTGACCAGACAGCCGATGTTGCCGTCGAGCGACACGTACGACAGACCGGCCCGCTTGGCTTCCACCTCGACGGCGTCCTCTTCTTCGACGTCGCGCAGCTCGGGCCATTCGCGGTGCCGGAAGCTGGCGCTGTCATCGACGCTCATCTTGGCGTCGAGGGCGACCACGTCGCCATCGCCGGTCACCACCAGTGGGTTGACCTCGGCCAGGGTGGCGTCCTCCTTGATGAAGCAGTCGTACAGACCGCTCAGCAGCTTGCTGAACGCGCGCATGGTCTTCTTTTCACGCAGTCCGAGCTTGAACGCGACTTGGCGCGCCTGGAACGGAGCGAGGCCGAGCAGCGGATCGATGAAGGTGGTGGAGATCTTGTCGGGCTGCTCGGCGGCGACCTCTTCGATGTCCATTCCGCCCTCGGTAGAGGCGATGATTGCAACGCGACGCGTCTCGCGGTCGACCAAGATGGCCAGGTAGAGCTCGCGGGCGATATCCAGACCTTGCTCCAGATAGATGCGTCGCACCTTCTGTCCTGCGGGGCCGGTCTGTTTGGTCACCAGCTGCATGCCGAGGATCTCGCGGGCAACTTTGCCTACCTCCCCGACGCCGCCTTTGACGACCTTGACGCCGCCTCCTTTGCCGCGTCCGCCGGCATGGATCTGCGCCTTGACCACCACCACCTCGCCACCCGTCTCGTCGAGCAGCTCTTTGGTGCTGGCTTCGATGCGATCTGCGTCGAAGACGACCTTGCCGATTGGGATGGGCACGCCGTGGCGTGCAAAGATCTGTTTCGCCTGGTATTCGTGCAGCTTCATGGTCTTGCCGGAGCTGTACCACAGCTGTCGCGGCGATGTTGGCTCGGATCGGTCTCTGATCCCGGCAATCCGGTAGGCCAGCTGAGCTGTAGCGCCATGTGCTACAAAGCTGTTGAGCCGCCACTGCGATGAACCTGCCCAAAACCACCTGTGTCGCTCTGTTGACCGGAGCCCTTGCGGCGCTGGCGTGCGCTCCTGCCGCCATCGATCCTTCGCCCTTACCGCTGCCTGTTTCGGCCACCTCGACTTCCCCAGCCATAGTCAGCTCGACGCCGTCGTCCTCTGCGTCCATGACCTCGACGACCGCTGCGGCCACGACCAGCGCGCCCGTCGTCGACAAAGCGGCATGTCCCGACGACATGGCACTGGTCGACACGGTGCACTGTCCCGACACGCGCTACGCCAAAGTAGGCTTGCGCTGTCAGAAACGCTCACGCAACGAGCCGAACAACCTGACCTTGTGCCACAAGTTCAGCCCTGGCCAGAAGTGTGCGGTGCCCAAACGCCGTCAGCGTTTCTGTATCGACCGATTCGAGTACCCCAGCAAACGTGGAGCCCATCCCCCGGTGATGGTGAGCGCCTACGACGCCGCGGCATTGTGCGCAGAGCAAGGCAAGCGAATGTGCTGGGAAAGCGAATGGACCGCGGCTTGTGAGGGCCCCGACAAGCTACCGTTTCCCTACGGCTACAGTCGCAGCAGCAAGCATTGCAACATCGACAACCCCTACATCCATCCTTCGCTCAAGAAAGCCCACGACCGCCGTGATCGGATCCGGGGACCCGAGCTGTTGCGGCTCGATCAGAGCGTGTTGAGCGGCACCATGGAGAGCTGCAAGAGCGGCTTCGGCGTCTACGATCTGACGGGCAATTTCGACGAGTGGGTGATGACTGAGTACAAGCGCGGCAAGGGCAAATGGGCAGGCCTGAAAGGCGGCGCTTGGGGTCATGTACGCAACGCCTGCCGGCCCATTACCACCAGCCACGTGGCCCATTGGTCGTACTACTTCATTTCCTTCCGCTGCTGCAAAGCGGCGGCTGATGTCAGCGTGGCCCCCAGTGCGCCCGGCGATCCAGCGCTGTGGACGCCTCCGCCTGCGCCGCCGCGCAAACATCCAAGTGGCGCCAAGCCCGATCGTGGTTGGTCACCAGCGCCCGGAACCCATCGCCCCAACGCTCCCAAGCGCTAGAGCGCGCGCTACGGACCGCTCGATGGTTCAGAATGTGGATGGCCTGCTTGAGCACGTTGGCCGCTGCCTCCATGTAGGCCTCCGACAAGGTGGGGTGCGGGTGCACAGCGCTCATTACTTGCTCCACGGTGGCGCCGAGCTCGAGCGACAGCACCGCCTCGCTGATCATCGTGCTCGCTTCGGGCCCGACGATGTGCACGCCAAGGACGCGACCGCTGTCAGCGTCGGCGATGACCTTGACGAAGCCTTCGGCGTGGTCCATGGCCAGCGCTTTGCCGAGCGCCGCAAAGGGGAACTTGCCGATCTTGATCGACAAGCCTTTGTCTTCGGCGGACTGAGCGGTCAAGCCGACACCTGCAATTTCGGGATCGGTGAACGTGGCCCCCGGCATCGCTTTCCAATGCTTGCTGACATCTTGGCCAGCGATGACCTCGGCGACCAGCTCACCCTCTTTCGTCGCCTTGTGGGCGAGCAGTGGCGGTCCGCTGACGTCTCCGATCGCATAGATCCCCTCCACGTTGCTCTGGCAGCGGTCGTCGGTGGCGATGAAGCCCTTGTCGTCTAGCTCGACGCCTAGCTCCTCGAGCC
>CAZRGL010000350.1:0-11782 GCA_964599485.1 uncultured Polyangiaceae bacterium
GCGGGCAAGGCTGGCCGGCCGAGCCGCTGCACGTTTCGTCAGGATCGCACGAGTCGCCGGAGCCGCTGCGGCACACCGTGCCAGCTGTCGTGACGTCGTCGGGCGGGCAAGGCTGGCCGGCCGAGCCGCTGCACGTTTCGTCAGGATCGCACGAGTCACCAGAGCCGCTGCGGCAGACCGTACCGGCATCGAGCGGTGCGCAATGACCCACTGTGCCTGAGCAGTGCTCAGCGAGGCAAGCCTCCGTGTTGGCGAAGCACTCGCTCGCAGGATCGGTGCCGGCCGTCACCGCCGCACAAGTTCCGTTGCCGAGCCCGGTGTCCGCCAGTGCGCACGATGCGCACGTCTGCTCGCATGCTGCGTCGCAGCAGAATCCGTCGCTGCAGTGACCGGAGCCGCACTCGTCCTCGGAGCTACACCCATCCCCCAGGCTCTTGTACGGGACGCATGCGCCCGCGTCGAAGTCGCAATGAGCGCCACCGTCGCATTGTTCGTGCATCGTACAGGGAGCGCACAGGCCCGGCGCTGCACTGCTCGTGCCGCCTGCGCCGTCACTGCCGCCAGCGTCGGTGGTAGCGCTCGGATCACAGAAGCCGCTGTCACAATCGATGTTCTGCAAGCAGTCCTCGCCGTTGGCACAGGCCGGGCAGCTTTCCCCACCACAGTCCAAGTCGGTTTCGTCGCCGTTTTGCGTCAGATCGGTGCAAGTTGGTCGTTGGCAGCCACCGTCCGCGCACGCAGCAGTTGGACATTGGCTTGCTGAGCCGCACGCCGAATGGCCCGATTCGACAGATCCTCCGCAGCCGTGGCTGACCCCAAAACCAGCCATCCACAAAAAGACGAGCGTTTGATAGCACCTCACGAACCAACCTCCTGGGCGCGCCCCTTTGCAGCAGCGCTACGTATAGGAGACAGGCTCGCTCAGATTGTCGCAGTACAATCGCTTCGCATCGGTGGTTCAGCTGTTCTCATCCAATTTCAGGGCGGTGGGATCTTTGGCGTAGTGGTAGCGCAGTTGATGCTCGCCGTAGCGGGAGGAGCGGCCGATGGGACATGCGTCTCGTATTGCCAGCCAGTCGCGCCATTGCTCCTCGAGCCTGCCGGCGCTGAGCGCCCCTTCGAGGGCCTCCGTGCAAGGTTTGTCGCAAGTGGTGCAAGGGTCGGGCGCTGGCGAGCCCTCGGTTGGTCCATCGGTGTCCAAGACGATCACGGCGCGCAGCGCGATCCACGGTCCGTGAAGCGGATGAATGCTCAGATGACAGGGCGCCAAATGAGCCAACCCCGCCTCCATCGCGATGCGCTGAATGGGTAGCGGCTCGAGCAGCTCATGGGCCCACCAGACACGATGTTCGAGTGCCTCCTCAGCAAGGGCAGCACGCACCGCGGAAGTGACCAGTGTGTCGACTGGGTGGTCTGCAGCAGAACCACGTCCCGGCTGCGCTGCCCTCGAGACTACATGGGGCCAGATCGCCTTGGTGTTGGCGACGAGCACGGCAAGAGCTCGGTCGCGTCCAAAGGTCTCGAAGGTAAAAGTCTCGAGACCTACCGCGGTGAACGGGTGAGCTATGTCGAGGCCGAATTGCCGCAGACGGCGCGCCAGCCGCGTGATGATCTCGGGCATCGGTGCAGACTACTCGATCTCCAGAAGAGATCGGGGCGAGGTGGCTAACTGGATGACCATAGCTATCGTTGACGCGCTTGAAATGGTCGATATCGGCGAGCAACAAAGACAATGCCAGCCCATGGCGCTGGGCAATGGCTCAGCCATTCTATAGCGATAGAACAAGTCGTACCTTCTTCGCGCTGCAGTCTAATCGTCAGTTTTGTGATCCGTACTCAGCAGCTGCGGCAACAGAGTAGATGGCCACAGCACATGGCGCAGTGAATGGGGAGGATTTGACGATGAGACGAGTCTTGGTCGCATGCGGTTGCCTCGTGTCGATGTTTTGCTGTCTTGGTTGCGAGGGCGAGGTCATCGATTTGAGGGGGAAGAACGGCGCGCCAGCGATGCAACATGAAAACGCCTTGGCGGTCTACGAATCACAACTGAGCGTCGGCACTGGAGCCCACCCGGACACGCTCCACTTGTTGATCTCAGACCCCGGGCGTGACTGCTCCGATCCTTTCTTGGCGACACCCTTGGTCGACGATCCCGAGTGCTTGCTGGACATCTGGCAAATCCACGTCGTCATACAGCCACACCTGCAATATCCGAACGCCGTGACCACCATCACCTCCGAGTCGAAGAACGCTGACTTCTTCGCCCAGATAGGCGGGGGAACGCCCTACGCATGCACCGCTGGGCTTGGCAGTTACGCGAAAGGCTCGGTCACCATCAAGCACATCGATGACAGCACCATGGATGTGGAGCTCGGACATCCGGAGTCCTTCGGCGTGGCCGGCGTCGACGATGGCCCGTTGTTGCCCGATCCAGCGAGCAGCTATCAGGCCAAGATCTGCCCCTGAGAGGCTGGTTTGAGCACGGGTCCACGGCGGGATTTCATCCTCGAGCAGTTGCGGGCCAGGTAGGCAAAGGTGGTCAGGTTGCTCACATGATGGCCGGGTGTTGGACGTGCGAGGCGTCCGTCCCGAATATCGTGCTAGGCTCGCCGCCAAGGCGCTTCGGCGCCAGCTTGAAATGAACCCTACCGCGCTGCCAAGAGCTGGTCTTCGCTCTCACGCGCGGCCTTGCATCGAAAAGACCTCGCGAGTTGACGTCGGATAGCCAAGCTCCCCGCCCCAGCGCTCCGCTGATGAGCGCCAGCACCCTCGTGATGCTCGGTTGCATCGCCGTCATGCTCGGTGCGGCCATTGCGCTGCGTTTTACCCGCGGCGGTCCATGGGTGCACGACCTGTTGTTTGCGCTGCCTGCATTGGTGTTTGCGCTGGTCTTGATGCGACGGCTCAAGCTCAGCTACACCACCATCGCAGTCATCGGTCTCGCCTTGGTGCTGTACTACGCCTATTTCGGCTACACCTCGTTCGGCGAGCGCAACCACGACGGTCCTTCGCACCTCAAATACATCAAGCACATCGTAGAAAAGCGGGAGTTGCCCAATCGCGATACCTGCTTCGTGTGCCATCACCCGCCGGCCTACTATGGCATCACCGCTGCCATTTTTCGCTTCGCGCAGCTGAGCAAGCTCGTCAAGCAACCGGAGCGCGCTGTTCAGGCTTTCTCCTTGTTGTTGAGTTTCTTGTTTGTGCTTTTTGGTGCGCTGACCATCAAGCGTTTCAGTCCGAAGCGATCAGTCGTCGCGCTTGGCACCGCGCTGATCGCGTTCTGGCCCTACACCATCCTCAACTCGGTTCGGCTGCACAACGACGTGCTGCTGTCGACCGCCATGGGGATTGCGTTCTATTTCCTCGTTTGCTGGTATCAAGACGATCGCTGGCGTGATTTGTGGCTTGCGGCGGCATTTGGTGTGCTTGCCGTCCTCAGCAAATCGAGCGGCTATCTGGTGATCGCCGCCATCGGCTTGGTGGGGGCGTATCGCGTGGTCTTCGAGCGAAAGCGCTTGAGACAGGTAGGTCGGATCGCGCCGGTGCTGGTGGTCAGCGCAGCTTTGTGCGGCACCTTCGCGCTCATGCGCGGAATGGCTGATGATACCGATCTGAGCCACAAGACCTTCGGTACTGCGTACACCATCCACCCACGCGATTTCGTTGGCAACGAGCCGTTCAACTACCTCTACTTCGACGTCGAGAGCTTCTTGCGCGAGCCCTACATCATGGCGCGCCTCGATGGCTCGGGTCGGCAGTACTATTGGAACCACCTGCTCAAATCGAGCCTGTTTGCCACTCACAACACAGTGGCTGACGTCGAAACGTCGTATCGCTTCAATCGGCGCATGGCTGAGGTGATGAATTTCCTGCTGCTGGCCATGCTCATCTATTGCATCGCCGCCGCACTGACGGTCAGACGTGGAGGGGCGAAACGCTATGTAGTGCCAATAGCCACCACAGTGACTGTGCTCGCGGGCCACATCACCTTCAAAGGAATGGTGCCTGCCGCCCACCACAACGACTTCCGCATGGTCTACCCGGTGCTGATCGCTTGGTGCTTGGCTTACACCTTGGCGGTCGAGCGATTCCGCGAAAAGCGCTTGCTCTTGGGGCGCATCGGCGCGCTCATGGGCATGACTTTCGTGGGTATGGCGGCCTTCTATTATTTGCCCAAGTTCGAGCTGATCGTTCGCTATCTACCCAAGAAGGTGCTGCGCCACACCGAAGCCTCGCTGAAAAAGACGGTTCGTGAACGCACCGATTGGGACAAGCCTGGCAACACCATCATCTTCGGCGATGAGATACTGGAGATGGAGCTGTCGCCACTCCGGACCATCGGCTCACTGGACATCACCGCCGATCACAATGACCAATATCAGGTCATTTTCTATGGTCAAAAAGAGACCAGGGACGTCATCGTCGGCCCGAAGATGGATCAAGGCTTCAAGGGGTTGGCCCGCTACCAACAGAAGATCGATCCGCCCATTCGCAAGGTCCGCGCAGTGCGCGTACAGCCTCTCGGTGGAGACCGCCATTACTCGATTGGCCACCTGATCGTCGGGCGCACGAACAACCCGAGCACGAGCAAGAGCAAGAGCAAAAACAAGAACAGGCTCAAGAACACCCTGAAGAAAAGGTAGGGCTGATGGGTCGGCGCTGGCAGCTGAGCGAGCTCGACGAAATACCGAGATTGGGACTCGTCGAGGAGCCAACCGAGCTGACCGTTCTCGCTGAGCTCGCCGCCGAGCTGAAGCTCGAGTCGCTGCTCATCAAGCGCGACGACAAGTTGCCCGTGCTGCATGGTGGTAGCAAGCCGCGCAAGCTCGACTACCTGCTGGCGCAAGCACCTTTTTCAGAAGCGCCAGGTTGGGCGGCGGTGGGTGCGATTGGCTCAGGCAACTTGGTGGCTGTTACGGCCGCTGCCGAGCGACTCGATCGCCAGCTCGAAGCGCACACCTTCTGGGAGCCGATCAGCGATGGTGTCATCGACAACCTCGCCTACGTAGCCAGTGGTCCGGTGCAGCTGCGCTACTATTCCAGCCGTGTCGGTATGGTGCTGCGCCGGCCTCAGCTCATCACCGGCGGGAAACTGGGTGAGCTGGTGGTGCTGCCGCCTGGTGCCACCACCGCTCGTTCGATGGTGGGCATCGTGCGCGCTGCGCTCGAGCTCGCCGAGCAGCTAGAGGCCGAGGACTTGCCCCCGCCCGAACGGGTGGTGGTTGCTCTAGGAAGTGGTGGCACTGCGGTCGGGTTGGCCCATGGTTTCGCCCTCGCGGGGATCGATTGCGAGCTCGTTGCTGTTTCGGCGGTGGAGCGGTTGGTGTCATCGCGCCGTCGTCTCGCTGCGATGGAGCGCGGGCTTGCAGCGCATTTGAGGCAATCGGGCTTGGCGGACGCAGCAGACGTCGAGCCGGTGGCCATCCGCTTGGTGCGCAATCAACTCGGTCGCGGCTACGGCATCGCCACCGCGGGCTCCGTCCAAGCATGTAGCAAGCTGCGCGAGCACGGTGTTTTGCTCGAGCCGCTGTACACGGGCAAGGCCATGGCTGCGCTGCTCGCTGGTTTGCCTGCGGCTGGCGGGCGGGTGCTTTTCTGGAACACCCGCCGGGACGCCGAGTTGCCCGAGCGAGATGGCTGGCGGGAGCGCTTGCCGAAGAAGCTGGCCGCACGGCTGGCGCTCGAGCAGGACCCCGTGCGTAAACGTCGTGCGGTCAGGCGCCGGCGGGTCCTTCTTGGCGCTGCAGGCGCTGCGGGACTGACCGCGATTTGGCGCATGACCGGCTACCAGGCGCCGGCGGGTTTTCGCGGTGCTGTGCTGGCCGACTGGGAGGCCCAAGTCCTGACCGCGGTGGGCGAAGCGGTGCTGGGCAAAGTAGCCAGTGCCGATCAGCTTGCGCAGATCCCGAGCGGAGTGGATCGCTATCTGCTGACGATGCCGCCGGGGGTGCAGCGTGAGCTCCATTTGGCCTTAGGGGTGTTGGAGCAGGCTACCCTGATGGGTGGTTGCGTGTCGCGTTTCAGTCGGCTACCGGTGGCCGATCGCGAGCGCTTGTTGGCGGGCTTGGCCGCTGGCGGCGGGCTGCGTGAGCAGATCTACCGAGCTGTGCGGGATCTGTGCATGCTCGGCTTCTATCAGCAGTCCAGCAGCTGGCAGGCGCTCGGCTACGAAGGACCATTGGTTGGCGAGGAGCGTATGCGGGTGCCTGGTTACGAGCAGCTCAAGGCCAAACCGGGCGCAGTTCCCCGCGGAGCAAGCAAGTCATGATCTACGACAGCAGCAGCTTGCAGTTGCCTTTGCGTATGCGGGCCGATCTGTGCGTAGTCGGCTCGGGCGCGGGCGGCTCGATGGTGGCGATGGCCGCCGCGGAGGCTGGCCTGAAAGTCGTTCTGCTCGAGGCCGGCGAATTCTTGGCGCCGACGGACATGTCGCAGCGCGAGGAGCAGATGTTCCCGCGTCTGTATTGGGACGCTGGCGGCCGAAGCACGAAGGATCGCGCCGTGCGGATCCACCAGGGCCACGGCGTCGGCGGCTCCACGCTGCACAACATCAACTTGTGCAAACGCATTCCGGCTTCGATCCGCGCGCACTGGGACAAGGAGCGCAAGCTCGAGCATCTCGGGCCTGCGGTATGGGACAAGCTTTACGGCCAGGTCGAGAAGCTCTTGAGCGTGGAAGAGGTCCCTGCCGACCGGGTCAACCTGCACAACCGCTTGATGGCGAAAGCCTGCAAGAAACTGGGCTGGCGCGGCGCGGTTCTCAAACACAACCGCACCGGTTGCGCGCAAAGCGGCTTCTGCGAGGTCGGCTGCGCCTACGACGGCAAGAACAACGCGGCTAAGGTCGTGATCCCCCGCGCCGTCAAGGCGGGGACCGAGATCCTCAGTCTCTGCCAAGCGGTCAAGATCGTGCATGACGGCAAGCGCGCCAGCGGCGTGGAGGCTGTGGCTCTCGATGCGCGCACCCGCAAGCCGCTCGGCGAGATTCACATCGAGGCGTCGAAGATCTGTTTGTCGGCTTCTGGCACCGGTACGCCCGCCCTGCTCAAGCGCTCGGGCGCTCCTGATCCGGCTCGAGGTGTCGGTCATAGCTTGCGAATCCACCCAGGGGTCATGGTCGCTGGCCTGTTCGACCAGCGTATCGAGGCGTGGCGGGGCGTGCCCCAGACCTATGAATGCACCGAATGGCTCGAGCTCGATCCCGCCGCTGGTGACAAGCGCCGCATTTGGATTGTGCCGGCTTTCGCTCACCCCGTCGGCAGCGCCTCGATGGTGCCAGGCCATGGCGCTGCCCATCGTCGCATCATGGAGTCCTATCCACATCTGGGCGTGTTCAGCGCCATGATCCACGACCATACCCAGGGCAGTGTCGAGCCCAATGGCGATCTCGGCTTGAGCATCGACTACTGGCCCGATCGATCCGATCGGGAGCAGCTCGCACGCGGTTTGTGGGCTTGTGCCAAGCTGCTGGTAGCGGCGGGCGCGCGCGAGATCATCGTGCCCACCCGCAAGCCGCGCAGCTATCGTCCAGCTGACAACTTCGATGACCTGCTGCAGCTCGATCTGCAGCGCGGCGAGACTGACATCACCGCCGTGCACCCCATGTCCTCAGTACCGATGGGTGACGACCCGGCAAAAGCGGCAGTCGGCAGCGACGGCAAGCACCACCATCTTCAGGGATTGTGGATCGCCGACGGCTCGCTGTTCCCGACCTCGATCGGCATCCCCCCACAGCTGAGCATCTACGCTCTCGGTCTGCACGTGGGCGGCAAAATTGCGCGATCCAAGAGCTAGCGCCCCAAGCATCACTCTTCTGCCGAGCGGTTTTGGGCGGGCGAGGGGCGCGAGTCCGTAGCACCTTTGGGCCGAAGCTAGCGGAGCTGAGCTTGCAGCGTTTGGCGCAGCTGCTCGAGCGAGGTCTTGTTCTCGATGACGAGCACGACGGCTTGGGCGGCGAGCAGCCCAACGTTCGCGGCAGACTTGAAGGTCCGCACGCCACCTTTGCCAGCGACCACGACGCGACGCTTCTGCGGATGCAGGATAGCCCACCGTACCTTGCTGACCTGCGTCTTGCCGACGCGGAGGCGAGCCAAGCCACGGGCTGCTTTCATAGTCACCGACGACGCTCCGTAGCGCAGCTTCGGTCCGGCGGTGCAGTCCGCGCGGCGGTCGGCTGATGCCCATTTGGCTGTGGTGTTGTTCGTCGGAATGATGACGATGTAGCCCTTGCCATTACCGGCGCTCCTCTTCGCCGCGCGTTTCCCACAACCCATGGCACCTTTGAATGCGCGGCCGCGCTCGTATTCGTAGATGCGGCCGTCTGTCAAGCTCAGCCCTGCAATGTAGGGAATGGCTGCGATACCAGCCCTCGAGCTTCGTTCGAGACCGCTTGCCGTCAAGTATGCATCCACGACGCTGCGCGCTTTGGCGTTGACGCCGGTGGTCGTGACCTTCGCGCCAAGGGAATTGACGTAACTGGCAGGGCAAGTCTGTCCTGGGCTCGGCATGGCGACGAGGGCGGCTAGGGCCAACAACATGGTGAATGTGCTACGCATGGTTGTCTCTCCGATGAGAAGCGAGCTTGCTTGCTCGCTCGCCTTGGATGATGTCACGTCTTCTCAGTACGCGCACCATCACAGCTGCACATGGTTGGCGGGCGTGTATGATGTGTATTGAAATGACTTCGAAATACCTTGTTTGCGCCGCTGCTGCAGTGATGCTGCCACTCACTATCGGGAGCGGCTGTGGCGACAGCTTCGTGTTCGGCTCGGGGAACACCGGCGGGACGGCCACTTCGTCATCGAGCAATGGGCAGGGCGGACAAGCAACGACGAGCAGCATGACGAACAATCCGACGACCAGCACCGGTCAAGGTGGCAATGGGCAGGGGGGGCAGGAGCCAACAGATCCCTGCGACGAGTGCACCGCCAGCCATTGTCCCGAACGTCATCAGGGATGTTTTGGCAATCCGGCTTGTTTGGCGCTCGCTGACTGCCTCTCCAAGTGCGGCGACAGCGAAGATTGTGTCAATCAATGCCTGGGAGCGCACTCCGATGGTATCTCTGATTTGCTGTTGATGTTGAACTGCCAGTCGACAGTCTGTGTCGAGCCTTGCGGCGGGACCACGAGCTACAGCAACTGCGAAATCTGCATCTACGAGAACTGTGCTGAGCAGCTCAACAAATGCTACGGCTTCACGCCTTGCCGGGAGCTAGCCGACTGCATGAATGAGTGCCCGGCTTTCGATACGGGTTGCTTGCAGCAGTGCCACAACAAATGGCCAGACGGCAAGCCGGGCGTCGATGCTGTGCGTGAGTGCGCGTACAACAACTGCCAAGGCGCTTGCTGAGCTCCAGCGAAGCTGTTGGGTTTCTGTGTAAGCTGTCGGGCTCGGGGCGCGTTGTTTCTCCCTGTCCATCAAACCGGGACTGACTCATGAACCAACCGCTACGGATGCTGTCACCTCTTCTCACCGTCGTGGCGCTAGCGTGCTCTTCGAGCCCCAAAAGTGCCGCTTTGGCGACCAGCCCAGCGCCAACCGCGAGCCCGACCACGACCGAAACAGCCACTGCGACGCCGCCGCCCAGCACAGCCACCGCGGCGCCTTCGGTCACGCCGCCGGCGCCGCAGAACAAGGGGCCGAACACCAACGTATCGACCAAGCTCGAGGTGCCCAAGTTGGTTCAAATAGGCAGCAAGGTCGTGCTGCGGCTTCGCAACACCGACAGCCAAGACTATCGCTACTTGCATCCAGGAGGCACCAGTGGCTGCGCCGCGTTTCGCTGGAATCTGCGCTTGACCGACGCCAGCGGAACGATGTGGGCACAGGAGATCCCCTTTGATGCGCCGCGCGCTTGTACGACGGTCATGGTTCCCCCCTCGTGGATCGTCATTCCCGCTGGAGAGGCGATGCACATCAGGCTCAATACTGGTCGCGTCTTCTACGATGTCAGCGGCGGTCCTCCGTGGGCGATGAAGAAGCGTTGGGAAGGCAAAGCGCTCGAGCCTGGCCTCTACAAGGTCACCGTCAACGGTCCAGGTATCCGACACGACGAGCAGATCGAGCTACGCTGAATCACATGGTTTCACCGCTGCGCAGTTTTGCTCCGCTCGCAACCGTGCTGGCTCTTGCCTGCTCGTCGACGCCTGCTGGCGAGGTGAGCCGCGCGGCGACGACAACCAGTGCGCAAACCGGTGTTCCAACCAGTGCTCCAACCAGTGCGCCAACCAGTGCGCAAACCTCTACACCAGCTTCGAGCAGTGCCTCGGCGTCCACGGTCCTGCAGTCCACGGCCTTGCCCAGCGCTGCGCCGACGCCCCCGCCGCCCGAGAACCCAACCAAGCAGGCGAACACCAAAGTCCGGACCAAGCTCGAGGCGCCCAAGAAGGCACGGCTCGGAGGCGAGATCGTGCTGCAGCTTCGCAACATCGACACTGAGGATTATCGGTACTTGCACCCTGGTGGGATGAGCGGTTGCGACGTCTTTCGCTGGGGGCTGCGTCTGGTCGACAGCGGCGCCGCGATCTGGTCGCCCCAGCTGCCTGCTGAAGTGCCACGACCTTGCACGGCGGGGATCATCAGTGCGTACTGGGTTGTCATCACTGCGGGACAGAGCAGCTCGATCGTCATCGATACGGGCAAGCCCTTCTACGATCTGAGCGCCGGCCCTCCATGGCCCGTCGACCGGATATTCAAGCAAGGCAAGCTACAGCCCGGGCACTATCGACTCGTCGTGACGGGACCAGATATCCGCCACGAAGCGCAGATCGAGCTACGTTGAGCGATGCCGAGGCATAAACCGCCCGAGACTCCCCCGCCGTCCCGGGCGGGGATCTCTCAGGGATAAACCCCGCCCCTACTACCTTCGTGGATGACGAGCGATGAGGTCAGCGCCAACGTAGCTGCAGTCCGAGCCCTGCGGCTCGGCAGTCGAATGGCTTGGCGGCCAGGAGTGCGGCTTGCACTTGGCTCCACGTTTCAGCGGTGAAGGTCAGCGCGAAGCCGTCTTCGATGAGCTGTCCTTCGTCAGCTGGTTGGTCCGGGGCGAGCAAAACGAAGTTGCCGCTGAGCGCTTGCATGCTGGCATCGGGACCGCTGTAGGCTTGTGGATTGGCTTGTCCAGGGCGCCACACGAGCGGGGCGGTCGAGCGCGGTGATGGCAGTGCGAGTAGCGCGAAAGGGGTACCCGCAGGCAGTTGCGCGAGACGTTCAGACAGTTGGCTTGCCTGCGCAGCGGGCAGCTCGAGCGTCACCACTTCGCCGATCTTCTCGACCGTCGTGCCAGCAATCCAGGTGCTCGCGACGTTGGTGAGAATGGTCTGTTCGGGGGCGGCGGCCGCCACACTGGCGCGGCCCCGGTCGAGCCACGGAGGATAAGGGAAGAACTGATGGGCTTGACCCAATCGCGCGACCACCCGCATCAGGCCGCAGGCTTGCATCAAGGCGAGCTCGGCGGCGCTGAGGATGATGACTGCGAGCGCTTCACCGTCCCGCTCGACATCTGGTAGCGACAGCGCGGGCAGGTAGACAGCGCCCCGCAAATCGGCTCCGAACAAACCTGCTGGCCCAAAGTCGGTGAAGTCACCCGCGCGAATCGAGCCGCCGCCCTGGACCAGCTCATAGAGCACCTTGATGAGCTGCAGGGCATGGCGCAGCAAGCCTCGCTCGTGGTCGCCGTCGGCTCTCTTTACCGTCAGCTGCAATTGTGGGTGGCCGAGCTCTGCGAAGCCTCGGCGGAGGTAGGTCCACCACCTCCCACCACTCGCGGCGAAGTGGTGG
>CAZRGL010000351.1:0-11766 GCA_964599485.1 uncultured Polyangiaceae bacterium
GATTCCGCGTCCGGGTCCGATTCCGCGTCCGGGTCCGATTCCGCGTCCGGGTCCGGGTCCGACTCCGCGTCCGGGTCCGACTCGACTCCGCGTCCGTGTCCGCGTCCCGGTCCGATTCATTCCGGGTCCGCGTCTGCGTCGGCGTGCGGGAAACCGGATGGCAGTAGGGCGGGGTTTATCCGGGTTTATCCGGGTTTATCCGGGTTTATCCGGGTTTATCCGGGTTTATCCGGTTTATCCCCGCCCGCGTCGGCGTCGGCGTCCGTGTCCGCTTCGGCGTCGGCGTCCGTGTCCGTGTCCGCGTCCGCACCGCGTCGAGGCCATGCGCACTCGTTTCCCCAAGCTCGTCCCAGAACGACAAGCCCACACCACGAGCAGTGCGCCGCGAGCTGCGAGAAGCTCGCCCGCGGCCACATGAGCCCAGCAACAGCCAGCGCGCACCCGCACCTGCCACATTGGGAAAGCAAAGAAGGAAAGAAAGAAAATGAAAAATGAAAATCGCCGCCGCCGTAACTGCTGGGGGCAGGTGGGCTGTCGGTGGTCAAGCCCCGCAACATGGTGGCCGCCCAACGAAGCGCTCCCGGGCTTGTCCACGGACTGTCCAGCTGTCCCCAGCCCCGGATGCTGCTGAACCACATCGAGGCCGAAAGGAGCGAAGCTCGTTGTCATAGCTGACCAATCTCAACCGATTGGGTGACTGTGGAAATGGAGCCTTTCCACACTGGGTGGGGGGGGCGGCAGCATTGATAGGGGCGGAGTGCTGTGGACAGCTGACCATGCCGTGGACAAGCCCAGGGGCGGGATGGCTAGGGGCACCAACTGGAGGAGGGGCGTCCGCGTCGGCGTCGGCGTCGGCGTCCGCGTCGGCGTCCGCGTCCGCGTCCGCGTCCGTGTCCGTGTCCGCGTCCGCGTCGGCGTCGGCGTCCGCGTCCGTGTCGGCGTCGGCGTGCGGGAACCCGAATGGCGGTTGGGGCTGGTCCCCGTCTACAACGATTCTGCGTTTTGACGCGGACTCAATTTGGCTTCTGCTTGGCGTAGGGCTGCGCGAGGAAGATGGAGTACTTGTCGCCGGCTTTGATCGACAGCGACTCGAAGTGGAGCTGGCCTCGGAAGATGCCCGTCACGATGAGCCATCCGTCGGGGTAGAAGGCTGCCCCGTACATGTTTTGCGACTCGTAGTCGCCGAATTGATCGGCGCTGGTAGCTTTGCCGTCGGAGCCGAGCTTGGCCACGAACAGATCTGCCTTGCCTGAGTCGGTGAGCAATGTGGAGCCCAGCTCGAGCGTTCCGGTGAAATGGCCGACCATGTACACGTCCCCACCCGGCGATACGCGGATCATCGAATTGAAGGAGCTGGAATAGCCATGGCTCCACTTGTGCGTGCCCTGGGCGCTGAAACTCGCGTTGAAAGGACGCGAGTACTGCGCGCTTATCGTTGCGCCGCCGAAATTGACGTTGCCTTCGCTCTTGCCGGTGATGAACACGTCGCCTGATGGGCCGAGGGCGATGTCGGTTACCATTTGGGCGCTCGCGTCGCCGAAGCGCTTGCTCCATTGATGCTGTCCGGAGCTGTTGAGCTTGGCCAAGAAGATGTCGTGCACGTTCTTGTTGTTACCCAGAGAGACCAAGTCACCACCGCCGAAGTCGATTGTGCCGGTGGCTGTCAGCCCGACCATGACGTCGCCGCCTGCTTCAGCACGAACGCGGACAATTTGCACTTCCTGGCCGGTCTTGGTGAGGCGCTTGCTCCAGATGTGCTTTCCAGTGACATCGAGCTTGGCGATGAAGGCGTCTTGGAGTGAGCCTTGCCCATTGCCCAAGTTGCCGTCGCCGAGATCGAGCGTTCCCTCGAAGCGTCCGGCGATGATGACGTTGTTGTTCGCATCGAAGCTGGCCGAGTTGGTGTACGCTTTTTGCGCTGTGAAGCTCTTGCTCCAGAGGTGCTTGCCGGTTGGATCGAACAGCCCCACGATCATGCCGGTCAAAGGGCCGCCGCCGAGGTCGACGCTCGCCTCCGTGGTGGTTGCGACCAACACGTGGCCGGTGGCCGAAATGGCTTGCGGCATCGCGTAGGAGAAGCTCTTGGTCCATTCGTGAGCGCCGGTGGGGCCAAAGCGAACGATGAAACGTTTCTTGACCACTGGACCGCCACCAAAGTCGACTTGACCGATGCTCATCGAGCCTGCAGCGATGACCGATCCATCCGCGAGCGGGGCGATATGGGCGATCGATCCGAAGCCGGTGCTGGCGCTCTGCAGTCCAAAACAAGTAGGCGCCGACGCGTCGCAGCTCTCTTTGACTAGCGTGAAGCAGTCGTCGATCTCCGGAATGACCTCGCCGATGCAAGGGCCGTAGCCAGAGCCGTCGGCTTCGCAGACCTGCAGACCAGAATGACAGGTGCCCACGCCGATTGAATTGTCGCTTCCCGAGTAGCAATAAGCCGAGCTTCCTGGCTCGCAAGCAACGCACTTGCCCTCGAAGCAAGTGCCCTCTGTGCAGGCCTCGAAGCAGGTCCCGCAATGCGCGTCGTCGTCCAGCAAATCAGCACAGGTTTCGTCGCATAGATTCTGTCCAGGTGGGCAGGCTCCAGAGACTACGCATTCGCCCTCGTAGCAGACTTCATTGTCTTCGCAGGCTACGCCGCAGGCCCCGCAATTGTTCGGGTCGAGGCTCACCAAGGTGCATCCAGCTGAGCACTGCTTGAACCCTGCAGGGCAGTTGGGTGTCGAGGTGCCTTGGTTTGAGTCGTCCACCATTGGTTGCGGATCTCCGCCCGAACAAGCGGCGATCAGGAAACAGGTGACGGCCATCAGGAGACGAGTGTTCTTTGCCCACATGGGCGCCACACGTCGCAAGTCCCATGCCGCCCTAAGTTGTCGACAATGCGATGTTGTCTTGCTGTGCGTGTACAGTCCGAGCACGTGCGGCACACATCCGCCCGCCCAATTTCGAGTAGGATGACGACCACTGTGTTCGACGCAAAGCGACTACTAGGCAACATGGTGAGCCAGGGGCTCGGAAACGCGGCAAGAAGCGGAGCTGGAAACCTGCTCGGAGGCGGCGCTTCTTCTGCAGCTGGATCCCTGTTCGGCGGGTCCTCGCCCGATGACGCTTCAACAGGTGGAATGCTCGGCGGAGGGGTGCTCGGCACGGCCGCCAAAGTAGGTGGGGTGGCAGCGGTAGGCGGGCTTGCCTACGCCGCCTATCGTCACTTCAAGGGTGGAAACAATCCGGCGGGCGCAGCAGCTCAGGCTGGTACTGCAGCTCCGGCGGCAGCGGCGGGTCCGTTTGGCGCGGGCGCCCCGGCAGCAACGAGTCCATTTGGCGCAGGCGCTCCGGCAGCAGCGAGTCCATTTGGCGCATCTGCCCCCGCAGCTGGTGGCAATCCTTGGGCCGCTCAAGCTCCCGCGGCCGGTAACAACCCATGGGCTGCAGGCGCCCAGCAGCCCGTCCCAAATCAGCAGCCAGTCCCGCCGCAGCAACAGGTCTCGTCACAGCAAGCACAGGCCTCGCAGCAAGCACAAGCGTTGCTGTTGATCCGGGCCATGATCGCTGCAGCCAACATCGACGGCTGCATCGATCAGCAGGAACAACAGAACATCGTCGCAGGTGCCGAGCGCGCAGGGATGGGACCGGCCGAGCGTCAAGCCCTCACCGCCGAGCTGAACGCCCCCCACGCGCCCAATCTCTTGCTAGGGCAGGTCCATGATCTCGAGCTCGCCAAGCAGTTCTATCTCGTGACCTTGTTGGCCATCGATCGCGACAGCGAGGTCGAGCAGATCTACGTACGCGCGCTGCCCCTCATCCTGCGCATCCCGGCCGCGGATGTGGCGCAAGTCCACCAGCAGCTGGGCATCGCCTAGGAAAGCGTAGGGGGCGATGAAGATCATTGGCACGCAGCTGAGCTACTTGCTCCGCAAGGGCCAATCGCGCCGCAACATGCGCGCGTTGCTGAAGCTCTTTCTTTTGCTGCTCGGCGTGATGATGGTCTACACGGTGCTCTTCCGCGTGGTCATGGCCTACGCGGAAGGCCAGCAGCATTCGTGGCTCACTGGTTTCTACTGGACGCTCACGGTGATGAGCACCCTCGGTTTCGGGGACATCACCTTCCACACCGACATCGGCAGACTGTTCAGCATTCTGGTTCTCATTTCGGGAATCGTGTTGCTGCTGATTGTGATGCCCTTTGCGTTCATCCAGTTCTTCTACGCGCCGTGGCTCGACGCGCAGACCCGAGCAGTGGCGCCGCGCGCAGCGCCGAAGGACATGAGCGACCACGTGGTGATCTGTCGCTACGACGAGATGATGCAGACCTTGATTCGTGCCCTGCGTCGCCTCGCGATCAAGTTCGTGGTCATCGAGCCGGATCCGCGGGCAGCCGCGGACTTGCACAGCGAAGGGATCAGTGTGGTGGCTGCCGACGTCGACGCTGCCGACACCTTTCGAGCCGTGCGCGCCGCCCAGGCGCGGCTCGTCATTGCCAACCTGAGCGACGCCCTCAACACCAACATCGCCATCACCGTCCACGAGGAAGTAGCGCCCGAGACACCCATCGCTGCGATCGCCGAGCAAGACGAGTCGATCGACATTTTGGAGCTTTCGGGCGCCAGCGCTGTCGTGCCGCTCAAGCGGCGGCTCGGAGAGCAACTGGCCAACCGCGTCCCAGCCCGAACGCGCGAGGCGCACGTGGTGGGCGCGTTCGAAGATCTGGTTTTGGCTGAGCTCGCGGTGCGCGGCACGCACCTGGCAGGTCTGACCGTCGCCGAGAGCGGCTTGCGGGAGAGCACCGGCGTCCACGTCGTGGGCGCATGGGTGCGCGGCAAGCTGCTGCCGTCCACTGCGAGCACCTTGCTGTCGGACCACGTCGTCATCGTCGTGCTTGGCACCGAGGCGCAACTAAGCGCGCTCAACGCGCAGCTTGCGTCCGAGCTACCGAGCAGCGCACCGGTGTTGGTCATTGGGGCGGGCAAAGTGGGCAGAGCGGCGGTGGACGTGCTGCATTCCCGGGGGGTTGCGGTCAACGTCGTGGAAAAGAGCGAAGCGGCCTGCGCCGCCGTGCGCACCCGTGCCGATCGGGTGGTCTGCGGGGACGCCGCGGATCGAGACGTCATCATGCGGGCTGGGCTCGACAGCGCCGCCAGCGTCATCCTGACGACCAACGAAGACGCCATCAACATCTACCTGACCGTCTATTGTCGCAAGCTCGCCCCCCGACTGCGCATCGTCAGCCGCCTCGGTCATGAGCGTAACCTCGAAGCGATGAACCGCGCCGGAGCCGATTTCGTGTTGAGCTACACGGCCGTGGGGGCCAAATCGCTGCTTGCCGTGATTCAAGATCGGCCCGCGCTGATCCTTGCCGAAGGCGTGGACTTGTTCGTCGAAGCAGTACCCAAAAAGCTGGCCGGGCTGACACTGGAGACGAGCGAAATCCGGGGACGCAGCGGGCTCACCGTGGTGGCCATCCGAGGCGAAGACGGAGCGCTCGACAACCCACCGGCCACCGCGCGGCTCGCCACTGTACAAGAGCTCGTGATGCTTGGAACCGCCGCGCAACGCGAGCAGTTCGTACGCCGATTCGGCGCTTGAGTCCTTGCAACCTCCGCCGCCGCAAGCGCCAAGATCCAGCTTTCGTGAATGTTTCGGAGGGTTGGGGCAACGATCATTAATGCAAGGAGTGGTCTAGTGTGCCAGATCTTCAGAGCCAGGTCGTCCGCCGGCAAGTTGCTACTATCCGCGGCCCAAGCGTCCGTAATCGTTGCAGCTTTGCTGATAATCGGTTGCGCATCCAAGCGACAGCTGGTCGAGGCCAGGCAGAAGTGCGTCGAGTGCGCGCTGAAGCGGACGCCGGATCCGGCCAGTCTGCCCAATGCCGCCGCGACCTTCCGTGAGCTCTGCGACGATGGCGATGCGGCCAGTTGCAGCGTGCTCGGCGTGATGTACGAGCAGGGCAGGGCCGTGTTGCAAGACCACCGCATGGCGATGCAGCTCTACCAGGTCGCCTGCAACGACCGCAACGCGCGGGGCTGCGCCAACCTAGGCCGCATGTACGAGAAGGGCATCACCGGAATGGTGGATCTTCCTGCTGCCTCGCTGATGTACGAGCTCGGCTGCCGGCTCGAGTCGGCCCAAGGCTGCTACCACCTTGCCCGCATGCGCTACCGCATGGGTGATACCAAAGGCGCTCGTGCTTCGTTGGAGGCTGCCTGCAAGAACGGTAGCGCCGACGGATGTCTCGGACTCGGTGCCCTGTATCAGCATGGCAATGGCGTCACGCAGAGCGCGGAGCTTGCGAAGACCATGTATAGCGCTGCTTGTAAGCATGGCCTCGACAGCGGCTGTGACCGCTTGGACGAGATGAGAGGCGGATCTCACTCGGCCAAGACTGCAACCACCCGCTCGCGCCAGTAGTCGGCACCTGTTTGCTCGAAGAGGCTGGCTGCGCGGGTCAAGTGAGCTTTTCGTTCGGCATCGTTGGCTGGCAGGTGGCGGCCTAGCTCGAGATGAGCGCGTCCGCGATCGAACGGGATATCTAGCGAGGTCGCGGTGCTCAGGGACTTGCGCCAGGCGCTCCGGGCTCGGCTGCTTCGTCCCTTGAGCCAATGGAAGTAGCCTCGATAAAGCTGAGCGGGAGCCCGCCCCAGGGCGAAGAGCCGGGCGTAGCGTTCGGTGACCGCGCAGGCCCGCGCGCACAGTGGAGCGAGCGCTCTTGCTTGGGCCGGGGCTGCCGACGAGGCCCGCTCCCAGGCCGCGAGCAGAACCTCGCACATCGGAAACAGTCCGAGGCAGAGATGGTAGCCGGTCGGAGCTTCGCGCTCGCTCAGAAGCAGGGTCTGCTCGGCCGCGCCACGTGCTTGTTGCCATTGCTGCTTCATGTGATGGGCCATGGCGACCGCACCGTGGGCGATTCGCTGGGTGCGATCGTCGGTGTTGGCGTTGAGCTCCCGCGCTTGCTCGAGCAGAACGATGGCTTCATCGGGCCGTCCGAGTTGAATCAGCGTCGAGGCGCGTCCGCTGCGCACCCAGAGCTGCCCTTGTGCGTTGGGGCTTCGTGCGACAGACTCGCCCAGCTGTTCGAACAAGCTCAGTCCCGTCGGCGCATCGCCCGCAACGACATGGGCGTGGCCTAGCACGGCGAGGATCTCCTGACTGGCGCGCACATCGCGACTGCTCTGGGCGGTGTCGAGCGCGTGGCGCAGAAAGCCGCGAGCCTGTGAGTGCTCCCCATTGCCCAGTGCCGACAGTCCGCGCAAGAACGCGACGAAAGCGATGGCGTGAGGGTCGGCGACTTGCTTGGCGATGTCTTCTGCCTGGCGGCCATAGCGTTGGACGAGCGCTGGCAGCATGGCAAAACCAAAACCCACACTGAGCACACCGTAGCCTCTGGCGAGCTCCGCCGAAGGGCCCAAGGCCTCGGCGAAATGGGCGGCTTTGAGCGCGGCGCCGAAGGCGCGGTTTTGCTGGTTCAGGAAGAAGTAGGTCTGCGAGAGTCGCTCGGCTGCGAGTGCGGCTTCACGAAGTCGCGCGCGCTCTTCAGCGTTGCCGCGTACACTGCGCGACAGCCCCGCCAAGCGCCCGAGCTGGTTGCCTAGGGCGCCCAGGGCCGTGAGCCCCGAGCCGAGACGGTCGATGAGCCGCTCGGGCCCGAGCTTGGCAAGCGAGGCGAGGCGGGGCGGCGCGAGAACTTGCATGGCGGCCCGCAAATGGCGCTTGGCGACGTGCAGATCGCCGAGGTTGTAGCAGGCTTCACCGAGACGACGTTGCCAACGCGCTAGCAGCATCTCATCGCTCGGCAGGCCGCGGCAGTAACGTTGCTCGGCCAACGACAAGGCCTGGCTGAAAAAGTGCTTTGCCTCTGAGGAGGCGGCGCTCGCCAAGGCTTGCTCGCCAGCCTTTTCCAAGTATTCGAGCGTCTTGTCCTCGTTGCCAGCGATGCCCCAATGGTGAGCCAATATGGGGTAGTTGGCGGCTCTGCCGAGTCGCGCAAGATCGGCCTCGATGGCTTCGGCCGCAGCGCGATGTAGCTCAGGTCGCTGTTGCGGATGAATATCGCTGTAGATGCAAGCACGCACTTTGTCGTGCACGAAACGCAGCTTTCCTCCACTGGACTCTTCGAGAATCTGGCGGGCGCGCAGCTGCTGGAGCGGTTCGCGCCCGTAGCGCTCGCGCACGTCATCGAAGCTATCGGTGCTCTTGGGACCGTCGATGGAGCGCACGCTCAGGGCCCATAACGTAGCGCCCGCGGCCAGCAGGAGATCGCCGTCGAGCTCGCGGCCCAGAACCGCCGCCATGCGTGCCAGTTCCTGGGCATCCTCGTCGAGTCGCGCAAAGCGGCGCCGCACGAGCTCGCGCAGCCCGCCCGGTAGCGGCAACGCCGAGCGCAGCGACTGCGGGCTCTCGCCTCGCTCTCCAACGACCCACTCGCCCCTGTCGCTGCGTTGTAGCACCCGCTCATCAATGGCCGCACGCAAGTACTCCGCGATGAAGAACGGGTTGCCTTCGGACTCGGTGACCAAGAAATCGATCAAGCCGCTCGGCGGCTCAGTCAAAGCCAACATGTCGCTGACCATGCGCGCAACCGACTCACGATCGAGCGCTCGAAGCTCGATCGCTTCGGTGTGCTCAGCGGCGATGAGCGACTGCAGTGGCGCGCTCAGCTCTTCTACCCTGTAGGTGGCGAGCACCAAGAGGTTGGCCTTCGCCAGGTAGTCATCGTCGAGGTTCTGCAGCAACGCGAGGGATAGCTCATCAGCCCATTGCAGATCGTCGAGCACCAGCAAGCATGGGTGCCCTTCCGCGTAGGCTGCCACCACGCTGGCCATCACATCGAGCAAGCGCAGACGCGCGGCGTCAGTTGGTAGCGGTGGAGGAGCGGGGTGTTCGCTCTGCCCCGCAAGCTCGGCCAAGCTCGGGTCGATGATCTCCAGCACTCGGCCACGCGCGCCTAGAATACGCGCGGTTTCGTCGCGGCCTTCGACGCGGCAGCGGTCGGCGATAGCCTCGAGCAGCTCCGCAAAGGGGTGCAGCGGGGCGGCGCTCATCTTGGGACCGACGTCTACGCATTGGCCCATGACGACGGTGCGGCCGCAGCGCGCCGCTGAGGTGGCCAGCTCCGTGACCAATCGCGTCTTGCCGACGCCGCTGGGCCCGCCCACCAAGACCATGCTGCAGCGTTGCTCGTCGCGACGATTACCAAGCAGGGGCTCGAGTTGCTCGAGCACCGCCGAGCGCCCAGCCAAGCCGGGACGGTAGAGGTAGGGCCGGGGGGTAGGGGCGCCGTCGAGCAGGATCAGATCTGCGCCGAGCCCAGCCAGGGTTGCCGCCACGTCAGCGGCGTATCCCAGTCTTCGTTGCGGCTCTTTCTCGAGCAAGCGCATCACCAGCGCATCGAGAACAGCGGGAACGTTGTCCATCAGCTCTGAAGGAGGGACCGGTTGCTCGAACAAGTGTTGCTGCAGCACTCGCGCGGCGCTTCCAGAGAACAACTGCCTGCCTGTAATGCACTCGAACAGAATGCAGCCGAGGGCATAGAGATCTGCGCGCGCGTCGACCAAGTCGCCGCGAATCTGCTCTGGCGCCATGTAGGGAGGCGTGCCCAAGGCCCGACCGGCCACGTCGAGCACGTCACGGGTGCGCTCACCGCAGAACTGCAAAGCCAGCCCGAAGTCGACCAACACCGGCACTCCGTCGTGACCGATGAGCACGTTGTCCGGCTTGAGGTCACGGTGGACCAGCCCTTTTCCATGCACATAGGCCAATGCTGCACAAAGGGTACGGATTAGGGTCAGCGAGCGGCGCAGAGCGGGCGGACCTTCCTGCGGCGCGGCGGCAGCGCGGGGTACCGTCTTGGCGGTGGCAGCCTCTTCACTAAGTGCCTGAATGCAGCTTTCGCCCCAGAACCCCGGTTCGTGCACGTCATCGATGAAATCTCCAATGGTGCGGCCTTCGTAGAGCACCATTGCGTACCAAGGGCAGCCCGCCGTGACGCCGTCGGCAATTACGTGCACTACGCCGGGATGATTCACGCTGCGAAGCGCATATATCTCGCGCCGGAAGCTCGCCAGGAGGCTCTCATCGCCGACTTGAACGAGCTTGAGCGCAACCTCTGCGCCCGTACGCATGTGCTGAGCGCGGTAGACCGCACCCATCCCACCTTCGCCCAGCAATGCGCCGAGGCGGTACGGACCGATGGTCTCAACGCCCAGTGCCTGGAGCGAGAATGTGCCATCCCCACCCATCGCCGCGCAGCGTAGCACATGGCGCAATTCCGGCCTTTTTTCTGCAGTTTGGATCTCGTGTGAACGCCATTCCATTGAGACGCGGCCAAAAAGAGTGCCACAATGACAAGTCACATCATGGCCAGTGATGACTCATCCGACTCGCCGCCAGTCCCGCGGCGAAATCGTGAGACAGGGGGGCGCCGGCGGCAGATGACGACCAAGCGCCGTCTGCACATCCGGCGCAGCGCCAAACGCACGGTCGTGGCAACTGCTGGCTACAATCTAGCTAGCGAGTTCGAGGGGTGGTTCAAGGCTGAACGCGTGGGGCGCTATGCTCCTGGAATTCGCGAGCCCTGGTTGACCACTGCCGGAGGGAAGCAGGCCTACCAGCACCTCATCTTACGTGCTGCCGATCCCAACGCGCCCATTCTCACCATCGGTTGGGTCAATTGTGCGCTCTACAGCTGCAAGCTACGCACCTGGGGCTGTTTGAACAACATGTACGAGCAGCGCTTCAAGAAGCAGATCCCCATCGAGCGCCGCACCTACCGCGACTTTTTTGAGACCCTCAGCGAGTTCTTCGAAACCGAGGGTTTTCACGTCATCATCGAGAACGAGCCTCCGGAGGTCGCGCCGCTGTCTTCTCGCCGGCCGGCAGCGCCCCAACCCAAAGCCGATGTGCAACCAACCCCCAGGTGGGTGTGGGTGACTGGCGCGGCGGTTGCCGTGCTCATCCTCATCGGCATTTTGCGAATGATGCTCTAACGCGCTTCTAGGACGGTTCCTATCCGCGCACCGCTATCGACTTGATGGTGAACGGTGCACAGACGCCCATGTTGAAATGCGCGGCGACCTCGAGGGCGCGGCGGATGCGCCTGGTTGGAGGCAGCTTCTCGAGCGCTTTCATCGCCCCGAGGGCAAACTCGCCGCCACTGCCGATGGCGTCGAATCCCTCGGTCATCTCGCCGACCTGAAAGTCACTGTCTACCGAATACAAACGCCCTCGATAGCCCAACAGAAACTGGCCACCAGATTCGTTGTTGGCTTCGATTTTTGCGAAGCCCTTTTCCTTGAGCAGCGTGCGCGCTTGCTCGATCAGTTGCGTGACCAGATAGTGCATATCCGTTTGCTTCGGGTGCTGTTTGGGCACATCTAGGTGGTGCTCGAGCAGCTGCCCCATGCGGAAGCTGGTGGTGTAGCCGATGAGAAAAGGGCCCCGGCGAAACGCTTTGCACAACGAAGTTTGTCGCCGCGTCCAACCCTGGACGGCAGCGGAGTCGACTCCGATGTACACCTTCTTGTTGTGAACCAATCCGACGACGCAAGTCATACGGTGGCCATCATGACGCGTTCCGGCGTTCGCGAGAACAACAAGCCCAAATTATTCACCTCTTCGCCACAAGGGCGCGCGGGAACGCCGTTGGGCGGCTGACGCCGCATTTATTTTCACCACTGAGACACGGAGACACAGAGGGGGGGCAAAGGCGAAAACAGCTCTTCGCCACAAGGGCGCGCGGGAACGCCGTTGGGCGGCTGACGCCGCATTTTT
>CAZRGL010000352.1:0-633 GCA_964599485.1 uncultured Polyangiaceae bacterium
GCTGCTCTTCTGGTGGCATCTCCGGGGCAGGCCGCGAAGTTCTATGTCAACTCGACCGCCGACGACGGGGACTCGGATCTCGGTGACGAAAAATGCGCCAACGCCTCGGAGGGCAAGTGCACGCTGCGGGCGGCCATCCAGAACGCCAATGCGAGCCCAGGTCCTCACGACATCAGGCTCGTCTCCTATCTCGGCGGGAAGACTTTGCACATCAAGAGCGAGCTGCCGGAGATGGCCGAGACGGTCCACATCAATGAGTCCCAACCCGGCGGTGCGTACGATCCGTACTGGGAGATCGAAGCCGAAGAGGGCCTCCTCGATGGTTTGGTGTTTGCCAAAGGCGGGAGCATTCGACACTTCGAAATCAGAGGATTCGGTCGTGCCGCCGTCTACAGCCGAGGCGGGCATGCGATCGATATCGACGACGTCAGGATCGTGGCCCACAACTGCGGTTGGGCCGTTGAGCTCGAGGGGCCCGCCAAAATCGGATCACTCGAGTCGCCCTACTTCGTGGCGATCAGTCACTATCGCACCGACTCCGATTGTACCGAGGTGGGTGGCGGGATTGTCAGCCGCTTTCCGGCGCTAGGTGGCACGTATTCGGTCGACGTCGAGGACACCAGGATCAGCTAC
>CAZRGL010000352.1:643-11635 GCA_964599485.1 uncultured Polyangiaceae bacterium
GTTGCCGGCCCCGGGATCTTGGCCACAGGCCGCGTGCGATTGGCCGGTGTTTGGATACACCACAACAGCGGGCCCGGCGTCGAGGTCGTCGATGAAGACGGCGGCGCAACCGACGAAATCAGGATCGACGTGGCCCCGGGCGGAAGCGAGCACGGCGCGAGCAAGATCACAGACAACCATGGCGCGGGCTTGCTCGTGGACGTAGGAACCATCAACGTTTGGGGTGGGCTCGAGGCGACCAACAATGCCTCTTGGGGGCTGCGCAGCGAGCTGGGCGATGTGCGTGTCGGCGATCCCTCTGCGCAGAGCTCGCAGTTCGAGCGCACCATTTCGAACAACGGGGGCGGGGACTCTTGCCACATCCACGACCTGAGCTCCGGCAAACCAGTCCGCCAGAAGGTTCCTTGTGAGGGTGGCGGCATACTGGCCAAGGACGGACAGGTCGATGCGTGGAATGTCGACATCGTCGGCAATGACGGCGATGGCATGAATGCGTCGAAGCGGTCCCGCGCTGGCTTTGCCAAAGTATGCGACAACACCGGCGTCCAGATCGTCGGCAATCCAATCGAGCTCGAGACGGTCGAGACCTGCGGACAGCAAGCGGGCGGCAATCCGAGCAGCGGCGGATCTAGCTCGGCTGCAGATTCGGGCGGTGGTTGCACCGTCAGCCGCAACCCGTCACCCAATCCAACCACACCACTGTGGGCCGCGCTCTTCGTTGCCGCCGCCACGCTACGTCGACCGCGGCGCCACGCCCGCGCCGACAGCCTCTGACCTCCGTTGCGCTATTCCGAATCTGTCTCGGGGCTGGACGCATTCGCAGCGCACTCGAAGTTGGACGTGCCGAACGCCTTGACCATGCAGGCTCCGCCGATGTCCTCGATGGTGGTCCCGCTCGAGCCGCCGGCGCCGCCTGCTCCATCGGGGGTGCACTCCATCAGACAGTCATAGAACACTGATATCTTGGCGAGCTCAGCATTGGTGCACGGCGCCAGCGACTCCTTGCAGTTGTCCAACTTGTCGTAGTTGCACTTTGCGTCGACTGCGGCGTACTTATCACACGCTTCGGTGAGCGCGGCGCTGTTGTTGGCGTTGTTGCCGCTGTCTTTGGGGTCGTCGTCCGAGCAGGCAGCCACGAGCGTGACCGAGCCAATGACGAAGAGGAAGGTTCGTAGGCCAAGGTGAAAAAATCCCATGACCAACGAGTAACAAGCAGAGCGCGCCACGACAAGGTGGTGGATGTCGGGTCTTTCCCTGACAGCGCGGTCAATATTCCGTGCCGTTCCCCTCGAGCCGACGGACGGAGTTGTGGCGAACGACACGGCTCAGATCGACGCAGGCGGCGAGTCGTCGTACGCTCAAGGTCGCCCGCCAGCTGCCATGACGTTCGTGACTCACCCATGCCGCAACTGCGGCGCCAACCTCGACGTTCAGCCGGACAACCTGCTGACGATCTGCCCTTACTGCGGCGACGCCCACCCCGCGCGCGACATCAGCGACATCCCGGTGCACATCGTTTCGTCGCGCAGCCAACAGGAGGTCGTCGCCGCGCTGCACGCGCGCATGGCCGCCGACAAGGACATGCGTGGTCAGCAGTACACCGTCCAGAGCGCGGAGGGCATCTACGTGCCGCTATACATCAACTACGTGCGCGTTCATGGCGCCTGGCAGGGTTACGAGATGGAGCGCCGCAACAACAGCACTGTGAAGGTGCCGAAGAGCGGCCACATCAACCACGGCGGCGATTTCCCTGTGGTGGCGCGCAAGCATGCGAACGCGTTCGGACTGGCGCAGCTCGGGCCTTTGATCTGCCGTTGTCAGCCAACTCCGTTCAGCACCGTAGACTGGCAGAATGCGTCCTTGCCCGTGCTCGCGGTCGACATCGACGAAACGGAGGTCGATGCCATGGTCGCCGACGACCTCATCGATCTGTTCGGTGAGCAGATACGCACTGCCAACAACCTCGACGCCATCACCCATTTCGACGCAGTGCCGCAGGTCACGAGTCGCTTCATCCTGTTGTATCCGTTGTGGACGGTGATCTACCTCCACCAGGGAGGCAGCTATCGGGTCGCCCTCGAGGGGGCGGGACCTTCCGTGCTCGTCGCCATGGAGCCGGTGTTCCGCGGCCAGCGCATCATGCGGTTCCTAGCCGCCGTCGCCTTCACGGCAGCAGCAGGCGGTGTCTGGTACTTCGCGTGGTGGATCTTGTTGGCAGCGGACGGCGACGACGGCGCCAAGGCCGGCTTGGCCCTGTTCGCCTTGGTGGCCGGCTGCGTGCTGATGGCCTGGCGCATGGCCGGCAAAATGCTGGCCAGCGTCAACGTTGAGGGCATCGAGGAGGCAGGGGTCAAGGACTCGCTGCTGCAGAAGTACCCCTTGCTGCGCAGGGTGCTCAAGTGAAGTGCTCCTGCGGCCAGCTGCTCACAGGCGAAGGCGGCGTGATCGTTTGCAGCAGCTGCCAGCGCCAGAACCTGACCTGCTCCGAATGCGGCGCCAACCTCACCATCCCACCCGACGCGGTGGTCGCCCAGTGCCTGTATTGCGCCACCCCGCTGCAGCACATCGACCTGAGCAGCGGCACACCCTATTTCACGGTCAGCTTCTCCGCGGCAGAGGCGCGCGCGCAGCTGCTCACCTTTCTGCTCAATCGCTTCGGCATTCCCGACGACTTCGCCCAGCAGTTCCAGGCGGTCGAGCAACGGCTGGTGTACGTACCGGTGTATCTGTATCGCGTCACCGCCTGGCTCACGCCGCGAATCTACGAGACCGACTCGAAAGCGGTGATCGCCACCCGCGGCATCGCTTACCGCGACGTGCTCGACCGCTACCGTTTCGCCATTCGAGCCAAGGTCTACGCAGATCCGCGGACCATCCGCGGACAGGTGTACCCACAAGACGTCGCGCGGCCGCAGGCCGACCAGGAGGCTTGGCAGTTCGGTTCCGCGTTGCTGCAGCGCGACAGGTTGCGCTTCGACGAGGTTCCCGGCATCGACCAGATCCAGTGCGACTTCCGCGGCAGCGTGTTCTACCCGCTGTACGAGATCGCCTACCGCTACGGCTCGCGGACCTTCTACTGCGTCTTCGACGCCTGCAACGGTGTCGTGTGCAAAGCAGCGCACCCTCAGAGCCGGAAAGCGCGGGCGGCCATCAAGTTCGCCGGTGTGCTCTACCTGGTGTTCGCGGCAGTGATCGCGCTGTTGTTCTTCATGTCGGGGCTGTTGCTCGGGGACGTGGGAATAGGCGTCAGCAGCTTTGGCGCCGCCGCGATCGTGATCGGGACGGCGATCGCTGTCGGCGGCCGCATCCTGTGGTCCTCAGGCGGCGAGGCTCACACCGGCGAGGAGATCGACGTGGGCGAGCAGCCGCTGGTGGTCAAGGAGCTGACCTGCACCCTACCGGTCACCCAGCGCAAGTCGATGGTTCAGCAACAAGCGCCGCCGCAGCAGCAGCATGCCGTCCCAGCAGGCGGGCACCAGGCGACGTAGTCGGCAAGTCAACGAGCTCGCATCCACCCGCTTCAGCGTACGCTTGCTCCGAGGGGCCGCCCGCCGGTTGGCAGGCGACTCATCGAGTGGTTGGGCCGAAGGCCCCAAGGTCGAATGGTTGGGCCGGTGGGCCCCAAGGGTTGCCGTAGCTGCTACGCTCGGGGCATGTCTCTACTTTGCGTGCGTCGCGGTCCTGCTCGCTATCGAAGAAGTCGCTGGCGGGTCGCACAATCGGACGCTTTGGCCGCTGCTTGCTGGCGATCAGCTTCAAGTACCGATCGACTTTGTCACCACCGAAGCGCTCGTCGGTAGCGCGTGCCCGCGCAAGCTGGGCTTGGATCTCCAACAGCCCGTCGCTGAAGGCCATCGAGGCAACGCCGCGTCGGCATATTGCGCTGGCGTTTACCTCGCCGACTGTATCGTCGAGCACGAGTGGGATCGAGTCGACCATCTCTTTCTGTTCCGCTGGCAAAGCCGCAACCAAATCGGCGAGCACCGCTTGGGCTCGTTTGCGCATGAAGGAGACGTCTAGGTTGTTGATTGGATCGTTGAGCACCGGCGACTTCGGGGCTGGCTTCTGGGTCGGCGCCGGCTGCGGGGTCATCTGAGGCGACGTGACGGATCGCTGGTTGGGCTGCGCACAACCGAACAACATGGCTGCGGCGATGGCGCTTGCGACGAAGGTGATGGGCCGGCGGAGCTTTTCGGTTTGTTTTGTCATTTGGTGCCCTCCTGATGGCTACCTCGTGTTTTGTGAAGGTAAGGAAGGACGAAGCTCGCCAGGTTTCATTCAGTGGCGACGCGAAAAGCACCCTCGCCATGAATTGCGGCGGCAGACGCCCGCGCGGATGCGACAGAGCAGTCCGGGCTAGGTGATGTGTTGCTCAGCCCCCGCAGACCGACGCCGGGATGCACCAGCCGGTGTAGCAAGAGCCGTCGCTGTCGGCGATCGCGAGCCAAATCGCCTGAACTTTCGCCCCGCCACTCTACGTAGCGTCATCTTCTAGCTAGAATGAGGCATGATTCGCGAACCGCGGTCATGCAAGTGGCTGGCGTTTCAGCCGGGACGCTTCGTGCGCTTCCTTGACCAGCCTGCCTACTATCACACCTCCGCTCCCTCGCATGACGCCGATGAATCGCAACACCCATTTGGACAGCTTTGAGGTCTTTCCCTGGAACGAGAATCTCGCTACCAACATTGCGATCATCGATGAGCAGCACAGGAAGCTCCTCGGTCTATTGAATACGCTCGCGGGCGCGTTGGTTCAAAACGACGCCGTTGAGCTCACGCGGATCTTCGACGAGCTGGCTGAGTACGCCAAGCACCATTTTGAAACCGAGGAAGCCATTTGGGCCTCATGTTTTGGGGACGATGATTGGCTGCGAAAACACGAGAAGACACACGCGGCTTTTTTGCCAGAAGTAGCCAAGCTAAAAGAGCGGCAAGAGGGCGAATCCTTGCGGAGCACCATCGAGCAGGTCGTGAAGTTCCTGATTCGATGGCTTGCTTTCCACATCATCGATAGCGACAAGCGCATGGCTATTGTCATGCGCGAGCTGCAAGCCGGAGCGTCGCTGCCGGCCGCAAAAGAAACATCCGACAAATTGATGAGTGGGGTGGCCCGCTTGCTCGTTGATGCTGTCCTCGAAATGTACGACAGGCTCTCTTCGAGGACCCTCGCCCTGCTGCGTGAGAGGGCTGAACGGATCAAAGCAGAAGAAGGGCTCCGTGAAGCGAATTGCAAACTGGAAGAGCTCGCCATAACGGATCAGCTCACCGGGTTATTCAATCGCCGACACTTCGACAACGTGATCGAAAAGGAGCTCAAGAGAGGTAGAAGAGGAGCGCGCTTTCTTGCGTTCATTCTCTTGGATCTCGACCACTTCAAGAGACTGAACGACCATTATGGTCATGTCCAAGGAGATGTGGCTCTGAGGAAGGTTGGAGAGGCACTCAAGCGGCTCTGTCGCCGTCCGGCGGACTTCCCATTTCGCCTAGGCGGTGAGGAGTTCGGCGTGTTGATCGCCGACCACTCGACAGAGAGCAGAATCGAATTCGCAGAGATCTTACGCGCGGGCATTGCGGACCTTCGAATACCAAATGTCAAAAGTGATGTGGCAGACCATCTGACCGTATCGGTTGGAGCTGTCGCCAAGGTGCCAACCGCTGCTGACACACAGGACAGCTTCATGAAGACTGCAGACGCACGGCTATATCGGGCCAAGGAGCAGGGGCGCAATCGCGTAATCGCTTCGGATTGAATACTTCCTATCAGCTCACCTTGGCGGCTTTGATAGCGCCGCTCTTGCATTGCATGACGCAGGCGGTGCAGGCGGTGCAGGCGGTGCAGTCTTCGACGCGGGCGTCTGTGGCGGAGCTATGGAGCTTCGGTTTTCTCGAAATCCAGCTCGACGTCGAGCTTGACCGAACAGCCCAGCAGACCGTGGCCGTTGGTGGAGTTGTCCTTGATGGCTTGATCGAAGGCGTCACAGTCCTTCTTGGCGGGGTCGGCGGCAAAGGGCATCGCGATCGACCAATCCGCCGTGTCGCCATTGTCGACGAGCGTCCACACCGGGCTCATGACGTAGTTGCACTTGGCGTCACCCTCGATGATGTGTGGGTCGTCGGTATAGGTCAGGGTGTGACCACTGATGATCCACTCGCCGCCGTCCGTGCTGTCCGTGCAGGATGAGGCTGAAGTCGTTGGGCAGGATTGCATGGTGGCTTTGGCACCACCTTCGACCACCTTGTACATCAGGTAGCTGTTGTTGCCGAAGGACGGGGCGGTGGTTGCCCCCGCCCAATCAGCTGAGTCCGTACAGCCGGTGGACGACGAGCTCGATCCCACGACCTTCCAATAGGTCACCTTGTTCGCATCGTCTGGCAGCGGCCCCGGATCGCGAGCCGAGTCGTCAGTTCCAACGGTGCATGCCGACGACAGCAAGGCCAAGGCGCTCAGCAAACAAATTGTGGTCTTCTTTCTCATGGATGGCGGCATCATAAACCTCTGTTGGGGGATTGTCTAGGTACCTGCTGTGCGGCTTGCCACCTGCAGTCGTGCCCCCGGTCGCTGTGGTGGTGTTGGGATCATTGCCGGCACCATCCGAGCAAGCACCCAACAGCAACAGAGCACAGCCGATCGTCATCGTCCACACACGCGTCCGTTTCGCCACGACCTACCTCCCAAGCATAGCCGCCACAAATAAGCAGCTGAACACGCCAGTTGCAGTGTGCGTGCCAGCTAATCGCCCACGGGATCTCGCGTGCTTGCAGACAGCTGATCCGAGAGGCGTCCAGCGGGCTAGACAGTTTCAGCGACCTGCTCCGCCCACCGTCAAGCAAGCTGGACAGTCGACCCTGCCTCGACGGGGTGGCGTGGTGGGACGGTTACGAGTGACGACGAGGTCGCCCTCGCTACTGACCCCGTTGGGCAAAATGCAGAAACCACCAATCGATGGACCGGCGGATCTTCGTAGCTGAGCCACATTCGCGGAGCCCTGCTAGCCCTGCGGCGCTCGGGGCGACGCGCTGAATGATCCAGGCTACCATGCGCGGCGATGTCAAGAGCGCGCTACGGGTGGTTCACGGTTCGCACGGAGTGCAGCCACTGCGGGCAGCCGCTGCCATTGAATGCGCCGGCCCAGCAGGTCAATTGCGCCCATTGTCTACGCGACGTGCGCGTGCCGGACGAGATCTGGCGCGCCGTATTCGACGGCTACGAGCGGCACTACGCGCAGCTGCCAGTAGGTGAACGCAGCCCGGGCACCTTCTCGGTCGAGGGACTGCGCGTTCGCTACGAATATGCGCACGGCTCCTTGGCTTGCGAAAAATGCGGCAAGCAGTTCGGGAGCGACAGCTTGGCGGTGGGTGATGACCGCGATTTCAGCTGTCGTCATTGTGGCGATCCGGCGAGCGCGTACCGCCCTCCCGCGTGGTTGGCGCAGCTCATCCCAACGGTGGTGCAGCTGTACTCAATCGATCCTGGCGGCAGCGGATCGACGGACGCTATCCGCTTCGAGCCTCCCAAGGAGGCTGTGCGCCCGGTGGTCATGGCTTGTCCGCAATGCAGTGGCTCGCTGTCGGTAACCGTTGAAAGCGACCGGATCCTGGCCTGCCGTTATTGTCGGGCCGACATTTACTTGCCCGATGAGGTGTGGCGGCGCTTGCACCCAGTCAAGACAGTGACACCGTTTTTCGTGCGCTTCGAAGGCATGACCCGCTTCGAGCTTGCAGAAGAGCAGAGAGTGCATGCGGCACAAGCCGCACAAGCACGCGACTCACGCGAGCGGGCAGCGATTTTTCAGCGCGAACAGGTCAAGCGCCAAGCGAATCAGCTTCAGCACGACTCCGCTGTTGCGAAGACCATGGGGCCTGCCTGGGGGACCACCATCGTTGCCATGGGCGTGATGGCCTGCTTCACCGGCTGGACGTGGCTCGGCAAGGCCATGTTCGGTCTCGACCCAACGCTCGGCACGGGGCTCAACATCACCTATGCGCTCGGCTGGGGGTCCGTGTTGTTTCTGCTGATCGGGATGGGTTTCGCCAATCGACCTGTGCAGCGTCGGACGAAAAACCCGGGCGAGTGGGTCTTGTTCGTTACCTGGTTTTGGATGTTCTTCGGGCTGGTGATGCCGGTCATCGGCCAGCTCATGGCACTGTGGCGGATGGTTCGTCTGGCGTGGGGGCGGGTTGGCTCGTTCACTGTCAGCAGTGGGCAGCACGGGCGCGGCGGCTCGAACCACTACAAACCGGTGGTATTCCACGACGGTGAGAGCCACCCAGCAGCCGTGCTCTTCTTCTGTTTGCTGGTGCTCTGGCCGCTGGCGCTGTTCGGCCTCTTCGGGTCGTAGTGTCCCGCGTGGTGGAGGCGGGACATGCCGCCGGAGCGTGGGCGCGCTGCAGGGAACTGGACTCGACCACCCTAATTGACAACTTCCATTGGATTGCTGAGGCAGGCACATCCATCAAGACCGAGCGCGAGCCCTAGCCCGAATCATTCAGGAGCTGCACCTCGAGCACGGCGTAAGCATCGCGGCGCCACAGCGCTAAGGGCACCAAATTGACCGTATGGAGAACATTTTGAGGCTCAGAAGGCTCGACAGCTCGAAAATGTTCTCCATACGGTCAATTTGCCCCTCTTGCGAATCATGCGGATTCCACTGCAAGGGCGGGCTTTAGAGGTCGTCTCATAACCTAGCCTCCCCTACATTGATTTCGGAGTTATGAGACGGCCTCTTCATGCGGAAAAACCTCCCCAATGCAGATCAACCTGGAGCGCGTGCCGCTCCACAGTTGCTGCACTGGGGCAAGTCCCCCGGCGAGGTCACTCCGCAGTATTTGCAGAGTACGGGCCGCCGCCTCACGGCTTCCTCGTAGGACTCCCGGCACTGTATCCTGCAGAAACGCGCGCCCCCCTGCTCGTGCTGGACCTCGCCGCCCTCGCCCCGGGTGTAGCTACGGCACCATCCACACGGCACGAGGCCTTGTGCGCGCATCTTCCGATCCATATCCGACGCCATGCCCGCGACTGCGCCGGTCACATCCTCGGCCATGTCGCCGAGCGTGGGAAAGAAGAAGCGCCGAATACGAGAGAGGATCCCCATGACCACACTCTACCTCGCCCCGGATGAAAGGGGGACCTCGGACGATGCCACCCCAGGCACTCAAGCTGGGTTGGTCCGTCGGTCCCCGGGGCCATCGGGGTCCGTCGCCCATTCTCGGACGGACCCTTACTTGAGATGTCAGCCAGCAGAACGAAGCAAGCGGCCAAGAAACATGGACCGGGGAAAGTTGGTCTCCATCATCAGGGCTTGGTCAGTCGCCAGAGCCCCTTTTGGGTGTTGAAGTAGACGTCGGTAGCGCTGAGCGCCACTCCACCTGGGTACGGATAGGGCCCTGATCCGCCGCTCGCGATCGTCTCCGCTACGCCGCCTGTCTTGGATACGCGCACGAGGTACTGTTCGTCGACCCAATACACGTGGGTATCGTCGACCGCGATCTGATGGCCGAGCAACAATCCCTTGGGCGGATCGGTCTTCGCCAGCTCGGTGGCATCACCCCCGTTCTTTGAGATGCGCCGGATGGAGCCGCAACCATCTCGCCAGAAGATGTCGGTGGCATCGATTGCGATTGCAGAGCTGTCGTAATTGCACACACCCGAGAAGAGCTCGTCCACCGAAGCGTCGGCCTTCGATACGCGTTGCAGGCTGCCGTCGCCGAAGGCGGTGTAGAAATGGGTGGCGTCCACCTGGAAGGAGCGCCCCACCAACTCCACCGCAGTGCTAGCGAACTCCATTTTTGCGTTGCGTGGCAGCTGGCGCAGCTGCCATCCACGAATCCAATAGGCCGATTGCTCGTCGACGGCGATGGCCGATGCCTCGCCTTCCATGAAGGTCATCAAGGCTGGCTTGCCGGACATGGTCGAGCGCATGACCGAGCCTCCCTTGATCGAGCCAGAGGAGGAAGTGCCGCGGTTGGTCCAAAAGAGCACATCACCGTCGATCACCAAGTCGGCCGGAGCGGCTTGTTTCGTCGCGATCGTGATGGCCTCGCCTCCACACCTGGGCACCACGTGCACGGTCCCGATCGGGCTGATGATCGCGTTCATCTTCGGCTCGAGCCAAGCCACATGGGTTGGACCAACCGCTACCACTGATGCCGGATCGCTCACCTCGACGAGCTTCTGAGGGGCAGGCCCGGTGTCATCGCAATGTACGGGAGCGAGTCCGGTTCCGCCCGTGCCGCCTGCACCGGCTTGTCCGCTCGTGCTGCTGGTGGTGCTCGCCGTACCGCCCGTTCCCGTGCTCGAGATCGTGGATGCGGAGCTGGTGGTGGAGCTGGTGGTGGTTTGGGGCTCGGCGTCGGTGACGATGTCTTCTGCGCAACCGAGGGTGATGATGGCGAACACGAAAAGAAAACAAGAACAACGCATTGCTCCAATTTTTCAAAGCCGGCCCTGTCCTGCAACCTAGCCCTGCCTTATTTCCCCACCTTCGTCATCGATGGCGCGACCGTCAAGCTCGGCAAGCTCGAAATGGAGGGCGTCGTGGTCGGTGGGATTGCCGGCTGAATTGATGCAGTAGATCGCGACTGTGTTGGTGGCTTGCGGTGCTCGTCGAATACGCTGACGACATCTTGGGCCGTCCGCGCTACGTGCTCTTCGTGCGTGTAGCCGCTCTATCCCGTCGCGTTCCCCTCCGCTGCCGACAGCTCCTCTTCCGACAGCTGGCCAGCGCCGTGTTGGCCGCGCTCGCTCTTGGGCTGATCGGCTGTGGCCACACCGCTCCCTTCCGCGCCAACCTCGAGCTGCTACGTCCTTGGAACGCCGCCGAGGACGCGTCTCAATCGGGTCCTTTCGCTGCGCGCTTCGTCAAAGGGGACAACAAGCTCACCTTCGTCGCGGCGCAACACACCACCAGCCTGGACCATCCGACCATCACCCTACTTCGGCGCGAGCTGAAGCTCCTGAGCCCGGAGGTCGTCGTGGTCGAGGGGCCATCGAGA
>CAZRGL010000353.1:0-11635 GCA_964599485.1 uncultured Polyangiaceae bacterium
TTGAGCAAAGCTGCCATACCGATTCCCAAGAAGCGGGTGCTGCTACGCACGACGTCGGGCGATCTCGTGCACGCTTACCCACCATTGACCCTCGGTCGCAACGAGCAGAAAGCGTCGAGCGGTGCACCCGTCATCCTCATGCTGCACGGCATGTGCGGCGAGCCATTGGCGAGCTGCGACTATTGGAACCGAGGCGGACGGCAAGGCAATTGGCTACTATGTCCGAGCGGCAACACACGCTGCGGCAAGCAACATTTCGACTGGGCCCGAGGAATCGAGTCGCGGGCCACACATTTGGGCGAGGTGGTCGAGTCGCTGCGCTCTCGTTATGGCGCTCATATCGACACCAAAGGTGGAAGTATTCTGATGGGCTTCTCACGCGGAGCTTTCGTAGCCCGCGACGCAGTGTACGGAGCGCCGAAGGGCAGCTACCGAGCGCTCGTTCTGATCGGCGCCGCCATCAAGCTCGATGCGCTGCAGCTTCGTCAGGCCGGCATTCAGCGCGTCGTGATGGCCTGCGGCGATTTCGACGGAGCGAGGGCCTCGATGCGTGCTAGCACGACGAAGCTGAACGCCGCAGGCCTGCCCACCCGTTTCGTGAGCACCGGCCGCATCTACCACCAGTTGCCAAGGGACTTCGAAGCCTTCGTGCGAAGCGCCATCGGTTGGATCAACCAAGCACCCATCGCCACCATGCAGCCAGCCGCTGCGTGCGGCAGCGGGCCACGCAACTGCGTAGCTGCTGCTTCCGGGCCGCTGGGCTAAACCCGCTCGACATGCTAACGCTGCGTGGCGCACCTGATGCGCTGATGGCGCCGTGTTCTCTGCCCCAAAAGTCTCGACCAATTGGCTGGCAAGCCTGCTGGCAACCCTGCTGACAGCTTTGCTGGTTTGCAGCGCGCCAGCGTGCAACACGGACACTGCCACCCCGGCACCGTCCACCAAGCCGGCTATCGTCGAACCCATCATCCCGCAACCGAAGCAGAGACTTCCACTCAAGAGCGCTCTGCCAAAATGGGCCAGCCAGCTGCCCGATGTGGCCATCGACGCAAAGCCCGGGGACAAAGTCTGGGCTGTGGCTCCGCGCAGCGACTCCGAGATGGCCGACATCGGCCTCTATGAGCTCGAAGGGGTCTTCGACGGCCTCGCGTCACTCATCAATACGATGGGCCACAAGGTCGACCGGGTTCCGGGCGCAGTCGTCCACCCAGTTGGCTCATCCAAGAAGCTTCGCAAGGGCGATATCGCGCTAGTTTTCACTTGGACCACACCCGGCTGGCTCGCGCTGGTCCATCGGGCAACGCGGGGAAAAGAAATCCGAGTGCGTTTCGATTTGGCTGGAGCCACCAAGGAGGTTGCAGTCGACCACGCTGAGCCCATGGTCAAGAAACTGCTCCCGCTCGCTTACGTCGGCTTTCCCAAGTCGGGCACAACCTCGATGGGGCTGGTCGTTGCCGTTGATGAGCAGCGTGGCTGGGTGCTGACAGCCAGCGGCCATATCGAGATCCACGCGCTCGACCGTTTGAACGTCTTGCCCATCAAACAGCGTGGCTACAAGATCGGCTCGAAGGTGCTCGCGTTTCGATGGGCTTCCGGGTTTCAGCGCGGCGTTATCCGCGCCGTCGGGCCGCTTGGTCTACGCTTCACGGTGCAGCTCGAAGGCGACCAGCCCCAAGCACCTTTCTTCTTCACACGGCTGGTTGGAGCCAAATGAGCAGCTGTTTGCATCCACCGGTGCAAGCCATGCTATGGATTTGTCGATGGAGAAGCTCGACGCGCTGCTCGCCCAAACTCGGGCGATCAAGCCACCTGGCCACCTTTTCAAGCCGCCTGTGAGCGAGCGGCACTGGGATGAGGCGGTGGGCAGTCGCATCGCCCAACGAACCCGGCCCTGGCGACTCGAGCGCGGCGTGTTGCATGTGCGGGTAGCCAACGCGGCTTGGGCCAACGAGCTCGCCCTGCTGGCCGATGACATCCTCGCCCAGTTGCAGCGCCGAGGCATCAGCGCAACAGCGCTTCGTTTCAGCGTGGCGCCGGTCGCCCCACCAAGCCGCCTGCCCACCCAGGGACGCGCCAAACAAGCCCCTCCCGACAACGCTGAGCTGCCCCCGTCTTTGGTCCCCGCCGTCGAGCGCATCGAAGACGATGAGCTCAGAACAGCGATTTCCCGCGCTGCCGCCAAGTCGCTAGCACTGAGCAAGGACGAGTAGTAGCGCCCCAACTCTCCACTGGCTTCAGCCCGGGCGCTGGCCGAGCAGTCCGAGCAGGCGCAGCAGGGTGCGCGCATTGCTGAGCATCCCATAGATCTTGAGTTCGCCAGAAACCAACTCCAGGGCGGTTCGGCGCAGTGGCGCCGAGCGCCCAGGCATGAAGCTGGGCAAACGTCCCCACGCTGATAGCTTCAAGTCGGCGAGGCCCAACAGGACTTCGTAGTCTCCGCAGAGCGTCAGATCGGGAATGCCGACCATGGCGTCGTGGATCGTGAGGTAGCCATGATCGAACCTCAGGGTCGTGCTCAACCCTCGCTCCTGAGCAACCATGGCCACCGCGGCACGTAGCGCAAAGAAGTCCCGACGTGCCCGTGCATCGTCACTGACGTTCGAGGCGATTGTCTGGTGGACCCAGCACGCCAGAGCATTGTCATCGGCACCAACCGTCAAACAGATGCGCGTCTTCACGCAGCGAGCGGAGCAAAGCCCGCGGCCGGCGGCAAGCTGGATTCTACGAAGAAGTCTCGCGGTGTGTGTGTTATTCCCATCTTGTCATCATGTCGATTTCTGACTCAGACTCCCCGCCGTCGTCACGGACCAACCAAGGTAGGATCTTGTTGGTCGACGACGAGCCCGAGTCTCTGCGCGCAACGGCTCGGGTGCTACGGCACGCTGGCTACAGCATCGACACAGCCGACAATGGAAAGAGCGCCACGGAAGCCATCGCGGGTGGCGAGTACGACGCAATCGTCAGCGACATATCCATGCCCACGATGGACGGCATCGAGCTGCTTCGCTTCATGCGAAAGCATGACGAGGACGTTCCGGTGATTTTGGTTACAGGCGCGCCCGCTGTCGAGACAGCGGTGCAAGCCCTCGAGCATGGCGCCTACAAGTACTTGGTCAAACCGGTGAGCGCGGATCGGCTCGAAGAAGCCGTCCAGAAGGCTGTGCGGATGCGGCAAATGGCGCGCATTCGACGCGAGGCCGTCGAGGTTCTGGGTGCGATTCCCGACAAGGGCCTCAAAGACAGCTTCAAGAGCGCAATGCGTACTTTGTGGATCGCCTACCAGCCGATCGTCCACAAGTCTGGAACGCTCTACGGCTACGAAGCGTTGTTGCGGAGCCGAGAGCCAGCTTTGCCGCACCCCGGCGCAGTGCTCGACGCCGCCGAGAAGCTCAACAAGCTCGACGATCTGGGACGGCGCGTCCGCCAACTGGCTGCCAAGCCCGTCAGTGGAAACGACAAGGCCGGCACGCTGTTCGTCAACCTCCACCCCCGCGACCTCGAGGACGAAGAGCTCGTCTCACCAGAATCACCGTTGGCGCAAATTGCGTCGCGCGTGGTGCTCGAGATCACCGAGCGGGCTTCGGTCGAGTCAATCAACGATCTGCGCGGCCGTGTAGCGAAGCTACGTGATACGGGTTATCGGATCGCGGTCGACGACCTAGGCGCTGGCTACGCCGGCTTGACCAGCTTCGCCCTGCTCGAGCCGGAGATCGTGAAGATCGACATGAGCTTGGTGCGGGACGTCGACAGGCTGCCCGTCAAACAGCGCTTGATCGAGTCGATGACCTCGCTGTGCCAAGAGATGGGCATCATGGTGGTAGGCGAGGGTGTCGAGACGCCCGCCGAGCGTGACGCGTTGATCTCGCTCGGCTGCGATCTCTTCCAGGGCTATTACATGTCCAAACCCGCTGAGCCGTTTCCCGATTTTCAGTGGTGAGCCGGCAGCTGGTGCGAAATGGACCTTCATTTCGTTTCTCCTAGTTTGCGCGAGCTCGACGGGCTCGAGTCCGAAGTGCTGGCCTGCACCGTGTGGCAAGACGTGCGCCCCTGCGATGGCGTGGCCGGTCTCTGCGACTGGCGTTTGGCCGGAAGCCTGTCCAAGCTTCAACGCAGCGGGTTTCTGAGCGGAGCGCTCGGGGAAGTGCTGCTCGTGCCGGGCAGACCCCGAATGAGCTTCGACAAGATCCTGTTATTTGGTGCCGGCGACCGCCATGCTTTCGACGAGGCACGCTTTCGACGTGTGCTTGGCCAGATGCTGGCAACCATCACGGGCTTGTGCGCACGAATGGCAGTGGTGGAGCTGCCTGGCCGGCAAAGCGACATGATAGCGGCGGAGCGTGCGGCCGACATGCTGCTCGAAGCCGCCACAGAGACCCATCGACGGGGACGTTACGACGCCTGGACATTGATCGAAGACAGCAACGCGCGCCGACGCATCGAACAACACATGGTCGAAGAACGGCGACGGGTTCGCCGATTGCGCTGAGCATTCCCACCGCGGCAGCACGATGGATTCTGATAGGTGTCGGGGCTGCACCACATTAGGATCCGATGATGCGCCACCACGCGCCCATTTTCGGATTCAATCAGCAGCGGCCCAAGCTCGTAACGCAAACCACCAACCGCGTCTGTGAGCTGAGTGAGGATCTGCTGCATCTGCTCAACGACGCCGCCTACCACGAGACGCGACGCCTCGACGGTTGCAGACGCCCCGCCGATGTCGAGCGCTTGGAACAGTGGCGCGGGCTAGCGCGACAGATCGGGCGAATGAGCGAGGCGGATCGTCGTAGCAAGTTGCACGACATCGTCAACTATTATGCCAACGACATTGCGGGCAACTTCAATCCACGCGTGTTCCGGCTGACGACGCGACTGCTGCCCACCTTGGTGACGAGTCTGATGTCGCCAAGCTCTCTGCCCAAGCTGGTGCGCGATCCGAGTCGCTTGTTGAGCCTGAGCGCCCTCAACGACAAGGTGATTGTGCAGGGCAACCTCGATCGCCTCCGCGCACTGACCGACAAGGGCACCATGGTGTTCGTGCCCACGCACTCGTCGAACATGGACTCGATTGTGTTCGGTTTCGCCCTCGAGCGCTCTGGGCTGCCACCAGCGACCTACGGCGCCGGCAAGAACCTGTTCACCAATCCTCTGCTGTCCTTCTTCATGCACAATCTGGGCGCTTACCGGGTCGACAGGCGGCTGCGTCACCAGTTGTACAAGCACTGCCTCAAAGCCTATTCGACCATCCTGATCGAAAACGGTTTTCACTCCTTGTTCTTTCCAGGGGGCACGCGCTCACGCTCGGGCGGCGTCGAAAGTCGACTCAAGCTGGGGTTGATGGGCACCGGAATCGAGGCCTACACACGCACTTTGTTGGCCGGTCGCGAGCGCAAGGTCTTCTTCGTACCGGCAACGATCAACTACCTCATCACCTTGGAAGCCGAGACCCTCATCGCGGATTTCCTCAAGGAGGCCGGCAAGGCGCGGTACATCATCGACGATGACGAGTCGACACGCCTGGGGCGGGTGAGCGCATTTGTGCGCAAGCTGTTGACGATGAACGACTCGGTGGTGATCCAATTCGGCGACCCGCTCGATCCTTTTGGCTCGACGGTCGACGCCGAAGGGGTTTCGCACGACCAACGCGGCCGCTCGCTCAACACGGCGAGCTATGTACACAACCTCCAGGGAGCGGTCTGTTTGGATCAGCAGCGCAACGCCCAGTACACCCGCGCGCTCGGCGAGCGGGTCGCTGATGCGTTCCGCCGCAACACGGTCATCATGTCCACCAACATCGTCGCAGCCGCTTGCTTCGATCACTTGCGGCAGTGTTCACCCAGCGCCGATCTGTTCACGGTCTTGCGCATTAGAGACCAGGTCATCTCGCGCGATACGCTTTCGCGCATGGTGCTCTACATCCGCGATCAACTCGCCGACTTGGAAAAGAGCGGTCAGGTGATTCTGGCCGATCAAGTCAGGTGTTGCTCGGGGGGCGACATCGTCTCACAGGCAATGAGGGCGCTGAGTGGTTTTCACACCACCACCGTGCTCGAGTCCCGTGACGATGGTGTGTGTTTGCGCGATCCGAGCTTGCTGTTCTTCTATCAGAATCGGTTGACTGGTTATGGGCTCGGCTACGACCACTACAGCGCTACTGCGGGGCGAGCATGAGCGATAACGGAAGCCAAATCGTGGGTGTGCTCGGTGGCGGCGCGTGGGGCTTGGCGCTGGCCCGCGCTGCGCGGCGCGCTGGCGCAACAACCTTGCTGTACTCGCGACGGCACAAGGACGGTGGGGTGCACGGCATACGCGTGACCACCGACATGAAGACGCTGTGCACGGCGCGGCTCATCATCATCGCGGTTCCTTCCCATTTGGCTCGCACCTTGGCGCGGGAGCTGGGTGATCATGTCGACGGCAGCCACGTGTTGGTCCACGGCATCCGCGGCCTGAGCAGCGACGAGCTGAACACCATCTCGCAGATCCTCCTAGAGGAAACTCCAGCCAAGCGCCTCGGCGCCCTCGGCGGTCCTGTTCAAGCCGTCGAGCTCAGCGACGGCCGCCCCTCCGCCATGGTGGTCGGCTCGGAGTTCGGCGATGTGCGCAGGGCTGTTTGCCGAGCACTGCGCTCGGAATGGTTGCAAGTGCACCCCACGGCTGATTTGCGCGGGCTGGAATGGGCTTCCGCACTGGTTGGTTGTCTGTCGATTGGCGTGGGTTACGCCCAAGCCCGTTCTGACGTCTCGCCGGGCCTGTTGGCAGCGCTCATTTCTCGCGCTGTGGACGAAGCTGCGGGCATTGCTGCGGCCGCCGGAGCACGGTCCGAGACCCTCTACGGCCTCGGCGGCTATGGCGATTTGCTGGCCTCGATGGCCTTGCCCGACCGCCCCGAGGTGGTCTTGGGGCGCGAGCTCGCTGGTGGAGCCAGCCTCGAGCAAGCACGAAAGCGCGCCAAGCTACGCGTGGAGGCCATCGAGCTGCTGCCACGCATCGCCAACTTCGCCAGGCTCAAAGCAGTGCCCTGCAACATATTCGTCGCGCTCGGCTCAATCGTCGAAGGCGCGGGCGAGCCCGAAAGCATCGTCCGCGCCCTGTTCTCAGACCAAGTCTAGCTCGAACCATCCACCGCGGCCCTATGGCCACGCTCAGTCTGCTAGCTGGGGCTGCCGCCGCTGCCACCGGCGCCGCCACCGCCGCCACCGCCGCCGGAGCCGCCGCCGCCACCCGTGCACGCCGCCATGCAGTTGGCCTGCGTGCAAGTCAGCAGATCGGTCGTGGCCTGGCTTGGATTGTTGGTTGCGCACGCCAGCAAGCATGCTTCATCCGAACAAGCCTGCGCGCACTGCAAGAAGGCCTGGCAAGGCATATCGCCCTGGCAGCCTTGCAGCTGGGAGCCGCAACTGGTCAGCACGCAAGTCTGGCAATCGGGCTCACCTCCTTGGCATTTCTGTACGCACCCCATCAAGGTGGCATCGGGCATGCTGCCGGCCAACGAAGCAATGGCAACGCAATCGGACGCCAACACACAGTCGCCGTAGCAGGCTGAGCCCGGATCCTTGCAATCCAAGAAGGGGATCATGTTGCAGATGGGACCGAAGCCGCACTCGATCTCGATCATGCAACATGCTTTTTCGCAAGAGCCGCCGGTGACACCACTGCAGTCGTTCGCCGAGGTGGTCGAGCTGCTAGTGGATGTGCTGCCCGTCTTGGTCGAGCTGGTGGTCGCCATCCCACCCGCACCACCATTGCCGTTCGACGAGCTACTCGTCGTCGTGTTGTTGTTGCCGTCCACGTCTGAGCCACAAGCCCACACACACATTGCGGTAGCAGCCGAGAGCCCAACAATCAGCGAAAGTCTGCGCATCATTCCTCCCTTTGGCGCGATAGGGTCGGCGCCAACACCAAAAGCCTCACCCGTTTCAAGGATGGCCGTAGTCTACCGCGATGCGTCAGCACCACAAGCTACGCCTTCACAAAAACGCGCACAATTGCAGTGGTCGCCCACAAATCTAGCGAGAGCAAACTCGAGAGGCTGGCGACGCGCCTATTTGGGGGTGGGTGGGATCACAATTTCGTTGATGTGTTGCACGTTCATGCCGCCGGGATAACCGTACGACACGTTGGAGGTGAAGTTCGAGGTGAGCGGTGTTCCCCAGCCCCAGACCCATAACCCAAAGGGCGCTTCGCTCTTGATCTCGTGCCTTCCGGTGGAGCAGCCACCAACTGGGTTGAAGTCACCGGTAATGAGATCCACCCGCGCCCACTCGTAATCGCCCACCGCCTGCCAGCCGCCCACGATGCCAGCGCAATCGAGGTTCACATCCTTGAACGTGTCGCCGAGCTTGCTGCGCACGAGCACCAGGTTGGTCTCGGGATAGGTAGGATCCGCGAAGAACACGTACTGCTGCATGTACTGCTGAGGCGGAACGCTGATGACGAAATCCACGTCGCCGTAGCCACCCTTATCCTGCATCTGTGACCACTGCGAGCCGGCCATGTAGCTGAACAACATGAAGGGATGCTCGTCATCCTGACTCTTGACCACGAACGGTGTGCCGGTGATCACTTCGGCGATTTGTCCTTGATTGAGCGTCGTCGGTCCGCCGACGTTGGGCTCCCAGGTCAGCTGCGTACCGTTGACCGCGCCCACCAAGCGCCAAATGGCGGGCTCGCCGGAGCGCGGGCGATACATGACGCCGACGTACTCGCTACCGAGCGCGGGAACCGGCGGGATCATCTGTTCACCATGGTCGCAATAAGCAACACCGAGCGGCGTGCGCATACACTGGTGCCCCGCCATCAAACCGATGGGTTTGTCAGCTTGAATGATGCTGCCCGTCAGCTCCCCTTGCTGGGAGATTTGAGCGTTCTGTCCTTTGCTGAGGGCGAAGGTCATCTGGGTGTTTGCCGCAGCAGCCGGAATCCCTCCGCCACCACTGACCGCCGCCACCGGCACCATGGTCACGGTGGTGCCATCATGCGCGGCGACGATGTTGAGGGAAGGATGGGCCGAAGAGAGACCTGGATCGAGACTGTAGGCGTTGACGGCCACGTAGTTGGTGTCCCAGGCGCTGGTGGGGATGAGCAGCGAGGCCCCGGTCACAGCGACGCTACCGCCGCCGTAGGGATTGATTTGGTAAGCCACCACAGGAACGTCGCTCTGGATGTTGAAGGACGGCACGATGCCCGTCGACTTGTTGAGACCAGCGCTGGGCACCGCGGTGCTGCTCACCGAAGGACAGTTCGGCGGATTTCCGCTGTTGCCGCTCAAGAAGAGGATCACAACCTCACCAGCGGGCAAGCCGTTGATGGGATCGTAGGGCTGGTAGCTCAGACCCTGTCCCGAACCGCTAGGAATGCGGGCAAACTGCTCGATCGCCAAAGGCGTGCCTTGGTAGGAGACCGAAATCTGCGCGGGCGTGTTCCAGGTGTTGGCTACAAAGGCCGCGAAGCAATACATGGGCTGATACGAGTCCATGTCGGTGGCGTAGTACTCACAGCCGACAGACTGCTTGTTGTTGGCAGCCACCTGGCAGGCGTTGGCGCAGAGGCCGGTCATCGGATCGCAAGCGTCCTTTCCGGTGCACTCTTTGACCACCTTGCCGTTGCAATCGAGAATGGAGTGCAAGTCGGTAGAGCAGCCCGCCACACAGGGACCACCGCCCCCGGTGCCCAAATTGAGCCCACCGTCTCCGCTCGAAGTGCCCGTCACCCCGCCTTGGCCCGAAGAAGAAGTCGAGCTCGAAGGGCCCGCGCCATCGCCTTCGCCGAACGTGCTGGAGTTCGTGGCAGAGCAGCCCGCCGTGAAAACCAGTCCAATCGCTACAAATCCCAAAAAGCTACGCCCAAACATGATGACAGCCTATCAGACGCGAGGCCGTCTGACATGGGTGTGCGCAGACGCACCGTTGGGGCCCTAGCAGCGAATCGAAGCGTAGTGAGCGGCGCAGGCCGCATTTTCACCACTGAGGCGAAGAAAATGCGGCGCGAGCCGCCCCGCAACGCCTCGAAACGACGGGCTGGGGCGAAGTTGCCCTGCGGGCACGGAGATTTCTCCGTCTGCCGCTGGCGCTAGTCGGCTGTCGCGCTAGCGGGCGGAGCCGGTATGTTCGGCACCTCGTCCGCCGGCACCTGTCGCTCCAGGTGGGTGCCCACTCCAACGCCGCTGGGGCTATCGCCGAGAAAGACCTGCGCGGCTTGGAACACGCCGTTGCCACGCAATACGCCTTCGCTGTCGTCGCCCCAGAGCGAGTTGAGGTTGATGCCCTTGACCTTGACCGGTGGACTGATCACGACGACGTCGACCGGCGCGTTGGCAAAGGAGAAGGTACCGTCAGCGCGATCGCGCACGCATCCCGGAACGGTGAAACTGTAACCAGTCGGCAGAACATCGTTGGCGTAGAAGTCGGGGTACTCGTCGGGCGTCCCAGCTTTTTCCGAGGGAACCACGCAAGCCGGCGTCGGCAGCGTGCGGCACACTTCGGTCTCCGCGCATTGCAGGCCATGGTTGGAGCAATCGATGGCCGGATCGCGGTCGGCGTTGGTGAACTGGCCCACGAAATCACCTGTCTCAGCGTCGACACGAATGTCGGCCCACAACAGGATCTGCGTGCTGATCGGCTTGTCCACCTCGACCTGGAAGAAGTAGAAGCCGGTCGGAAAAGCGGACGGTGCTGTTGCCTCATCTCCTTGGCAGCTGAACTCGAAGCCAAACTTGTGGATCTGGCGCACCTTCCACTCGTTGCCGGCCTCATCCTTCAAGCCCGGCTCGATGAGCACCGCGAGCTGCGGACCAATCGGAAAGGTCTGGCTGAGGGTGATGGTGTACGTGTCTTTGGCGTCGTTCAGCTCGGCGACGCCACCTAGGTCGCTGTCGTCGGGGCTGGCTTCGAACAGCGTATTGAGCTCGCCTGGCGCGCCGGGGACTTCGTCGGCCAACCTGCCTTCGCCATCGACTTCATAACGAATGACTTTGAGCCGCAAGGTCGTGAAATCGATGGGCTCGTGGAAGCGCAGGACCAAAGGCGCTGCAGGATCTGACAGGAACCCTTCTTCGATCCCCACAATGGTCATTTGGGGTGGCGAATCGAAGTCGTCGCAGCCGAGCGCCAGCGCGCTGAGCAGGATGAACAACAGCAATCTCGGAGCGGTCGAGCGAAAGAGCATGACGGTGTTCCTATCGAATTGCGGACACATGCGAAAACGCCACATCAGAAGAACCCAAATCAGAACAAACCCATATCAGAAGAACACCGTGGAGCGCGCTTGGGTCAGGAAGCTCTTGACGCCCTGACCATTGACGTCCTCGAGCGCGTCGCCAGGAAACATCACCGCACCTTCGAGATCGAAGGCGAAGTGTTCCAAGAAGCGCCAACGGAAGCGAGCGTCGATCTCCGCACCGTAGAACTTGCCCGGCTTGCCGCCCACGAAGTTGACCAGGTCATCGTCGATGGTCACGCCGTCGCGAGCTTGCAGCGAGGCGACGGGGTCGACCAGTAGCTCCGGCGCCCAGGCCACCAATACGCCGGCGCGAAACAGGATCGTCTCGTGGGGGCGAAAATCGAACTGCGGAAAAATGGCGAAGGCGTTGGTGAAAGCGCCACGGGTGTGAACGCGCTCTGCTGGGAAACTGACC
>CAZRGL010000354.1:0-11612 GCA_964599485.1 uncultured Polyangiaceae bacterium
AGTCGCTCGCACCATTCTTCCAGAATCCAATCGGGCGTATGAAAGCAAGTCGCGGAGTTGATGGCCGTCGAGCCGCCGACCAGTCGCCCCATGAAGGTGGGGATGACGGCATTGCCGATGGCGGCGATGGCCGCTTTGCCTCGGTAGAAGGCACGCTTGGCATCGAGCACCGATCCGGTGAAAGAGTCGCGGCGGTGCAAGTCTCCCTCTTCGACGAACACGACCGCGTAGCCCAGCTCGGCCAGCTCTTTGCCGACCACTGCTCCGCCCGCGCCGGTCCCCATGACCACGACGTCGCATTCGAGCGGCTCGGTCTCGTCCATCTGATCGCCCGGCATCACCTGGCTCAGCCAGCGTGCGGGCTCCGGCGGCCCGCCCTTTTCATAGGGCATGCAATCCATCGCCTCGTAGATAGAACCGTGATCGAAATGGCTCGCCTTGTAGAGGAAGGCCAAAATGTACAAGGGACGGTGCAGCAGTGGGTCGTCCTGCCAGCGCTTCAGTAGCTCGTCTTGCGCGACGGGATCCAACCGGCTGAAGCGGCTTCCGCGATAGAGCAAGGCCGCGTGCTCGAACATCTGGAGCAGTCCGCCGAAGGCCCGAACACCGCCAGGTGCAGCGTCGCGAGCAAAACGTGCCGCCGCCAGGGCAGAGCGTTCGTCGCCACCGGGAACGCCGCGCCAGTTGGGCAAGATAGCGCGTGCGAATACCAGGGCTAGGCGATGCTGGGATGGGCTCAGATGTACTTCCTCAGCGGACATGATCCTCTTCTCACTGGGCAGCCTGACATGGGTCGGGCTGGACGACTACCGTCAGACCACGACCGGACGTCAAGGGCTGATCTGGACTGTGTTCAGATCGCCCAGCGTCATCGCCCCCGCACGAGCTGTAGCCGCTGACGACTGTCGTCGACCATCCCCATATCCAAACACCGGACGGGGCAGGGCTGAAGATCGTCCCTTGCCTGACGAGCTGTGCCGACGTTGACCTAGTTGCCAATTAGGTCCAGCCGCTCAGCGGCCCGACGCAGTCGACCGAAACGGGCTGGAGCTGGCCGCCCGACTTGGCGCGAACAACCGCGAGGTTGGTTTCGTTGAAGAACGCAATAGCTCCGATCCCGACGAGATCGGAGCTTGTTTTGCGGGCGTTGACGAGAATCGACACGGCGGGGGACACAACCCCCCACTACTCAGCGCCGTCGACGCCAGCCGAGCAGCAGCAGGAACAGGCCGGCGAGGGCCGCGTCGTGCATTCCGCTGTCGCCGTTGCGGTTGATCGTACAACTTCCGCCTGAGGGCTCGGAGCCATCTGCCCAGGGCGCAGCCCCACCGCTGCCACCAACCTCATCACAACCAGGTGGTGGCGGCGGGCATGCCGGTTGGGTACCGGTGAACTTGGTGGTCTGGATGATTCGATCGACCTTGGTTTGGTCGTCATGCGCGGCGAGCTGTAGGTCCGTGCCCAATGCCGCCCGGCCGAGTTCTGCGCGCAAACGCGTCACCCATCCGCCCTGCGAGCTGACACCAGCGAACAGAACTTCCAGGTCCTCGAGCGCCAGCTTTTGGGCCTCCGCATAATCGGTCGAGTAGCCGTTCTGATCAGGCGTGCCGAAATCGACGACGTTCAGGATTGTGCTGCGGAAAGTCTGCTCGGAGTAGGGGAAGGAAGACTCCACCATCCAGCCGAAGTTGTTGGATGCCTCGTAAGCGGTCTGCATCAGCTCGGCGTGGTTGGAGCTGGAAGTGTCGTAGTTCCACACGTGTGCATCGGCGGGCAACGTGAAGTTGGGGAAGTTCGCGGTGCGGTATTGGCCATCGGCGATGACCCATAGCGACATGGTCGTCTTGGCGCCGGTGCCAGCGGCGACCATCCGTAGAGGCAGCGCCACGTTGGCCCCTTGGGTGGTGACACGCACCGGGGTGATGGAGGTGACCGATGCGCCAGGCACCAGCTTCATGGCCAAGAAGTTGAAGCTCTCCTCCACATAGGAAGCCACGATCGGCTGGATGTCGGCGGGGATGTTGAAGCCGTGATCCGAAAGCCAATCCTGCAGCGCGCTTGGAGAGCTCGACTCGAGCTGAACGGTCTCATACGGGCCGACCACCTCTTGAGCGATGACGTTCACTCCACCGCCGTTGGCGCCAGATGACGCGGAGGAGGACGAGCTGCCAGCCGAGTCGCTGTTTTGCAAATTGCCGCAGTTGTAGGTCGGGCACTGCAGGGGCGGAGGGAATACCTGGACCGCCGTGTCGAAGCCGAGCTGGTTGAAGATCAAGTCCGAGGACAAGCCCACATCGACCTTGCCGCGGATGGGCAGCACCCAAGCAAACGCTTCGGGCGCGCCGGTGTACACGATTTGATCGTAGAGGGTGGATTGGCTCATGCCGATCGACATGATCATGCGGTGCCCGGTGACCTGGGTGTTTTCTTCGGGCGGCACGAAGCAACCGCCACACGCCTCCGCTACGCTTGGCTGAATCGTGAGCGCTGCTGCAAGGACAAACGCAACCGGAAGAACTGGACGGACCATTCGCTTGAACATCTCGACTCCTTGGGTGACCGGCTACAACTATGCAGGATGTGGGCCACTTGTTGGGGTCATGTTTTCGATGGGTTGGAGGCGAAGTGCTGGCACATGTTGGCCCAAATAGCTCATTTTGGCCCGGATTCGAGGACGCGAAAACTGGCAAGAAAGGCTTGCGAAATACGTCGCGTTGTCCCAGTATCCGCCGCCTCATGCATCGACCTACCCGACAGCACATGATCCTCGCAGCGAAGCTCGAGCGCACTGCGGCGCGCAGTCGCCACGTCGGCAAGAAGGCTCGTCGCTGGAAGAAGTGGCTGGAGCACTACAAGGCTCTCTGCCAGCAAGAGGCCTAGCGACTGGCCCAGAGGGCGCTACGGACTCGCGCGCCCCTGACGGGGCGAAGGCGCGCGCGTCCTTCGCTAGCGCCTCCTATTGGCCAACGCGTTTTTTTTCTCGGGGTCTTTAAAAAGACCGCGCCCCATCGCCTTCGGCGACGGGGCCCCACCCCAAAATCGCTTCGCGTGTCTGGCCCAGAGGGCGCTACGGACTCGCGCGCCCCTGACGGGGCGAAGGCGCGCGCGTCCTTCGCTAGCGCCTCCTATTGGCCAACGCGTTGTTTCTTCTCGCTCACTTGCCGTTCTGCAGTGTCCAAGCAACGGCGTCGGCCAGCTCGGCGGTCGATTGGGCAGGGCCGCCGACCCAGCGGATTTTGCCGCTCGGCTCGGCGACGAAGGTTGCGGGCAGCTCGGAGACACGGAATCGTCCCTTCAGCCTGAAGGCGCGGTCGTGAATGATGGGAAAGCTCAGTCCGTAGGCTCGGATCATCCCATCGACGTGAGACACCAAGAAGATGTTGTCCGGCTTGATGTCACGGTGAATGATGCCGGCGGCGTGCGCCTTGTTCAGCGCTTTGGCCACTTGCGAGATGACAACCTCGACTTGAGCAAGCGGTAGGGTTTGTTCGCGGTCCAGCTTTTGGCCGAGATCCTCGCCCTCGAGCAACTCCATGACGATGTAAGGCGAGCCGTCCGTCATCACGCCGTGGTCGAAGGTTTGCACCACGTGAGGACTCTTGATTTGGGCTGCTGCGGTTGCCTCACGCGTGAATCTGGCCACGAGCTCGGGACTCTGTGCGATCAGCTCGGCGGCGATGAACTTGACCGCAACCTTGGTGCGCAGCGTGAGATGCTCGGCGACCCAAACGCACCCCATACCACCTTCGCCCAGCAGCTCCACGAGGCGCAGATTGTCGGTGACGAAGGTGCCAGGTGACAGCTCCATGATGCTCGATGGTAGCTCAGGAGCGCAGTGCCCGGCGCAAATAGCGGCCCGTATGCGAGCCACGAACCCTTGCAACTTGCTCGGGGCTGCCCTCGGCTACGACTTGCCCGCCAGCCGGCCCGCCCTCGGGCCCTAGATCGATGATGTGATCAGCCGTCTTGATTACGTCCAGATTATGCTCGATGACCACCACGGTATTGCCTGCTGCGACGAGATCCTCGAGCACGGCGATGAGCTTGCGTACATCGTCGAAATGAAGCCCTGTTGTCGGCTCGTCCAACACATACAGCGTGCGGCCCGTCGCTTTTCGACGCAGCTCACGGGCTAGCTTGATGCGTTGGGCTTCACCACCAGAAAGAGTGGGCGAAGGCTGGCCCAGCGGCAGGTAGTCCACGCCAACGCGCTCCAGCAGTCGAAGTGGGGCGGCAACTTTGGGGTGGGCGGCAAAGAGTGACAAGGCTTCGGCGACGGTCAGCTCGAGCACGTCCGCGATGGACTTGTTCTTGTAGCGAACCTGTAACGTGGCCTCGTTGAAACGCTTGCCAGCGCACTGTTCGCAGCGCACGAACACGTCCGAAAGAAAGTGCATCTCGATACGCCGTAAGCCATCGCCCTGGCAGCTCTCACAGCGGCCTCCTTTGACGTTGAAAGAGAAGCGACCCGGCTTGTAGGCGTGTACGCGCGCATCGGGTAGCTGCGCGAAGAAGCGTCGGATGTCGTCGAAAACTTTGATGTACGTCGCAGGGTTGCTCCGCGGCGTGCGACCAATCGGTTTCTGATCGATGCTGATGATCTTGTCGAGCTCAGCGAGACCTTCGATGGCGCGGTGCTGGCCCACGCGGCGGCTGGCTCCGTGAAGCTCGCGCGCCAACGCCGGGGCCAAGACGTCATTGACGAGCGAGGACTTGCCAGCCCCCGATACACCAGTCACGGCGGTCAGCACGCCGAGGGGAATGCTGACATCGATTCCGCGCAGGTTGTTGGCGGACACCTCGCGCAGCACGAGCGAACCGTTCGGCTGCCTTCGGTGGCTGGGTAGAGGGATGGTCTTTCTGCGCGAGAGATACGCGCCGGTGAGCGATTTCCTCGATTTCTCCAGGCTCGAAGGCGACCCAGCGTGAACGATCCGCCCACCAGCGACGCCGGCGCCGGGGCCGAAATCGATGACGTGGTCAGCCGTGCGAATCGTCTCTTCGTCGTGCTCTACGACGACCACCGTGTTGCCGATGTCGCGCATCCGCTCCAGCGTTTTGAGTAAGCGCTTGTTGTCACGTTGATGCAGACCAATCGAGGGCTCGTCGAGAATGTAGATGACCCCAGTCAGCTCTGAGCCAACCTGACTGGCCAGACGGATGCGTTGCGATTCTCCGCCTGACAGGCTCGGGCCAGGGCGGTCCAGGGAGAGATAACCCAGGCCCACAGCGGTCAAGAAGTCGAGCCTGCTGCCGATTTCCTTGAGCACCTCGGCGGCTATCTCCCCGGCCGCACCTTCGAGCTTCAACGCCCGAAAGAAGGCCCGCGCAGCTTCGACTGTCAGCGCCGAGATCTCGACGATCGTCTTGCCTCCCACGCGCACTGCCGCGCTCTCAGCACGCAGGCGCTTGCCGTGACAGCTGCTGCAAGGCGTGTCGCCCATGAACTGCCCATACCAGCGCTTGGCCCGTTCAGACTGAGTGTTGCCGAAGCGCCGCATGAGCCGTGGCAACAAGCCTTCCCAGCGGATGTCCAAGGTGCCTTTGCCGGACTTGCTCTTCCACTGAACGCGATAGGTCTGCTCGCCGCTGCCGTGCAGCACCAAGGCCCGATCGCGCTTGGGTAGCTTGCGCCAAGGCTTGCTCGTATCGATCGCCATGGCTTTGATCAGCTGTCCTCGAAAACCATGCGCCCAGCCGGTCTTCTCCGAAACGCTCTCTCCCCATGGAGCGAGGGCCCCGCCGTCGATGCTCTTGCTCTCGTCGGGGACCACCAGCGCTGGATCGATGGCGACGCGCGTACCGAGGCCGTTACAGTCTGGGCACATCCCCTGGGGACTGTTGAACGAGAATCCCTGTGGGGTGGGCTCGGGAAATGAGATGCCGCAGTCAGCGCACGCCATCTTCTCGGAGAAGATCCGGTCTGGCTCGCCGTCGAAGCAGGCGAGCAAATTGCCCTCACCCACGCGTAGCGCGGTCTCCACTGATTCGATGAGTCGTGCCCGTGACTTGTTGTTGAGGATCAGCCGATCGATCACGGCCTCGACATTGTGCTTGCGCCGTTTGTCGAGCGCCTCGAGCCCCTCGCTGCGCAGAAGCGCGCCATCGACGCGTAGCCTCACGAAACCCGAGCGCCGCGCTTGCTCGAGCAGCTCCCGATGCTCCCCTTTTCGATTGACCAACAACCGAGCGAGCAGCACGAGTCGTTGCTTGCGGTCGCCGTCCGCTGCCCGTGCGCGCCCCTCACGAAGTAGCTCGAGCGCGATCTGCTCGGCACTTTGGCCTTGAACCGCTTCCCCGCAGCAATGGCAGTGCTGTTGGCCAACGCGGGCGAACAGCACCCGCAAGTAGTCCGCGATCTCGGTGATGGTGCCCACGGTCGAGCGCGGGTTGGAGCCAGCCGTTCGCTGCTCGATGGAGATGGTGGGTGAGAGACCGCGGATGGTGTCGTAGCGAGGCTTGTCGAGTCGATCGAGGAATTGGCGCGCATACGCCGAGAGCGACTCAACGTAGCGACGCTGCCCTTCGGCGTAGAGCGTGTCGAATGCCAACGAGGACTTTCCCGAGCCGGAAACGCCCGTCAGCACGACCAACTTCTTCTTGGGGATCTTGACGCTGACGTTGCGCAAGTTGTGCTCGCGCGCTCCCTTGATGTGGATGCTTTCGAGCTCCATGATCAACCCGGTCGCCGCGCGCAGCAGCTCAGCAGGGCGATCTCATCCAGCAATGGCTCGGGCGAGGTTGCGTCACGCCTTTGCTCCATGGCTTTCAGGCCGGCTTGGAAGTCAGCATCGTCGATGATGGCGAGCTGCGAGAGATTGCGCTTGCGCGCCTCCTCGAGCACCTCATCCAGATCGACTTGCCTGATGCGAAAGTCGACTCGTAGCTCCGGCTCGAGCCCACGGCTGAGCAAGCCGCGATACAGCTGGTGCGCTTCCCAGAAGCGCTGACGATCGTGCTGGCGGCCCGCCGGAAAGAAGCGATATACCCACCAGCGCTCCATCAGCTCGGGGGAGATGTTGAATATTCTGAAGCTCCCGCCTGGCGCCAACACCCGCGCGACCTCGTCGAGCGCTGCTTCTTTGTCTTCGAAGTGGTGAAACGCGAAACGCGAGGTGATGTAGTCGAACCGCGCCGCCTCGTAAGGCATGGTCTCGGCGCGACCTTCGCTCAGTGTGATGGAGTTGGGCAGCTTTGGGCGCGCTTGGGCCAACATCGCGCTCGAGGCGTCCAGGCCATGCCAGTTGATGGGCTGCTTGGCGAATCGCTGTGATTGCGCCAGCAGGTAGCTGCCCGTGCCACACGCCAAATCCAAGACGTTGACCGAATCCTGTTCGGCACAGGCCTTCAGCTGCTGGACAAGATCCGTGTCGGGCTCGATTTGCCGACGGATCTCGGTGCTGTCGTAGGTGCCGGCGATCTGTTGGTAGTCCGTGCGGCGCATGGCGCGCAGCCTGGACAGCTGTCGTCACGGCAGTCAAGCCGCCCGTTCGAGGGTTGTCGTTGGCCGCTGAGCAAGCTGATGCTGACGCCGCCGGCAGGCTCTGGCAAATGTGCAGCTCGTCGTATGCGCACCATCGTTCTCATCGGCTTGCCGGCGCTGTTGCTGATCGCCTACGTGGCGACTCGGCGTCGTCGGGCGAAGAAACGCCAGCGGCAGTCGCTGAACATCGTGACCAGCTTGGTGTTGCTCGGTTACTTCGGCGTGACGGTGGGGTTGGGCTTGTTCTGGGTGGCCAAACAAGAGCTGCCCATCTTCGATCTGCACTACCTTTTTGGCTACGCAACGGTCACCTTGGTGGTGCTGCATGTGAGCTTGAGCTGGCGTCGGCTCGAGCAGTTCTTTCGTCGACGTGCCCCTGCGGCGTTGCTGACGGAGGGGGGTGAGAAGTGGCGCCCCAAGACGCGCGCGCTCGGGATAGCGGCTTTCTTGCTCTGCTACGGTGGGTTAGCGTTTTTCGTTGGTCGCCAATACGGCAATGACCAATTCACCCTTTCGCATGAGGCAACCGCCGGCGGGGCTCGTTTGATGGTCGAGAGCAAAGATGGTCGCCGCTTCGTTGCTGAGCACTATCACGCTCGAAGCGCGCTCGGTCGCAAGGCAGGGATGCCGAAGTCGGGCAGCTTGTACCTGGCTGACCGGCCACCGCTGTACAAGCGCTACCCCGACGCCACGACCGTCGCACTGCCCCGCACGAATGTGCAATCGAATGCGGATGTTGCCAGCGCCATCGCTGCCCGTCATCAAAAGCCGAGCAGTGCGACGCTGAGCTTGCCAGCCCTCGCCAGCATTCTGCGCTACGCCAACGGCCTGACCGGTGCGCTTCGCGGAGGCAGCGAGGAGTTGCGGGCTGCTCCTTCAGCCGGTGCGCTCTATCCAACCGAGATCTACGTCGCCGTGCGCGACGTCATCGGGTTGAAGCCCGGGCTCTACAACTATGCGGTGGACCGGCACGCCTTGCAGCTCGTCGCGTCCGGTGACTTGGCAGAGAAACTAGCTCTTGCCGTCGATGACAGCGGTCGCGTCGAAACAGCTGCCGCAACCATCATCCTGAGCGCTGTCTTTCTGCGTACCGCCTTCAAGTATGGCGACCGCTCCTATCGCTATGTGGCCATCGACACGGGCCATGTGGCTGGCAATCTGACACTGGCAGCCGCGGCGCTCGATCAGCCGACCGCTCTACTTGGGCGTTTTGATGATGACCAAGTCAATGCGCTACTGGGTGTGGATGATCGCCAAGAAGTAGCGCTGCTGTTGGTCGCGCTCGGTGGAAAGCAGGACCAGGAGGCAGGTCGACAACCAGCCTTCTTGTCGCTCGCTCCGCCGCAACTACAAGGAGCCTCCAGCGAGACGCCTGCGCAGCAGGGTCTCATCGCGCTCATCCATCAAAACACCCGTCTGGCCCGTGGCAAGCCAGCTCGCCTCAGGGGATCCCGCATCGAGCTTGGGTCAGCTGCGGCGACAGCAGTGCCCTTGCCTCAGGCCTCCCGCCCCGAAGCAAAGCTGTTCGAGACGATTATCAGCCGCCGCTCGACACGGCGTTTCACGGACCAGCCCCTCAGCGGGAATGTGGTGTCAGCCCTTTTGCAGCACGGCTTGGGCAAGACACCTGTGGTCGTCGAGGGCAGCCAAGCGCTTCGTTTCCATGTGGTGGTCAACCATGTTGTGGCGTTGCAGGCCGGGATCTACCAGTACCTGCCCAATCACGACCAATTGCAGGTGCGCAAGGTTGGCGATCAACGTGACCGCTTGTTTGAGGCAGGGCTGTCGCAGGAGGTACTGGGCGAGGCGGACCTGGCCATCGTCATGACGGTGGATCTCGAGGCGCTGAGCTGGCCGGATGGCGATCGAGGCCTTCGTTACGCGTACCTCGAAGCGGGCCTAGCTGGTGAGAACCTGTACCTCGTGGCGGGGGCCCTGGGGCTCGGTATTTGTGGCGTTGGCGCGTTCTACGATCACGAGATGGCCGCGCTCTTGGGCGTCGAGCCCAAACGTGAAGTTGTCAGCTACATCATTGCGGTAGGTTCGGTGGGCCAATAGCTGACAGTTGACCAGCCGTCGCCGGGCGTTCCAAGGATGGCGCGAGGCGACGGGGTGAATCATCCGGGTTAGACTCTTGGGATGCGAGCGATCGGTTGCGGAAGCCTTGTCCTATTGGGCTGCATCTACGGATGTGGCGATGATGCGCAGACCACGGGTTCTGGAGGCAGCGGCGCTACCGCTACCACCACTACGACGACCACCACTACGACGACGGGCAGCGGCGGCGGCCCGGAGTGTGTGGCAGCCAGTGATTGCCCGGCCGTGCCTGTCGACTGTCAGCAAGAGGCTTGTGAGAGCGGGGCGTGCACAGTCGTCAACAAGGCTACGAACACCTCTTGCGACGACAATGGGGGAGTGGTGTGCGATGGCGCCGGCAACTGCGTCAAGAAGGACCTCGGTTTCGGCTGTACCGGCAGCAGCGAATGTTCGAGCGGATATTGCGCCGACGGCGTCTGCTGCGATGCAAAGTGCGACGGCGCGTGCGTAGCTTGTGACTCGTCGGGAAGCGTAGGGACATGCACTCCGATGGCTGCCAAAACGGATCCAGCCAAGGAGTGCATGCCCGGTTATTGCGACGGCGCCGGCGCCTGCATAGGAAAACACCATTGGAGCCAGGGCTTCGGGAGCGGGGCGGATCACGGCCAGGCGATTGCGGTCGATGCGGCGGGCAACGTCTACGTCGCGGGGACGTACGATGGCAAGCACGACTTTGGAGGCGGAGATCTGCCGTACTCGAACGGCGGCGCGATGTTCCTGGTGAAGTTCGATGCTGCCGGAAAGTACAAGTGGGACCAATCCTTCCTGCCGTTGAGTCCAGCGTCGTTTCCCAAGATATCCACCGCTGCACTGGCCGTGGATTCGAAAGGCGCCGTGGTGGCAGTTGGCTTCTTCGAGAAGTGTCACGTCGACTTCGGTGGGGGGTCGTTATTCAATGGTGGGGACGCCAACGCCTTCATAGCCAAGTTCGACGACAAGGGAGCTCATCTGTGGAGTGATTCCTACGGAAGCGCGTTGTATCAGGGCATTGCCGACGTTGCGTTTGACAACAACGACGACCTAATCGTCAGCGGTGGTTTCACGAGCTCGATCAGCTTTGGTAGTACGACGCTCAGCTCCAGCGACTACGAGACATTTGTCGCGAAGATCTCGTCAGGAGGTGCCCCGCAGTGGGCAAAGCAGTTCGGCGGTACCAGTGCGGTAGGCGCTGGACACATGGTGTTGGACAAGGCTGCCAACATCTTCCTCACTGGTAATTTTCTCGGAACGGCGAACTTCGGTGGTAGCGATTTGGTCAGCCAGGGTAGCTACGACGCAGTGCTCGTTGGTCTGAGCGCGACCGGCGCGCACGTTTGGAGCAAGCGATTCGGAGGCGTCGACGGTGACGGTGGTACCGACATCACGTTCGACACTGAGGGCAATCTCGTCCTGGTCGGCCGATTCGAGGGGGCGATTGATTTGGGCGGCAACGTGCTCACCAGCGCTGGCCTCGACGATGTGTTCGTTGCGAAGCTCGATAGCGCTGGAAACCACATGTGGAGCAAGCGATTTGGTGATGCCGACAACCAGTGGGTCAACAAAGTCACCGTGGATTCGCTGGGTCGCATCACCATCACCGGCCAGTTCGAAGGCGCTGTCGACTTCGGAGGTGGCCCATTGAGCGATGGTGGCAACGTCGGAACGACAGACGTCTTCTTCGTGCGCCTCGACAAGAACGGCGCTCACGACTTCAGCAGCTCCTTCACAGACGCCACGCTGCTCGGCTTGGCTCTAGATGCCACCGATGCTGCGCTGCTCACTGGCTACGTAACGCTCGCGACAGACTTTGGCGGTGGCGTGTTGAACCCAGGGATCTTCATCACGAAGCTCGGACCATGAATTGGCTGTAGGGGCAGCTCGGGCGGTTTTCCCCCCGCCCGCACCGCGTCCGTGACCGCGTCCGCGTCCGAATCCGCGTCCGCGTCCGAATCCGCGTCCGAATCCGCGTCCGAATCCGCGTCCGAATCCGCGTCCGCGTCCGCGTCCGAATCCGCGTCCGAATCCGCGTCCGAATCCGCGTCCGAATCCGCGT
>CAZRGL010000355.1:0-11603 GCA_964599485.1 uncultured Polyangiaceae bacterium
CGCTTCCAAGATCGCCACACCAATGAAGCGGCGTTTCTTGTCATGACAACCCCGACAGCTGGCATCGTTGTGGAACGGGGCAACCGTGAGCATGAGCTTCTGCGCGCCGGGATCGTCGGGCTCCACCATGATGGTGTTCGGCTCGAAGCGCGGCGGCACAGCACCCCTCTGATGGCAACCACGACAGGCGGGTTGGCTTTTCGTTTTGCGTTTGCCCCGCAGCTTCGGATCCTTGGCATAGCGCACCACCCCATCGTGATCGGTCACGATTATCTGGCGGTAGCCCTCCGCCACGCGTATGGCAGCGACAATCCGGGCCAGCTCGTGACCGCGTTTGGGATGCGCGGTCTCGCCGAGCACTTGGCGGAGCATCTCGGCGTGGTGCGCATGGCTGCGCGAGGCTTCGCGGTAGGCGCGCGCTTGGCGGTACAGGAAACTGTAGGTCATGAAAGCGCCGAACACCAAGACCAGGGGAACGACGATGCCGAGCACGGTCTTGCCGGCGATGGTCGCCATAATCCGCCGCAGCATCTTGGTCACGCCATGACCTCCGTATGCGCTACACGCACGCTCCAAGTGTTGCCTGGTTGCTGCTTGCTGTCACCCTACTTACAACCCCCGCCTGCCCAGCCGTGGGCGCAAAAAAAACGGGCCACCCCGCAGGGTGGCCCGCCAGCTCATTCTGGAGACCGATGCAACTGGAAATCGTTATTGGTGATAGCCCTTGGCCATGGAGTCGAGCTCGTTGTCCGTCTTGACGAGGGCTCCTCCACCGGTGCGATGGCAGGTGCGGCACGCCCAGTCGAGGGTCAAGTACGGGTTGGATGACTTGCCATCAGCCGCGAACTGCGTCGCCGTCACATCGGGGTTGATGCCGAAGATGTGCGTGCGGATGTCGCCTGTCCAGGCCGCCGCGTCGCCTTGTGCAGACTTGGTGGCACGCGGCATGTGGCAGTCGATGCAGTCCATGAGCGCTTGCATGCTGGCGCTCTTCTGATTTGATTCGTAGCCGAAGTGGCAAGTCTCGCAGTTGATGCGAATGCTCTTGTTGGGGTTGTGGGTGTTGTCGGCGTACTTGGCGCTCTGGTGCGGGTTGTGGCAGTCGATGCAACGCATCGCATGCTTCTTCGATGAGAAGATCTCCTCGTATTGCTCGTGGTGCTTTATGAAGCCTCCCTTGGCGTCGATGGTCTCGACCGCACCACGAATGTGGCACTTGCCACACAGCTCGGCGGAGCGATCAACCTTTGCTGCAACCACATAAGGCTCCGCAGTGTGAGCCTTGGACGGGCCATGACAGCCCTCGCATTGGACACCACCCGCAAAGAAGCTACCGGCCATTCCAGCCATGCCGTCTTGATGCGCGCAGGTGTTATCGCCGACATCGCAGGGGATCCAACCGGTGGTGTGGCAATTGCCGCAGGTGTACGGCTTCTGCTCACCAGCGTGATAGGCGGCCCACTTCGCAGGCAGGCTGATGTCGTCGTTCTTGAAGGACCATTGGGTGAGATCGTTGGCGCCGCCGGTCAGGATGTACCCGTCGGTTTGCACGTAACGAGCTTTCCAGCCGAAGCCACCGATCACGTAGGAGATGTCAGCCCAGGTTTTGCCCACCGGCGGATCGGGCACGCCACCAGTAATGCTATCGAATGGTCGCGTCGGCGCTTTTCCGCCAGTTACTTTGGTGAGCTTGTAAGGATGGCCGCTGAGCATGAACTGGTCATACTGGTCGGCGTGGCAGGGGCTGCAGGCTTGGCTGCCGGCGTAGCCCGTCAGCCCTTGGCAATCGGCCACGGTACACGCGTCGTCGCCGTTGATGTCCTCGTCGGCTTTGTCACAGCTGCCGTTGCTGTTCAGGTCCCAGCAAGAAATCCCGTCCTTGCCGTCGTTGCCATTGGTGCCGTTAGTGCCATCGGATCCGTCGTCGCCCTTGGCGCCGTCGTCACCCTTGGCACCGTCGTCGCCTTTGGCACCATCAGCACCTTTGGCGCCATCGGCTCCATCGCTGCCGGAGCACGCGAAGCCGATACATAGCAGCGGCACGAATGCGGTTATCAATACTTTGCGCAGAGCGATCATCAAACAGCCTCCAGAAGCTTGCTTGTTGGAGACGAGCGCGCACATGTGGTCGCCGAAGACGGTACGGCGCTCGCCAAGTCGGGCGTACCGGGTGCAATCGCCATACCACTGAGCGGCAACTTCAGCTGCCGACTGCAACACGCAATTCAATCGCGCCTGGAGCCAAATGTTCGCATTCTTCTTGCGCAATAGTGCCCATTGGTCGCCGCGCCCTTGCAATGGCGAGGGCGTCATCGCAACGCTTGCACGCGCGCACGCTTCGTGATGCCGACAGGGCGGCGGCGCGTGTCATTCCGACATGGTATCGAACGGCCGGATAGCGTTTGCCTGTCGAATTGACACAGTGGCGTGCGCGGCCTGCCAAAACCTGGTCAGCATGACGCGCTGCCGTCGCCTTGTCGGGCAGATACGCGCACCTGATGTGGCCCTGCGTTTGACTCAAACACGCTCGAGCACGGCGGCAGCACCAAGGCCACCAGCAGCGCAGATCCCCAGCAGGGCGGTCTGCTTGCCGCTACGGTGAAGCTCGTTTGCCATGGTGGTCGCCATGCGGGCACCGGTCGCACCGAAAGGGTGCCCCAGGGCAACGCTGCCGCCATGCAAATTGAGCTTGGCCGGATCGATGTCACCAACCGCGCTGTCGCGCCCGAGCCGGTTGCGGGCAAAGGCCCGGCTACCGATCATCTTGACGATGGCCAACACCTGCGCGGCGAAAGCCTCGTGCATGTCGACATAGTCGATGTCGCTCAGCTCCATACCGGCACGCGCGAGGGCCTTGGGCATGGCCAGGGCCGGACCCATCAAGAGCTGGTCGGCTGGATCGACCCCGGCATAAGCCCAGCTGCGGAAAGCAGCCAGCGGCGTCATGCCGAGGGCTTTGGCTTTGTCCTCGCTCATCAACAGAACGCTGGCCGCGCCATCGGTCAGACCGCTGGAGTTGCCGGCCGTGAGCGTCCCCTTCTTGGAGAACACGGGACGCAGCTTGGCGAGCTTTTCCACCGAAGTGGCGCCGCGCACCATACCGTCGGCGTGCACCCACTTTCCCTTGTGGTTTTGCACCGCCGCTACCTCATCATCGAAGCGACCGCTGGCAATCGCTGCCGCGGCACGGTGGTGCGAGCGAACCGCATATTCGTCTTGCGCTTCGCGACTGATCTCGTTGCGGCGCGCCATCTCTTCGGCTGCCTCTCCCATGACCTGGCCGGTGGTCCGCTCGGCGATCTTCGGCTGCTGCGGCAAAATCGAGGTGATGGGCATCAAGTTGGACAGCGCGCCGAGGTAGTCCGCCGGTGTCGGCTTGCCGAACACGACCGGCGCCATGGCATGCACCACCTTCTGGGGCATCTTGAGCTCGGCGTTGCTGGTCGAGTCGGAACCGCCAGCGATGACCACGTCGGCTTCGCCACGTTCGATGGCTGCAGCCGCCAACGTGACGGCTTGCAGTCCCGATGCACAAGCGCGCGTAACGGTCATGCCTTCGACGGAGCGCGGCAGATCGAGATCGAGGGCGATCTCCCGCGCCAAGTTGGGGGCGAGCGAAGGCAAGATGACGCCGCCCCATACGACGCTGTCGATCTCGCGCACCGGCACGCCGGTACGTTTGATGAGCGCGCCCGTGCACGCCACGCCAAGCGCGATCGTGTCGAGCTTGATGTAGTCGCCGAAGGCACGGACGAAGGGGGTGCGGGTGCCCGCGACGATGACGGCGCGGCGCCCGTTGCTACCGTTGCTGCTCTTGCTCTTGCTCGCCATGTTCCTACGCTCCTATCAAAGCTCCGCCACAAGCCCGCACGACGCCGCCGGTCAGACCGTAGGAGCCGGGGGTGGACAAGAAGGTGATGACCTCGCCGATGTCGGCGGGTATGCCGCCTTGGCCGAGGTTGCTCAAACGCCGACCGACCTCGCGAATCATCACTGGGATGGCCTTGGTCAAACGGGTCTCGATGAAGCCAGGCGCCACCGCGTTGACCGTGATCCCGCGATCGGCAACCTGAGGGGCCAGGTTGCGTACGTAGCCGATGATGCCCGCCTTGGACGCCGCGTAGTTGGTCTGACCCATGTTGCCGGCGATGCCCGCCACTGACGACAAGCAGATGATGCGGCCGTTGTCGTGCAGCGGTCCCTCGAGCAAGGCTTCGGTAATCCGCGCCACTGCTGTCAAGTTGATGTCGATGGTCTGATCCCATCGTTCGGGCTTCATGTTGGCCAGGGTCTTGTCACGGGTGATGCCCGCGTTGTGCACCACCACGTCCACACCTTGCGAGCCGAACGCATCGCAAATGGTCTTGGAAGCATCCGGGGCGGAAACATCGCAAAGCAACACCGAGCCGCCGACGTCACGGGCAACCTGACTGAGGGGTCCGTCGTCGGCTGGCCTGTCGAGACAGAATACGTGTGCGCCTTCGCTGGCCAGCAGCTTTGCCGTGGCCTTCCCAATGCCGCGGGCCGCACCCGTGACCAGCGCCACTTTGCCGTCGAGCACCCGGGTGTAGGGAATGCTCTCGGGCGCTTGTGCGACTGCATTGACCTCGATGGGCTGGCCCGTCACGAAGGCCGACCGCGCCGACAGAAGCCAGCGCAATACGGGGGCGAGCCGATCTTCTGCGCCCACGTCGACAACAACGAGCTGGGCGGTGGAGCCGCCGCGACCAATCTCTTTGGAGAGACTGCGCACGAAGCCATCGAGGGCATGCTGCGCGGCAGCGGCAGCAGGGGTGGGTTGCACCGCCAAGGGGCGACCGAGCACGATGGCGCGACCGCAGCGCACGAGCCGCTTGACCCAACCATGGAAGAAGTCATAGAGCGAGCGTAGCTCTGACGGGTCGCTGATCCCTGTTGCGTCGAACACCAGCGCATCGGCTTTGAGCTTGTCCGATTGGCCGTTGAGCTTCTCAGGCAAGCGACCGTAGGCCTCACCGGCCTCGCGGTACACGGCCACGACCGCCTCGTCCTCGCTCGCCAGCACCGGGTTCGCGCCGGCAGCTGCCAACGTGCCGGCGACCGCTTCGGTGAGCGTGGCGTTCGGCCCACTACAAACCACCACGGCTTGATCGTGCAGTGGACGATCTTCATAAGCGCCTTTCGCGCGGCGTAGCTTTTGCGGCAGAGGTATGGGCAAGCCGAGTGACTTGACCACGCGGCGTGCTTGAGGGTTCTGTCCGAGCTCGAGGAGGAAGTCGCTCATGATCCGTTGCTCCCTTGGAGCGCGAAGCTCCCGCTGAGGTAGGCGCGGCCACCAGGCGCGTCGCCTACGAAGATGCGATTGTCGTCATGCAGATAGAGGCCAACTTTGGCCGGAAGTACCAGGGGGCTGGTGAAGCTGACGTCGAGCATGTTGATGCGATCGCTCACGCCAGACAGCAGCCCTTGATTGAGACCTTCCATGGCGCGCGCCATGGTGGAGAAACCGTGCAAGATGCAGTTCTTGAAACCGAAAGCGCGGGCATAAGGCCGCACCCAGTGCACAGGATTGAAGTCACCGGTGAGCTTGGCAAACTCCAAGCCGGCGCTTGCCCCTAGTCGCCAGCGTCCCAGCTCACGTGCGTCGGCTGGCACCCGCTGGGGCTCCTTCTTCTTCTTGGGCGCGCCGTTGCCTTTCTTGCTCTTGTCCTTGCCGCCGCCGAGGGGAACGAGCACGTACATGTGGCCCACCAAAGCCTCCGGCTCGCTGGCGGTGCCGGTGACCACCCGCTGATGGATGAGGGCCCGGCGACCATTGTCGTCGATGGACTCGAGACGCGCGCTCACCTTCAACGGCTCGTTGTCGGGCAATGGCGCGTTGATCTCCATGCGGCAACCAGCGTTGAGCACTTTCTGCAGCGGGTAGTCGACGCCGACCAAGGTCTGGGTAGCCAGGGGAAAGCCCCATTGCGGAAAGAGGTGGGCTGGCAAACGACCCTTATAGGCCGAGGGCGAGCCGCCAACATGCTTGATGTAGTGGCGGACCAAATCCTTGGGGCGAGGCTGAATGGTCTTAGTCAGCTCCGGTCCCGGAAAAGCCTGCGCGCTGGGCGCAGCCCCGGTCGCTTTGCGATAGATCGTCGAGAGCACCGTCTGGCCCAAAGCGGCGATGACGGGTGCTTGGTGCAGGATGTAGCGTCTGGGTACAGCCATGATCGTTCTCCAGTGATGGTTCGCTTCGCCTACTGCGCGGCCGAGTCCGCTTGTTGCTCTGCTTGCCGAAGTTGGTTCAGCAGCCGGTCGCCGGTGCTGGTGATTTCGTCGTGCAAGAAGCGACAGCGCGGCTCGCAGCGCTCGATGTAGCGCTCCAGAATCGGACGTCGCTCGGGGTGCTTGCGGGCCTGCTCGAGCAGAACTTCGCAGACCATCTCGTCGGAGAGCAGACGGGTGAGCCGCTCGGCGTGGAGCATGGCGAAGGCGAAGTCGCGCTTGGGATCCCAGTTCTTCAAGAACGCCTTGGGCCACTGCGCCACGGGCTTGCCCTGCAGCGACTTGACCTTGTTGGTAGCGACCTTGGTCATCAAGTGATTCTGCGCACCCATCGAGAGGATTTGCAGCTTGGCGACACGCCGCTCGAGCGGGTCTTTGGCTGAAAGCGCACGCCAGCGCGCTTGGGCCTGACGTTTCACGAAGCCCTGCGGGTTCTTCATGATGCCACCGAGGGTGTCTTTCATCGCCATCAGCGCCTGGATCTGACTGGTACCCTCGTAGATGGGCAGCACCATGGCCTCGCGCAGGAGCTTCTCGGCGCCGAACTCGGTCATGTAGCCGTTGCCACCGTGGATCTGCACATTGCGCCGAGCGATCTCGACCGCTTTTTCGGCGCTCAGGTACTTGAGCAAAGGCGTTACCCGCCGCGCCACCCGCGAGAGCTTCTTCTCTTGTTGTTGCATGCGCTCCTTCTCGAGGGAGTCTGCGGGCGGGACGTGTCGCAGCATCAAGCGCAGCTTCTGGGCGATCTCGTCCGCCTCGGCGCCGCACATGGCGATGGCGCGAAGCGCCTGGATGTCGGTCTGCATTTCCTCGAGGTAGTCAGCGATCATCTCGTGCTTGTCGATGGTCTTGCCCATGCTGGGCCGTTCGGCTGCATAAGCGCTCGCCATTCGGTAGGCCGACTCGCATAGACCGATGGCCTCGAAGCCGACGCCGAGACGGGCGCCGTTCATCAGCGTCAGCATGTGCTTGAAGCCTTCGCCGCGCTCGCCGATCAGATCGGCCGGTGCGCGGTCGAACACCAAAGAAGCCGTGACCGAGCCATGGTGACCAAGCTTGTGCTCGAGACGCTCGAGCGCCACGATTCGCTTGCGGTTGCCATCAGCATCGTCTTCGTAGGTGGGAACCAAGAACATGCTCAGCCCCTTGAGTCCCCCGAAGGGATCATCCGGGCTGCCCGCTTTTTCAGTGCGAGCGATGACGAAGTGGTACTTGCCGTGACCTGAGGTGATGAAGATCTTCTCGCCTGTGACGAACCAGTTGCCGTCCTCGTCTTGCTCACCCACCGCTTTGAGGCGCGCCATGTCACTGCCGGCGTCGGACTCGGTGATGTCCATGCAGCCCCAAGCATTACCGCTACGGATCTCCTCGATGTAGTCAGCAAAGAGCGTCTTGGTGATCTCGGCTTTGTCGACGTCGAACTCGGTGGTGCCTTCCAGAATCGAGAAGACGAGCATCGCCATCGCCATGCCGCCGTGGAAGCCGTGATGAGCCATGACCGACACGTCGGCTCGGGCGAACAGCTCGGTGTTGATCATGTAGCAAATCAGTGGGCAGTTCATTCCGCCCAGCTCTCGGGGCAGGCACATACCGTGTAGCTCGAGGGCTTTGATCTGCTCGAAGATCTCGTTGGACTTTGCGGGCATGACCGCTTCGCCGTCCTCCATGCGCACGCCCTCGGCGTCGATGGCAGGTCCGTAGGGCGCGATCTCCGTGGCCACGAAGCCGCCGACCATGGCGGCGATGTCGCGGTAGAACTCGGTGGCCTCGGGGGCGTTGGTGAAGCCGTCTTGGAGCCGATAGTCGTACTCGTTCAGCTTGACCAGCTGCTCCCAGTCGATGCCTTTGTCGAAGTAATACTGAAGGTCCTCGTTGTCGGTGAAGTAGTTGCTCATGGCTCGTTCTCCTTCGGGGTCAGCTACCTTCTGAAGCGCGTTCCCCATCCGCGCTGCTGGGTTGCCTGGCGGTCCGCTCTGCGGCGCCGCTTGGTTGGATGGCGGTCCGCTCTGCGGCGCCGCTTGGTTGGATGGCGGTCCGCTCCGCGGCACCGCTGTCGCCAATGATTCGTGAGTCGCGCGCATCCGGGGCGCGGAACAGACTGAAGCGAGCAATGCGTTGCAGCTCGCGGGTGTGACGCTCGGTTGGTCCAGAGCTTTCGGGAAGCAGCGCACCGGCCAAGCTCGTTGCTGTGGCCACACCGCTGACGACCATGTTGACGACCTGAAGAACGTACGCCTCCGGATCGACCTGTGTGTGAATGTCGCCGCGCTGCTGGCCCCTGCGGATGTAGTCGGCAATGGCGTTGACCCACGGCGTTACGTGAGTCGTGACGCGCTGGCGCATATCGGCGGGTCGGTCGAGGATCTCACGTACCAGTAACCGTGCGCGATCGGGATCGGCGGTGAAAAAGGCCACCAGCTCGTCCATCACGGCGGCAAACGGAGGCTCGCCACCTGCCGCAACCATCAACAGTCGTGGCAAGACGTCGTTCCAGCGCTCGAGCACATTGTCGAGCACCGCCAGGCGAAGCGCCTCCTTCGACGGGTAGTGATACAGAAGCGACGGCTTGCGGATCCCCACTGCCGCGGCGATGTCCTGCAAAGAAGTTCCGTCAAAACCGTGAGCTGCGAACAGCTTGGTCGCGGCGTGAAGAACTTGTAGGCGGACGTCCATTTGTCTCGGCTTCTGCCTTTCCCTACCGAACGAACGTTATGTGTCTACCATTCGGTAGGCAACCGTGCAAGACGTTTTGACGCAGAGCATCATTTGCGTTTGAAGTCCCCATTTGGGCGTATGCCACAAAAACTCACACTGTAGGTTCGATTGTTATTGAAGCCCGGCGCACATCTGACTACATGCTCACCCATGGTGGGGAAGCTTCAATTGGTCAGCGCCCTGGCGCTTGCAGGAACACTTGTCTTTTCGTTCGGTTGCGGTGACACAGCGCTCAGCTTCGGAAGCGCGCAGCGCGACCAGGCACAAGAGACGCCGACTGACGATCCGATCGCGGACGACAAGCCGGTCGACGATGGCGATCTCGCCGAAGGCGGGTTCGAGCCAGGTGACGAGGTGGTGCCTGAAGAAGAGCCACCGCCCGGCGACGCCATCATTGCTTGCAGCGGAGCTGCTGGTGACTTTGCTTTGCTCAGCTTGGGCACGACTGCTTCTGAGCTTTCCATCGGACCGAGCACGAAGATCGACGGCAACGTGGGTGCTGGCTATTGGGTGACCAAAGGGCCGCACAGCGTCGTGAGCGGTGATGTCATCTTCCCCGTGAACGCCGACGTCCTCAGCGACGCGAGCTCATTCGTAGGGCAGGCCGTGGACATCGCGCCGCACAAGTACCAACCCCTGCTCAATGATGGGCTGATCGATGTGGGCAACCATGGCTGGGTCATCGGCGTCGGCAACGTGGAGATCCCCGACGGCGGCACGCTCGAGATAACGGGCGGGTCCGAGGGCAAGCTCCTGATCCGTGTCAGCGGCAGCTTCCATTTCGGTTTCGGCTCAGAGCTGAAGCTCTCGGGCGAGCTGACTGCGGCGGACGTGTTGTTCTTCTTGGAAGGGCCTACCCCTGCGAACACCGAAAACCGAATCGAGGGCGGCAGCGTGTTCGACGGCGCTACGATCTTGGCGCCAGAGCGCACCGTGCTATTGGGCAGCTACGACAGCGCGCCCAACAACAGCTTGATCTTCTCCGGCGCCGTCTTGGCCGACACCGTAAAGGTCGCTCCCTCATCAGAGATCGCCTCCGATCCCTTCGGCAAGTGTCCTTTCTAGCGGGCGAGCAGCTCCACGACTACGCGTTGTAGGCCGGCCACGACCCGTGCGAGCTTGGCGAAGTCGATCTTGTCGATGGTGTCATCAGGCGTGTGGTAGTGCGGATAGCGAAACGGCGCGGTATCGCTGATCATCACGCCGGGGTAGCCGTGCTGCCAAAAGGACCAGTGGTCGGACCAGCCAACGCCCGGAATGCCAGAAGGCAGCGCCGCCCCTTCGGTTGGAAACTGCGTGTGCGAGCGCAGCGAAGCGATCACTTGGTGGACCAAGGAGCGGGATGACAGGTCGCCAACCACAGCGATGAAGTTACCCACATCAGGATAAAAGACGCTGAGCGGAAATGGATACTGCTGTGAGCCCTTCGTCCCACGGTAATAGCCCATCGTTTCGAGGCTGAGCATGGCCACGACCTCGACGCCTGCTTCGCGCAACGATTTGGCATACACGAGGCTGCCCATCTCAGCCGTCTGAAAGTGAGGCGGCTCTTCACTGGCGAACGCCACCAGGCGCAGACTGCGATCGAAGCGTTTGGTTGCCCATGCCCGCGACAGCGCCAACAAGGCAGCAACCCCGCTCGCATTGTCGTTGGCTGCAGGCGTTCCCCAGGCTGAGTCGTAATGGGCGCCCACCACGACCACCTCTGCAGGGCGCGTCGTACCGCGAATCTCTACCTCGAGGTTGACGAAGGCCGCTGAGCCGAACGACTGCTTGCGCACCTCGTCATAACCGGCTCCTTTCAACTCCGCTTCGATGAAGGCGGCGGCCGCGCGCAGCTTCAGCGGGTTGCGACCGTTGCGCTCGCCGATGTCGACCGCAAGCGCCCTCACGTCCTTGCGCAACCCCTTGCTCAGGTCACGCTCGGCTTCGGTGAGCGCAGGCAATGGCCCAGCGAAGCTGCTGGCGGGCATGCGAATCATGACCACCCAGCTGAGCAACACCAATAAGAACGTCAGCGCGAAGACACAACCAGCAACGAGCCGGCCTCTGCGGCTGGTGCGCGGCAGGCGCTTTGCTTCCTCGGCATCCGCGTCTGGCCCTTTTTCGGCACCTGCAACGCTAGGTAGCTTCACTACCACGATGGTAGTGGCCGCCCCTCGACTTGGGTATGATTTCGAGTTGAGTCCTTATTATGAAACCGAACCGTCAAGCCCTCTCCTTCGCATGCGCCTGTTTGGCGCTGCTGTTCGCTGCCATGCACGGGTGCTCGCAAGGTGAGACCCGAGCCGCGCCTCTGCCCGTCGGGAGCAACAGCACAACCAACCCCCCGAACACCACGACGAGCGACCAAGGGGGCGGCGGCAAAGGCGGCACCGTCAATACGGGAGGCTCGACGACGAGCAGCAGCACGGCTGCGGGTGGCGGAACTGGCGGCGCGGGCGGCAAAGGCGCCGCCGCTGGCAATGGCGGCGGCGGCAAAGGCGGACAGGGCGGCGGCGGCCACGGAGGAGTTGGAGGCGTCGGCGGCCAGGGAGGAGTTGGGGGCGTCCCACTGCCGGCGCGCGGTGTGCACTGGAACCACAACACCAACGACTCCGGCGTCGAGCGAGGCCATGGCCTCGCTGTTACGAGCA
>CAZRGL010000356.1:0-4747 GCA_964599485.1 uncultured Polyangiaceae bacterium
CGAAGTAGATCGAGTCCATGAACAGATCGACCATGTCGGCGCCCGGCACGTTGAGCACAGCGCGTTCAATTTCTGGAGCGACCGCCGCGTAGACCGCTCCGATGATGGCGCCGAGGGACTGGCCGGCGAAGTAGAACTTGTCGGTGCGGATGGGGTACCCAGTTGCAGCTTGCCAGTCCGCCCCTTTCAGGGAGCGCTTGAGCGCGCCGATGTCGATCAGCGCCTGCAGGAAGTGATCCTTGATGTAGGGGATCTCGTTGATGTCGAGGAAGGCCGCGCCCGAGGCGGGCTTCATGTCCATCACGGCCGGCTTGCCGTTGAGCGTCAAAAATGAGGCGAAGGGCTCGGGGTTGCCGTCGGGATCGAGGCATTCGCCGGTGGGCGCGCACGTGGCTGCGTCGCCGCTCATGCACGGCGGCAGCATGATCAGGTTGTCGTGGAAACCGAGCAGATCCTTCAGCTCGGCGGACAGGAAATTTGGAATGGCTACCAGGCTGGTATCGACGCAAGCGATCCGCTCGCCATGGAAGGGCAGATCGATGGCGATCGCGGCGAAGCCCTTTTGGGCCAGCTCGCCAGCGATGGTCAACAAGAAGCGCCGATCGGTGACGACTGCGTGGGCGAAGATCACCACGGGAGCCGGATTCTGCTCACTGGCTGAGGCCGGCAAGGTCATCACGAAGTGGATGTCGCGCAGCTCGTTGCCGCCGTCCTCGCGAAAGCGGCGGGTAATTGGATCGAGCAAGTAGGGCGTCTTGATGGTGCCTTCCACTACGCGAGCGACGCCAGTGAGCCGCAGCGCGTAGACTTCCCGAACGGCCAGCGCGAGGGCGCCCGGGAACAAGCTCTCGAAGGGCTGGTCCTTGTTGAAGGCGTCGAGGGTCTTCCACTTGATGTTGGCGGGCTCGACCGGTGTGGCCAGCGTATCGGCGGTGTTGATGGCTGTTTCGGCTTCAGGAACAGCGTCCAGGGTGGTGAACGGCCAGGCGGTGATCACGTCGTTGCGCCCGAGGTGATCGAGCAAGCCCGAGATCTTGGAGCGACTGAGCTCGAGGCGCGCCGCCAAATCGTCGGGCACCGACTCGAGCTGGTTGACGCCATCGATCACGAGCGGGTTTTCGGCGCGCATGAAGTGGCCCACCAACATGGGTGAGACCGGTCCTGTGTTCAGATCGACCAAGCCGTCGTGGACGACCAGGGCGTACTGCGTGCGGGGCTCGAGCGGCAGCTGATCGTCCTGCACCACCACGATCAGGTGCTTGCAATCAGGCGAGACGGGGCTTTGTTGGCAGGGCGCCTGGCCCTCCTCAGCCATCACCATGACGTCGGTGAGCGGGACTTCGGTCGAGCCATCGCTGCCGAGCTTGTAGAGGCGAATGTTGGCGGTGGTCGCAGACAGGGGGCTGACGGCTTTGGTCAGCTCGAACATCAAGTTTGCCGAGAGTCCGAAGCCAGCCAGCTCGTTGAGCTGCAGCTTGGCCTCTGCTTCGAGCTCGTCGTCCCAGGGTGCGGCCTTCAGATCGACCAAAGCGGTGTCGGGATCGATGAGCACATCGAAAGGAATCGGCATGCGCTGCGAGGACCGATCCATGGCCAGCTCGGCGCGGGTGGTGACGGTGAAGCTCCACAAGGCTGCGAGCTGCCGGCGGTCGATGCGCTTGTCGGCAGGCAACTTGTTGCTCTCGAAGTAATCCAGAAAGGGAGCGATCTTCTTGCGGATCTTTTCGAGGTCAGCGGCGGTTTCGAGGCGCTTGGCCCGCGTGGCGCCGGGGAAGGCGCGGTGGTTTCGGTACGCGTCGAGCTTTTCGCGCATGCGCAGGAAGTAGAAATGCAAGTCGATGGTGATCGGCTCGCCGTCCTCGTCGCGCACGCCATTGTTCTCGCCGCGCACCAGCATCACGTAGCGGCCTCCGAGATCCCAGCCGGCCCGCGGTGGATCGACATAGAGCGTGGTCGCGTCGTCGCTGAGGTGAACGATGGGCCCCTCGTAGCCCTCGGTGCGCTGATCTTCCCATTGCCACTCGAGCTGGACCGGAGTGGGATCTTTCCAGGCCCACAGCTGGAAGCTCTCGGGGGTGATCGAGCTCGGCTGGACCGGAGCGCTGAACTCTACTTTGCCAGAAAACGCGCTCGACCAAGCGTCGTTGGTGTTCAAGAAGCTGCGGAATTCGACTTCCGCGCTGGTCATGTCGTCGTCGATCGGCAGATCGAGGTGGCCCGCGTCCTCGTCGAGGAGTACGTCGGAGGGCATCGGGATGACCCCTTCGCTCAGATCGTAGCGCGCCACCGTTCGCTCGGCGGGCTTGGGATCGAGCTCGAGCGAGCAGGCCGTGGTTGCTAGTGCCAGCACCGCCGCGGGTAGAACGAATCGTAGCGTGTTCATGAGCAACTCCCCCGATTGGCGCGCCTGTCTTGGCTAGGCGCTCCGCTGTGCTAGGGCCCTAAGGAATAGGCGTCTTTTAATGCGGGGCGCCGGCGCTGTCATCTGATGATGACGCAGTGCGGCGCGATTGGCCCGTGCAAAACCGGTGGCGACAGCCCTATTCGGCGGGCAAATCACGCCAGCGTGTGCGCGTCTTGGTGGTCCGTCGCGGCTGGGTTGGGACGGGCTTGGGAACCGGTTTCGCCGAACTGGTTGTGGCTTGTGCGCTACTGGTCGTACTGGCAGCAGCGCTCGGCTCGGCCGGTGCGTTGGCGGTTGCCGACTCGCTGACCGTCGCGCTCGCTGCAGGTGCAGTTGTCGCTGCGGTGTCCGGTCCTGAGGAGGCTGCGGTGGTGGCAGGCTCATTGCTCGGTTTCGGCGTGCAGGCCGTCAGCAGCATGTCCCAAGCCGTCGCGACCAACGCTGCACCGGCCAACGTGGCCAGCACGGCGATTCTTCTCGGACGTTGCGCCATCGCCAACCATGATGCCATCGAAGCGCCGCAAGCACTACGATTGCACACGGTGCAGGTTGCTTTCGCCACGCTTCGGTCTCAAGACGTCGTCTCCTTTGGCGTGATGTACGTCTCGGCGGCGCTCAAGCGCGCGGGGCACGAAGTCGAGCTGCTGGTTGCTGAGGATGCCGAAGAGTTGGTAGCGCTGTTGCGCCGCCGGCCGACTCAGCTGCTTGCGTTCAGCGTTACGACAGGACTGCACGGCACCTATCTGGCGTGGGCCGCAGCGGCCAAGCGCGCCTTCAGGCTGCGGACAGTTTTCGGTGGGCCGCACCCAACGTTTTTTCCGGAGATGATCGAACAACCGCAAGTCGATGCCATCGTGATAGGCGAGGGCGAGCACAGCTGCGTGGAGCTGATCGAGGCGTTCGAAGCCGACGACGGCCGTCCGGTGGCTGGCGTGAGCTACCGTCACGGCGATGGGATCGTGCGCGGTCCGCTCAGGCCGCCCGAACAGGACTTGGATTGCTTGCCGCTGCCCGATCGGGCGCTCTTTTTCGATCGCAATCCATTCCACGAGTCGTTTCCCGTGCGCTCGTTGTTGGCTGCCCGTGGCTGGCCATACCGCTGCAGCTACTGTTTCAACCGCACGCTGCTGGACATGTACCGCGGCAAAGGAAAAGCAGTTCGCTATCGGCAGCCGGCCGCGGTGGTAGCCGAGATCCAGCAGGTGCGCCGCCGCTGGCCTATGTCACTGGTTTGGTTTCTCGATGCCAATTTCGTCGTCAAACGCAGCTGGGTCGATGAGATCTGCGAGCGCTTGGCCAGAGACGTGCGTCTGCCGTTCTACTGCAAGGTCAGGCCCAACCTCGTCGACGAGCGTCTCGCTCGTACGCTGGCTCGCGGCGGCTGCAGCGGCGTGGGGATGGGCATCGAAGCCGGTGACGATGCGCTTCGCAGCGAGGTGCTCGATCGGCAGGTCAGTCGGGCGCAGATCATCAACGCGAGTCGTCTGCTGCGCGGCGCGGGCATCAAGGTGATGAGCTTCAACATGGTGGGCCTGGTCGGGGAGAGCTACGAGATGGCCAAGCGTACTGTCGATCTGAACATCGAGGCGGGCGTGGACTACGCCATGACGATGGTGTTCCAACCCTATCCGCGCACCTTCTTGACCGACCAAGCCATCGCCCAAGGCCTGTTCGATGGCGATTTCGATCAGCTCGAGGACAACTACTACTCGTCGACACCGCTCGATCAATTTGCGCCCGAAGAGCGCTTGCGCATCGAAAACCTACAGCGTTTGTTTGCCCTCGCAGTGGAGTTTCCCGATGTGCGCCGCAACCTCGACTGGCTGGTCGAGCGCCGCGCTGCAGGCCTCTACGACAGAGCCTTCGAGTTGTGGCACGAGCACTGTTTCTATCGACGCTTCTACGGGCAGAGCCCCCACGGCTCGGTGCGACGGTTCGAAGCCGCTGTTGCCTCAATTCGTGCGCTTGCGGGCCGTATGGGTTGACCGGGTGCTTGCGCAAGAGTCGATCGCGACCAATGTTTCAGCCATGCGCCCATTGAAAATCACGCTGTACCTGCTCGGCATTGCGCTGTCGCTGGTGTACTTGCTCAATCCCGGCGCGGGAGCGATCGAGCTGTTGCCAGACTACTTGCCCATCGTCGGCAACATCGACGAAGCAGCGATGGTAGCGCTGCTGCTCGGCTCGGTCAGAGCACTGCGCCGCATGCGGCAGCCCGACGCCCCAGTAGAGCAACTCGAAGAGCCCACAAACTAGCGGGCGCACCATCGCGATCGAGGAGCCGTCCGCTGCCGCGGCCCCGCCCCCCCCCGGGGCGCCCACCGGGGCCAGGGCGGGGGGGCA
>CAZRGL010000356.1:4757-11587 GCA_964599485.1 uncultured Polyangiaceae bacterium
GCACGAGCGCGCCAGCTGGGCGCCCTCGTGCACGTGGGCGGCGGCACTTCAACCCGATGGGCGGGCTGTGCATTTATTTGGCGAAGTTCGCGCCGTAGCCTGTCACACTCAGAGCGTGTTGCTCGACGACAGAAGTAGCATGCGCATATTCACCGTTCTGCTCGCGGCTCTGTCGCTCACCACTGTTTCGAGCTGCACCGAGGTCAGCCCAACGCCTGCTCGCCAGCCGGCTCGTGGTGGCGGCTTTGCGCCGCCAACCGCACAGTTGGCCACGCAGCTGTCCACTGCAGCAAAGCCCGTCGCTACCGAGGTGGCGCCATCGGCGGCATTCGAAAAGCACCTTGTCGGACTGCGCCGCAAGCTCCCGCCGGGCTTCACAGTCGTGCTGCAGCCGCCCTTCGTGGTGGTGGGTGACGAAGCGCCGGCGCGGGTCCGGCAGCGCTCTGTCTCAACCGTGAAGTGGGCTGTCGATCAGCTCAAGAGCTCCTACTTCGATGCCGATCCGAAGTTCATCATCGACGTCTGGTTGTTCAAGGACAAGAAGAGCTACCGCCACTACGCCAAGAAGCTCTTTGGCGAGGATCCCGACACGCCCTACGGCTACTACTCGAGCCGCCATCGCGCCATGGTCATGAACATCGCAACGGGCGGCGGGACACTGGTTCACGAGATCGTCCATCCTTTCGTGGAGGCGAATTTTCCTGATTGTCCGGCTTGGTTCAACGAGGGGCTCGGCTCGCTCTACGAGCAATCTGCCGAGCGTCGAGGCCGCATCGTTGGGCTCACCAATTGGCGCTTGGCGGGCTTGCAGCGCGCCCTTCGTCGCGGACCCATCCCTTCGTTCAAGACCCTGACCAGCACCAATAGTTACGCCTTCTACGAACAGGACCCGGGCACCAACTACGCCCAGGCGCGGTACCTGCTTTACTACTTGCAGCAACAAGGCTTGCTGCGTCGCTATTATCGGCAGTTCTTGGCTCAGCGCCGGGCAGATCCGACCGGCTACAAGACGCTCATGCGGGTGTTGGGCGAGACCGACATGAAGGCCTTCCAGAAACGCTGGGAGCGCTTCGTGCTCGGCTTGCGCTTCCCCTGAGCAGTCGCTGTTTGGGGCGGCGCGTCTTGGTGACGCTGGATCCAGCGGTCGCAACAGCGCTATGAGTGCGGCGTGACTAATGACACACGGCCGAGCCCCGAAGTGGCTGTCGTCATCATGGCCAAGGCGGCGCGTCCGGGGCAGGTCAAGACCCGTTTGGCCAGCGCAATCGGCCCTGAGGCTGCCGCTGAGCTCTACGCGGCGATGCTCGAGGACCGCTGCGATCAGGTCGAGCGTCTCGACGGCGTCCAGCCCGCGCTGGCGCTATTTGGCGCCGACGAGCAGGATCCGTTGCCTCGCCGGCCCCGTTTCGAGCTCGTGCCTCAGCCGCGGGGAGGCCTCGGCGCCGGTTTGGCGACGGCGGCGGAGCATTTCTTGGCCAGGGCCATGGCGGTCGTCCTCGTCGACAGCGACAGCCCCAGTTTGCCGTTGGCCTATCTCGAGCGGGCGGTCGAGCTGCTCCGCCTGCCACTCGATCGCGGAGGCCGCTCGATGGTGCTCGGACCAGCCGAAGACGGTGGCTATTACCTGATTGGGTTGCGACAGCATCATCCCGAGCTGTTCGAAGACATCCCGTGGAGCAGCAATGAAGTGGTCGACGTTACTTTAGCGCGGGCGCGACAGCTCGGGCTCGAGCCTGCGCTTCTACCGAGCTGGTGGGATGTCGATTCTCAAGCGGATCTGCAACGGCTCGAGCGCAGCTTGTTCGACGCCTGGTGGCCGCGGCGTAGCGCTGAGTGGCTCCGTCGTCGCAAGCTCGCCGCCTTGCCCATGGTGGCCGCGACAGATCCTTCCGAGCTGTGGCGCGCACCGTGGGCGCGCAGCTCGAGCCGGCAAGTCTACGCAACCCGTTGGATGACCATCCGCGAGGACGAGGTGGTGATGCCCTCCGGCCAACCATCGCACTACGGTGTGGTCGATTGCGGACAATGCGTAGGCGTGTTGCCCTTTGTTGACGATGACAACGTGCTGCTCGTACGGCAATTTCGCTATGTGGCTGACCAGCTGACCTGGGAGATGCCAACTGGCGGTGTCGATCGCGGCGCGGATCCCGCGAAAGCCGGGGCGCGGGAGCTGGCTGAGGAGGCCCATGTGCTCGCGGGCAGATTGGACTACTTGGGCTGCTACCACACGAGCAAGAGCGTGATGGACGAGACGGCCCACCTCTATGTTGCCAGCGACTTGCAAGCCTTGGCCGAGGGCGCGGCTCCACAGGCCGACGACAGTGAGCTGCTGCGGGCAGAAAAGCTACCCTTCGACGAGTTGGTGCGCATGGTGCAGGACGGTCGCATTGTCGATTCGATGACCATCATCGCCACGTTACGCGTAGCCCTCGCGCGCCGCAGCCGAGACGGCGTGCGAGCTGTTTGACGAGTCTGGCTGCGCATTTGCTGGCACGACCGCGCTGTGTGCTGTGCAGGTCGCTGCGCAAGAGGCGGCGATTGCCGCCACAAGGGCCGGAAATCATTGGGTAGCTCACTTGGTACGGTGCCTGCTTGGAGCAAGTACATGCAACTCGCTCAACAATCGCCAAGCGCCGACGAACCCACTTCCGGCACCTATGCCATCGATTCGTCAGGGCCTTCCGAGACAGACAGCTTGGGCTTGCTGGTGCAGGATTGCGGGCCGCTGAGCCGCCAGGAAGCCGTGGCGTGGGCGCTGTGGATCATCGGTCGGGTCGAGCGATTGCACAACATTGGCAAGTGCCATGGATCCGTGAGTCCCTACGCGGTGTTGACCGACACAGTCAGCCCTGACGGGCAAGCTGCGCTCGAGGCTGCTGGAGACGGCAGCTCGCTGGTGGCCTTCCAGAGTCCAGAGCGGCTGGTGTTGGGCATTGCGTCGCAGATAGACGACCTGTGGGCGCTCGGCGTCAGTCTCTATTTTCTCCTGACGGGTTACTTGCCATTTCCGGGCAAGACGCCCCACGAGGTTCGGCACGCTACCGAAGGCGGCGGGCCTACTGCGCTGCTCACCCACGGCGTGGTCGACAAGCAGCTACAACGTTTGGTCAACTGTTTGCTGAACGTGAGCTTGGCCGACCGGGTGGTGAGCCTTCGGGTATTGCGAACCGCTCTACAGAGATGGCAACAGCGTACACCGACGGCAGCGCCGCCCGGCGCCACTGTGCCACCACCAGCGGTGCCACCACCAGTGGTCGAAGATGACCTCGATGACGACGACGTGCAAACGTTGGAAATGCTCGTGCCAAAGAGCGACATCGTAGAAATCCTGGCCGCGCGAAAGCGCGCCGAAGCGGCACGAACAGACGCGACGCCTTCTGTCGATTCTCTGCGCCAACTCGACAAGCCTACGGCTGCTATTTTTCCCGAGTCGACGCCGATCGAAGCGCCCCAAAAAGCTGAAGTCGAAACAGACGACGACTACGAAGAGCTGTCGGCTGCTGACTTCTTGGCAGTCAACGGCGCGCAGCCTGATCCCAACAGCGACGAGCAACCAGCCGTCGAGGGTGGCGATGACTTCGTTTCGGTCGATGTGCCGCTCGACCTGCCCCCCGATGACTCCGCGCCAGGGCTCGACGCTGAGGAAGATCTGGCTTCGGTCGATGTGCCGCTCGACGAAGAGTCGTATTCCGAGCCGGTTGACGCTGCGCCCACCTCCGAGCCGGTTTTCGATATCGGCGCTGCGCTAGAGGCACTCCTCGTGAAAGCGCCGGAGCTGGACGAGCCATCCATGCCAAGCGAGGTCACAGAACAGCTGCCGCTCGTCGCCAATCCGTACCTCGTCGGATTGCCCGTCGCCGAGCGACCGGAGAAACCCTCGCCGAACCTTCCGCTCGACATGTCATCGGTCAGGCCATCATCGTCATCCGAGCCTGGGGGCAGGCAGACGGTCGTTGCTGCTGCGCCGCAGCCGAGCGTGTCTTGGAATGTAGTGCCTGTGATTGTCGCCGTGCTGTCGGCTGCGGCCATCGTCGGGGTCTGGGCGCTGTAGTCGCTGCCGCCCGCCTTTCGCGGCGCTGCGTCGGCGCGTGCAAAGTCGGTCGAGGTGGCGAAGCCGCTGCGGCGTCAGGACGCTCGCGTCCTGAAGCGTGATTGTGGAGGTCTCTTCGTCCAGATATGCTCAGAAATCAGGACACCATGACCAAAGAGCTTCGTTTCACCTTGCTCGCCTGCATCGCTTTGATGCTGGCGTGGACCGTCGGCGCTTGCAGCACGGACATCGCCTCCAGCTCCAGCAGCTCGGGCAGCGCTGGCGGCGGCGGCGCCACGGCTACGACCACCTCCGGCGCCGGCGGAGCGGGGGGCGTCACCAGCTCTTCCAACAGCGGAACGATCGACGACGACGGTGACGGTTTCAGTGAGGAACAGGGCGACTGCGACGATGCCAACAAGGACGTCCACCCCGATGCCGTCGAGGTGTGCGATGACGGTATCGACAACAACTGCAACGCTGCCATCGACGCCAAAGAGCCCGACAGCGACGGCGACGGCTTCGGTCCTTGCGCTGGCGACTGCGACGATACCGACAAGGACGTCAACCCCAGCGCTGCGGAGATTGACGGCGATGGCGTGGACAACAACTGTGACGGGGTCATCGATGCCGACTTCGATTCCGATGGCTATTCGGTGGCCGATGGTGACTGCGACGATAGCGATCCCAAGGTTAACCCAGGGGCCGAAGAGGACTGCTTCGACGGTGTCGACAACGACTGCAACGGCTTCGCTGATGCGGCCGAGCCAGACGCTGACATGGATGGTTATGGACCCTGCGGCGGCGACTGTGACGACAACAACCCGCTGGTCGGGCCTGGCCAGAAGGAAATCGCCGGCGATGGCATCGACAACAACTGTGACAACCTGATCGATCTGGACATCGACGGCGATGGCTGGACGACCCAGAATGGTGATTGCAACGACAACGATCCAGCCGTCAACCCGAGCGTGCTCGAGAACTGCGGCGACATGATCGACAACAACTGCGACGGCAAAGTCGACAAGGACTGCCTCGGCAAGTGCGATCTAGCAAAGCTCTTCGCCTCGAGTGTGGGCTGTGAGTACTTCGCCATCGATGCCGACAACCACAACAGCTACGACGGCCAGCCTTACGCGATCGTCGTCTCCAATGTGGACGCCGCGGACACGGCGAACGTGCAGGTGCAGATCCGGCAGGGTGGGAACTGGCAAACCCAACAGTCGGCGACGGTGACGCCGCTGACCTTGCACCAGTTCCAGATGCCCGATCGACACATCAACGACACCGGGATCAACCAGGCGGGCGCGTACCGGGTCATCAGCGACATTCCGATCATCGCGTACCAGTTCCAACCCATAAACGGTCAGACCAGCTTCACCTCTGATGCCTCGTTGCTGTTGCCGACGAGCGCCCTGGACAAGTTCTACTACGTCGTGGGTTGGGGAAACCCCAGCTACAACGACCCCCAGATAGCGATTGTCGCAACTGAGGACAACACCACCGTAAAGATGACGCCGAGCATCGCCACCAACGGTGGCGGCGGAGTTCCCGCATACACCGCCGGACAACAAGCAACGTTGCCGGTGCTCAATGCGGGCGACTACATCCAGATTGAGACGAAGGCGGCCTCGCAGTCGGGCTTCTCGGGCACCTACTTGGTCTCCGACAAACCCATAGCGGTCTTCTCAGCCAACGAATGTGCCAACATACCTGGCTTGCCCAAGTGCTGTTGCGACCACGTTGAAGAACAAATCTACGGCCTTCAGACCTGGGGCAAGAGCTACGTCGCATCGCGGCTACCCATCCGTCAGACCAGCGGCGTAGAGCCCAACCAGTGGCACATCTTCGCCAGCGAGAACAACACCACGGTCACCTACCAGGCCCACCCTTCGGTGACTGGCCTGCCCAATGGTCCGCAGACGATGAGCCAAGGCCAGGTCGTGTACTTGGAGGTCGGAGGAACGCAGGCCAATCCGGGTGACTTCGTCGTCACAGCCGACAAGCCGATCTTCATCATGGAGTACATGTCTTCGCAGGGCGCCATCAGTAGCGGCACTGGCGATCCAGCGATGACCCAGGGCGTGCCTGTCGAGCAGTACCTCGACAACTACGTGGTTCTGGTGCCGCCAAACTGGATCAACGACTACTTGGTCCTCACCAAGCCCATCGGCTCCATCGTGAATCTCGATGGCAATGCGGTGCCACAAAACGACTTCGTGCAGATCAATGATGGCATCAACCCCCCCGAGTGGGAGGTTGCCCGCGTCAAGACACCCGACGGCGTGCACAAGCTCGACGGCAGCAAGCCGTTCGGGGTCATCGTCGTCGGCTTCGACAGCTACGACTCCTACGCATATCCCGGCGGGCTCAATCAGCAGATCATCAACCCCAAGAACTGAGCGAGGGGCAACGACCTGGCCTCGACCTGCATTCGAGCGCCGAGCCCGAGCCATTCAAGCTAGTCGTCGCGCAAGTAATGGCAGGTATAACCGCGGGGGTTCTTCTGCAGGTAGTCCTGGTGGTAGTCCTCGGCTGCGGTGAAGTTGCCCGCCTCTACGATGGTAGTGACCACCGGGCGCTGCCATTTGCCGCTGCTGTCGACGCGTCTGCGTACGGCAGTGGCGATGCGTCGCTGCTCAGCTGAGGTCACGAAGATGCTCGATCGGTACTGGCTGCCGACGTCGTTGCCTTGTCGGTTATCGGTCGTAGGGTCGTGGATGCGGAAGAACCACTTCTCGAGCAGCTGCTCGTAGGAAAGCTTGGCCGGATCGAACACAACCCGCACCGCTTCGGCGTG
>CAZRGL010000357.1:0-11559 GCA_964599485.1 uncultured Polyangiaceae bacterium
GCTGGAGTGTTGGGTATTGCCGGCTGCACCCGCGACGACCCGGCGCGCAGCGACGCCAGCTACGCGAAGACGCCGAGAGGCTAGGTGAGCCGGCACCAGAGCCGGCGGGCCGATACAAGCGCTGCGGTCCATGCCAGTCGCCAAGGCTGTTGCATGACAGCCGCCGGCGCATCGTTGCAGCTGGCTGCAGTCATTGCAGGACGCCAGGATCTTTCGGTAACGCTGTTGGCGCTGGTGCCGGGCCCAACTCAACTGCTGGACCAACGTGCTCGCACCGCTCGCTCGACGCTCCCGCGCTTCGGGCAAAGCCAAGCACCCAACCAGGTTGCCATCGGCGCGTAAGCCCACGACGGAATCGGCAGCTGGACAGCCGCGGCTTTGCGGGCCGCAGCCATGGTCACAAGCTGATGGGTGGCGCAGCTCCTCGTTACCTAGCGCTGCGCCCAAGTTGTCGCCCACGCTGAGCAGCGGGCAACTGCGCCGCAGCTCGCGCAGCCTCGCCGGCAAGCCGACCAAATCTGCAGGGCCGAGCCAAAGCGCGTTGTCAGGCCGCGACGCAATCCCCAACCAGATCGTCCAGAGCGCTGCGTCGAGACGCTGAACGAGCTTTGAAAGCTGCTCGAGCTCTGCGAGGTTGGCGGCGAGCAGCACGGTGTTGAAGCCCACGGCCACGCCGTGTGCACGGAGCAAGCCAGCAGCGCGCACGACTTGGTCGAACGCACCGACCTTGCCGCGCACATGATCGTGGGTCGGACCGATGCCATCGAGACTGAGGATGACCATTCGCAGATCAGCACCAGCAGCCGCTTTGGCAGCGGCTGCGTCGATCCGCTGCCCGTTGCTGAAGAGCTGAACGCCCACCGACAATTCATTGAGCCGCGCGGCGATGAGCGACCAATCAGGACGCAGCGTGGGCTCACCACCCGACAAGGTGACTGAGCGACAGCCTCGATCAGCTAGTTGCTGCGCCATCTCGAGCGCCGCTGAGGTCGACAGCTCATTGGTGCGCCGACGGCTCGAGCCTTGGTAGCAATGGGCACAACTCAGATCGCAAGCCCGCGTCAGCTCCCATTCGACCATTTCAGGAAAGGAGTGGGTCGGGCCTCGAGTGTTGCGTGTTGCGTCCATGCGGTTGTGCATACACTACGCGAACACCCTCGCGAAGATTCCCCAGAGCCTGTCCGTCATCGGGGCCTTTTCGTGCTCTGCGCGAGCTGCGATCTGGGGCGCGATCCACTTTGGTGCACTGTTTTGGCGCCGGCGTCGCACCATTTTGGTGCAGCAAGGCCGCCTTTCGAGCTGAAAACAACGACTTACACGCTTGGTATGGGGCTCGCATGGTCTTTGGGCAGGAGAAGATCGCATGAGAGTGACGGTCTGGGGTGTTCGAGGTTCCATCGCCACTTCTGGCCCACAGTTCGCGGCCACCGGAGGCAATACCACCTGCTTGGAAGTCGAATCCGACGGGCGCAGGTTGATTGTCGATGCGGGCACGGGAGCGCGCGCTCTGGGCAACAAGCTGCTTGCCGAAGCGCGCCGTGAGGGGGGCACGCCTGACGCTGCGTTCCTCTTCACCCACTTGCACTGGGACCACATCCAAGGCTTCCCATTCTTCGCGCCTGCCTTCGTCGTAGGCGCCCGCATGCAGCTGCATGGCCCTGGTGATCTCGACGGCGGCGTTACCCTCGAAGCTGCGCTCGCCCGGCAGATGTCGCCACCAACCTTCCCTGTGGCGCTGAGCGACATGCCCGCTTGCAAGTCCTTTCACACCCTGGCAGACGGCGACGCGTTCGAGCTCGAGGGCTTCGTCGTGCACGTACGCGCCTTGTGCCACCCGCAAGGATCACTCGGTTTTCGAATCGAGCGGAATGGTCAGGCGATCTGCTTTGCAACCGACACCGAGCACCCCGATGACGGCAGCGTTGACGAGGCGTTGCTCGAGCTCGCCCGCGGCGTCGATCTGCTGATTTGCGACGCCCAGTACACCGATGCGCAGTACGAGGGGCGCCGAGGGCACGGTCCTTCGCGCCGCGGCTGGGGCCACTCCACCTATGGCGCAGCAACTAGGGCGGCAGGAGCCGCATGCGCCGAGCGCCTGCTGCTCACCCATCACGATCCGAGCCACGACGACCACCGCATCGCAGCGATCGAACGCGATGCTCAGCGCTTGTTCACACCATGCCAAGCAGCCCGAGAGCAACAACCTCTGCAGCTGTAGTGTCGCCCGCGTGGCGCTATAGTACCGCGGCCATGGCGGCCTCCAAGTCCCCCGACGATCCCCGCAGCGCTGTGTTGCTAGCTGTTGGCGGGCTGCTGAACCGGGAAATCGCCATCGACGATCTGCTAGCGCGCATGGTCGATCACATCCAAACGACGATGGCGGCCGATCGAGGAACCGTCTACCTGCTCGATCGCGGCACTGGTGAGCTGTTTTCGAAGGCGGCGCACCTGCCCGAGCTCGAAGAGATTCGCCTGCAGCTGGGCCAGGGCGTTGCTGGACACGTCGCCTCCACCGGTGAGGTGGTCAACGCGCCAACCGTCACGGATGACGCCCGTTTCTACGGCGGAGTGGACGAGTTGACCGGCTATAAGACCGAATCGATCCTAGCGGTGCCGTTGCGCGATCACCGCGGCGACATTCTCGGCGTCCTGCAACTGCTCAACAAGCAAAGCGAGCCCTTTTCGAGCGACGACACCACGGAGCTGGTACGCATGAGCCAACAGGTGGCGTGGGCGATCGAGGCAACCACGCTCTACCAAGATCTCGCCCGAGCGCCAGCTAGCCAGCTCAAACCGCTACCCATCGCCGCCCAATTCAACCGGATCATCGGCGAATCCGAGCAGCACAGAGAAGCTTGTCTGCTCACGGCCCGGGCGGCCAGCACCGACGCGACGGTGCTGGTGCGGGGCGAGAGTGGAACCGGCAAGGAGCTGTTCGCGCGGGCCATCCACGTCAACTCGCCGCGGAGCGAAGGCCCCTTCGTCAAGGTCGATTGTGCTGCCCTTCCCGAGAGCTTGATCGACAACGAGCTGTTCGGCCACGAGCAAGGTGCGTACACGGGCGCTGACCAAAAAGCGCTGGGCAAGCTCGACGCCGCCGCTGGCGGCACGCTGTTCCTCGACGAGATCGGCGAGCTCCCGCTGGCCGTGCAAGGAAAGCTGCTACGGCTGCTCCAAGACCGCGACTACCTTCGGGTTGGCGGCACCGAGCCAGTTCAATCCGACGCCCGTGTAGTGGCGGCGACCAACCGCGATCTGGAGTCACTCAGACGCTCGGGTCGCTTTCGCACCGACCTGTATTTCCGCATCAAGGTGGTGCAAATCGAGCTGCCACCGCTTCGGGCGCGCGGCGACAAGGACATCATTCGCTTGGCCAACCACTTTGCCACAGAGGCGGCCAAACGCCACGGCAGACCGGTCCGGCACCTGTCTCGTCGGGCCATCGAACGGCTCTGCGCGCATCGCTGGCCAGGCAACGTCCGCGAGCTCGAGAACTGCATCGAAAGCGCCGTGGTCATCACGAGCGGTAATGCAATCGACCACGATGATCTGCCGCTACTGGATCGCTCGCTGGATGATGATTCGGTTGGCACGCAAGCTCGAGCGCCTCTGCCTGCCGAGGGAATGCCCGCCGACGAAACGATGAGTCTCGCTGCGGTTGAGCGCCGCCACATCCTGCACGTCCTAAACCACGCGGACGGCAACCAGACGGTGGCAGCCAAGCTGCTGGGTATTGGCCGCAACACCCTGGCGCGAAAGCTCAAGAAATACGACCTATAGAAGGCCGACTGCCAGCTTCACCGTCCAGAACAGGGCAAGGAGCAACACGCCGGTGAGCGACCACACCAGCAGCGTGCTGATGAGCCTGGAACGCCGCGATTCGACCGGCGCCGCCGGCGCACTGACGCGATCGCCTTGGTAGCAGCCTACGACGCACCATGGAGTCGCTTCCGGCTCGATGGCGATGCTTCGGGGTGAGTTGTGGTTTGGCTGCCGTCGGCGCCTTGGGTGGGTCATGCTCATCTCCTCCGTCATCTCTTCCTGCATGAGCAATGCCAACTGCTGGCGGCAGAACCGCTATGGGACAACGCGCACTTGGCTGGCTACAAAGAGTTGGTTGCGCAAGAAACGTACAGATTCAACAACAAGGCTGGCACAGCTCGTTTGCACCCTGCCAAACAGCGCTGCGGACTCGCGCGCCCCCGAAATGGTCGCTTGGCGGGAAGTCAAAGGGCCAGATCGCGAGCTACGCCGGCGGCAACGAGCTGAGACACCGCGCCACCTCGAGCTCGACTGTCTGATTCGAGCAAGGCGACGGGATGCTGACCACGACCTCGAACACGTCACCGGCATCGAAGCCCTGCTGCAGACGAACCCGCTTGGGTCCACCATCATCGTCCATGTCGATCCATAGCTCCGGCAACACACTGACCACTCGACCAACAGCGCCGGCCTCGACCCATCTGTCGCCAGCACAGCGCGTCAGGCGCCTGAAGCGAACCAGTCTGCCCGGGCTGATTATTGCCTGACCGCTGCGAACGACCCTGCCCTGAGCATTTCCTCTCATCATGACAACATGAGCTGCAGTAGCCATGCCAGGTATGCCCAACCTAAGTCGTTGAAATCATGCGGCGCGCCAAAGGGGCAGAGGTCAAAATTACTGCAACGAGGTCATAACGACACCGTGCAAGTTGAGGTGGGCCCCACTGGCGGCGTCGGTCTGGTGCCTATTCTGCTCCCGACAGGAGCAAGGAGTACTTCATCTGCCATGAAACGAGCGGTCCCAACTCAGCGTGAAGTCATAATGACCTCGTTTCATTGACGCCCTTTGAGGGCCGCGCCACGCTCGGCGTGACATGTCCCAGTCCGCCTTTGCGGAAAGTGAGCCGCCACCGTCGATAGTCGTCGTGGATGACGAGCCCCAACTGATCGTATCGCTCAGCAGAATGTTGCGTTCGAGAGGCTACCTGGTCACGGGATTCGTCTCGCCGGCCCACGCGCTCGAGCACCTGATGAAGTCTGCCACTGACGTGCTTCTGACCGATTTGCACATGCCCAACATGTCAGGGCTTCAGCTCATGAAAGCGGCACGGGACCGCTGGCCCCATCTACCCGTTTTGATCATGACTGGACGAGCCACCGTGTCGTCTGCAGTCGATGCGATGCGTCAGGGTGCTTATGACTACCTCATCAAGCCATTCGATCCACCCGACGCACCTGCCGCGGCGGTACAGCGGGCCGTCGAGCACAGTCGATTGATCGAGCGCAACCGGATGCTTCAGGAGCAAGTTGACCTGAGCGTGCGTTTCGGCGACATCGTCGGCAGCTCAGCCCCGATGCGTCGACTCTTCGAGACCATCGCCATTGTCGCGCCCGCTGACAGCTGCACCCTGGTTGTCGGCGAGAGCGGCACTGGTAAGGAGCTCGTGGCGCGGGCCATCCATCGACAGAGCCGGCGCAGCAACAAGGCCTTTGTCGCCATCAACTGCGGTGCGCTTACCGAGACGGTGCTCGAGAGTGAGCTGTTTGGCCATACGCGGGGCGCCTTCACCGGAGCCGTCTCCGCGCGGCGCGGCTTGTTCGAAGAAGCCAGCGGCGGGACCTTGTTGCTAGACGAGGTAGGGGAGCTTTCGCCCGCAACGCAAGTGCGTCTGCTTCGTGTTCTACAAGAGCGGGAGGTCCGCCCCCTCGGCTCGAACGAGCCACGACCGGTCGACGTCCGCATCATCGCGGCGACCCACCGCGAGCTCAGCACTTTGGTGAGCGAAGGCAGCTTCCGACAGGACCTCTACTACCGCTTGGACGTGGTGAGCATACGTCTGCCGCCGTTACGAGAACGCATCGAGGACGTGCCATTGCTCGCCCAACACTTCCTTCGCAAGCACGCCGCCCGCTTGAGCTTGGACGCGCAGGGCATCGCTCCAGCAACCATCGAGAAGCTGTGCGCGTACGACTGGCCCGGCAATATCCGCGAGCTAGAAAACGTCATCGAGCGCGCCCTCGTTCTCGGCCGCGGCAATCGGATCGGTTTGGCATCCCTGCCCGCGCAGCTGCGCTCGCATAGCCAGGCTTCTTCCCGCAGCGCTGAGCTCTCATCGTGGGCCGAAGCGCGCGCCGCTTTCGAGCTCGATTACCTGCAAAGGGCCGTCTCGCAAGCTGGCGGCAACGTGAGCAGAGCGGCCAAGGTGGCGGGCCTCGACCGGTCCAACTTCAGACGACTGTTGAAACGCCGCGGTCTGCTCGAGCCAAACACGGACTGACAGGGGCCAGGCGCACTGCGAAAACACGTGCGCATGATCGACTTGTCCGTGCCATGTGAACCGCTGTTCTCAGCGGCGACGCAGCTACTTGATCTCTCGACGGCAGCGGCCTTGGCATGTGCGTTGCTCGGACCAAAGGTGCGACCCAACCAAGGGTGTCTGACCTGGAGGTCAACGATGTCCGCACGTACAGTGAGCTCCATCCTTCTTCTAGTTTCCGTCGGCCTTGCCGCAGGCGGGCTTGCCTGTGTGCCAGCCCGGGGCCGCATGCCCCAGCACACCTGGCATCCCGATGCGCCCAAGCAACAATGCGTGGACAAGAACCTGCGCCGACAGCGTGTGAAGGACTGGCCCGCCCGCGAAGCCGCTGCCCTTCAAGCCGGCTTGAGCGCTGACCGACCGATCGTCGTCAGCGCCCTCGGCTGTAAGATCGAAGTGTTGAGCCAATGCCGAGTGGACAAAGGAACCTACCGTCTCACCGAGGTCACACCGCAATCGCGCAGCACGCTTTGGATCACGGGCCGCTACGATTTGGACCGCGATCCAGTCGAGGCCGGCGAGTTGACCGGCGATTGCGCCCGCGCTTCCCATTTCGTCAGTGCGGTGTCGCTGGCGGCGCTCGCCAAGCCAACGCCAAATCGCGGTTGCACGCTTTCCTCGTGCCGCCAAGCGGCAGAGGCCGAGCTGACCGCGCTCTCGCTGGGCGACTACGACATGTCTGGTGTCTGGACAGGGGTGATGCGGCAGCCCAAGGGGCCATACGAAGCATACGACATGGCGCTTCACGTCTTGCAGCAAGGCCGGCGCATCACCGGCGTGACCACCTTCAACACGCTGGACGACAAGTACTGGGGTGAGATGCAGTTCGAGGGCAGAATCGAGGGCAACACAATCTTCTTCGCAGACGCCAAACTGCTGTCCGACAACCTCAGCTGGGCCTTGGAGTGGTGCCTCAAGGGTGGCTACATGCTGGTCGATCCACGCAGCGAGAGCCTCGAAGGTTTGTGGCGCGCATGGGGTTGTTTTCCCGGGAGCTTGGAGCTGCGACGCACTGGCGACTTGCAGCTCGAGCCCGACGACACCAGCGATGAGCCCAGCAACCCGGTGGCGCGACTAAAGCCGTAGGAAAACCCCTTCGGCCCGCGCGTGACGGTGAACCGGACCGTCGGCATGACGATGCTCGGGGCCGTAGATCTCTCGGTAGTCGACCTGCTTACAACCACTGAACAGCTCAGGTAGCTGGCCCGGCTCGAAGTAGCTGCGCACCTGTTGCCCATCAAAGAAGCTGTTGTCGCCCAGCGATTGCCAATCGCGTTGGTGACGCTCGAACGCCGGATCGGCCGTGGTGAACGCTGTGACCAGCAAGAGGCATGGCGCAGCCATCCAACCATCCAGCTGCGCCAGCAACAGCCTGAGCTGCGCGCGCCGCAACAGCGGCAACAATCCCAGCAGCAGCACTGCGCCGTAGCCCCCCGCAGGCGCCTGGTGTTGCTCGAAGTCGGTGCACAGCGCGCGAAGCGACAGTCCCTCGCGAGCCGCTACGGCCGCAAGGGCTTGCATGGCAGTCGCAGAAGGATCGATTGCATCCACTGAAATGCCAGCTCGCGCCAGCGCCAAGCAGTTGCGGCCTTGACCAGCGCCGACGTCGAGCAGGGTCCGGGGTGCGCCCGGTTGGTCGATGGTGCGCTCGCGCAAGTCGGCGAAGTGTCGCTCGACCAAGGGGTCGGGCGCCTCGCCGAAGTAGGCCTCGCTCGATCCATAAGCATGGTCGAATCCCATCGGTCGACGATGGCAGCGATCGCGCCCATGCCGCAAGTGAATCAGAAGAGCGCCACAGTCAAGCCAGCAGCAGAGCGAAACCGGCGGCGGTGGCTCTCCACAAAAGGCTCGGCTACCTTATGCGTGTGAGCTTCAAATTGCTCAGAACGGCGCCAACCTTGCTGCTCGTTTTGCTCGCCGCCGGTTTCGGCTCCCTCGGCTGCCAGGACGACGTCGAGGGCAAGAACCCGGGCGAATGCAGCGACGGAGCCGACAACGATCAGGACGGCCTCTTCGACTGCAAGGATCCCGACTGCGCCGGGGCTCCTTCTTGCGCGAGCACCACCACGAGCAGCAGCAGTGGGGGAGGTGGTGGCGGCAGCGGGGGGGCGGGGCCAGCTAGCGACTGGACGCAGCTGGCGGTGGTCGGTGTCCACAACTGCGGACTCAAGAAGAACGGATCGGTGAGCTGTTGGGGGGGCAACAGCTTCGGCCAGACGCTGGCTGCAGACGGCAGCTTCGCCAAAGTGCGCGTGGGCTTCTATCACGGCTGCGCCCTGGACGAAGACGGTGCGGCAAGCTGCTGGGGCTGCAAAGGTGACAAGAGCTTTGGCCAATGCGAACCTCCCGCCTTGCCCTTCACTGATTTCGCCTTGGGCACCTCCCACGGCTGCGGCCTACAGCTTGACGAGAGCGTTCACTGTTGGGGCTGCAAGAACGCCGACAGCGGTCAGTGCACGCCGCCCTCTCAGCCGTTCACGCTACTGGCAGCAGGCTCGAGACACACCTGCGGCATCCGTCCTGACGAGGTGGTCAACTGCTGGGGCGAGACCAAGGAAGGGCAAGCGACACCGCCCAGCGGCAGCTTCGACAAGATCAGTGCGGGCACTTGGCACAGCTGCGGCGTCAGGACCGACGGAGTCGTGCAGTGTTGGGGATGCAAGGCCGACGAAGGCGTGGACTACGGCCAGTGCGACGCTCCCGCCGGGCTCTTCCAGCAGGTACGCGCCAGCGTCCACCATTCTTGCGGCCTCGATTTGGACGGCAAGATCGTCTGCTGGGGCTGTCTGGGATTGGTCGAGGGCGAGCCCACCGATCTCGGGCAATGCAGCCCACCTGATGACAAGTTCTCAGATCTCGGTATCGGCAAGTACCATGGCTGCGGCTTGCGGGCCGACGGCGCCATCAGCTGCTGGGGAGACAACTACTTCAAGCAGCTAGACGTCCCTTGAGCTGTGAGCAGCTAGAGCTAGACGTCCCTCGAGCTGTGAGCAGCTAGACGTAACTCGAACTGTGAGCACTTGGGGCCGATCACGCCGTCACTCGAGCTCACCCTCGATGCTATGGCGGGGGTCGGGCTTGGGAGTTGGATCGGGCTCGGGCTCGACCGTGATGATGACCCGTTCGTAGCTGGCGTCGCGGATGTCTCCCAGCGCAAGTGAGGAGCTGCCTTTACCGTCCATGTCCGTGTTGAAGCGGCCCGTGCTTATGGGCGTCTCGCCACCACCGGCCAGCCATCCTTCGTAGCGCTCGTCCGTGAGCGCTGGCAGATCCTTGACAGATATGTCGACTTGGCCGGTATCCGGGATGACCAGCGCGGTTCCGGACGCATTCGTGGGCCCCCAGTTGGAGCTCGGCCCATAGGCCAAGGCCACGGTCAAGGTCTCGTCACCCAAATCCGATGTGCAGCCGCCGAGCACTGCGACCGCCAAGCTGAGTCCTATGATCAAACGCGTTGATTTCATCTCGCCTCCTGCATCAACTACGCCACCCAACGACCGGCGGTTTCGCTTGGCTCACGATTCGCTCATGCAGCGCCCCGCGGGGGCGCGCTCAGGCAGCACTGGAACGGATCGCTGAAGCCGTCAGTCTTCCTCGTTCCATCGGCTCGACTCGGACACTGGTGCTTCTTCGTCGCGGTAGAGCTCGGCCGCGCTAGGAGCTGGGCGAAACGGCACCCGCGGGGAGTTGCTGATTGGCACATCTTCGACCGAGGCCGGGGCAGGTGCTTCTGGGGCCACCGGATGGGGGGCTGGCGGCTCGGAAGGCGGAACTGGTGGCTCAGCAGCAAGCCCCGGGGAGCTGGGAGAAGGCGCAAATGGCCCTGAGCTGGTCGCTGGTCGCTCGGCAGCGGGAGCGGCCACGTCACTGCCCGCGGCAGCCGCAATGGCTGCTGCAGAGTCGTGAAGACCACTAGCCGGCGCGCTTGGCGCGGGGGCGAAAGGACCCGAGGGACTCACGCCGCTGGCGGCAGCGGGGCTGGCGGCAGCGGGGCTGGCAGCAGCGGGGCTGGCAGCAGCGGGGCTGGCGGCAGCGGGGCTGGCGCTACCTCTCTGCTCGGCCTCTGCCGCAGGAGCTGATGCTGCCGCGTGGCGCGCAACGCTCGCGGGCGTAACGCCTCGCTCATCAATGAGCGCAAGGGCCGCTGCCAGCGGATCGAGCGGCGGACCGTCAGCCACGGCCGCAGGGGGAGCGGCTGCGGAGGGCTGGGCAGCGGGCGCGGGTTGGGCAGCGGGCGCGGGCTGGGCAGTGGGCGCGGGCTGGGCAGCGGGCGGCGGGTCGCCTTGCACAGGCGGCGCCGGAGCGGCGGCGGCAGTAGGCGCGGCGGCGGCAGTAGGAGCGGCGGCGGGCACAACTGGCGCTTGGGGAGCCGCTGGAACCGCAACGGGCTCGACCGCTGCCATCGGGGGAGCCGGAATCGAACCGGCCGCGGGAACATTGGTGCGTGAGCCGCGACATTCTGGACACAAGACCGAGCCTGTTGCACCACACGCGGGGCATGGGTCAGCGCCGATCCCCAGCACGCCACCAAATTTGCCTTTGCCGTGGCACGCTTCGCATGCTGATTTTCCGGTGCCTTCGCAAAACAAGCACTTCATCTGCTGAGCCTCCCCAAACGCAGACCTGCATGCCCTGTCCCCAGCGTGGCGCCAGTCTGCGGGAGCCGGTGGCTTAGCACAGGCAGACCAAAGCTCGTAGCACCGCGACGGTGAACTTGGGGACGTTTGCGAAAAACGGGTCAGGTAGTAGGGTACACCGCGCCCAAACACGGGCAGGACATCACACGAGGAAGATATGGACTTGAAGCAAGCCATCGAGCTCGCCCTGGACTACGAGCACAAGGTACGCGACCACTACGCCAGGGGCGCCGAAGCAATCGAGGATCCCAAAGGCAAGCGGGTCTTCGAAGTGCTCGCCCGCGAAGAACAGGGCCATGTCGACTACCTCGAAGAGTGTTTGCGCGAGTGGACCGAGAGCGGCACGGTGTCGTCCGCAGCGCTTCAGCCCGTCGTTGAGCCAGGGGTGAGCTGGATCGAGCAAGCCCGCAAAGCGCTCGAGCAAACCCCTGAGCGACGCATCGCTGAAGATTTGGAGATCGAGTTGCTCACCGCCGCGCTCGAGCTCGAAACGAAGACAAGCGCTTTCTATCGGGAGCTGGTCGGCAAGCTGAGCAAAGAACACCGTGAGCTATTCGACCGATTCCTGGAAATCGAAGAGGGCCACGTGACCATCGTCCAGGCCGAGCTCGACGCGCTGCAAC
>CAZRGL010000358.1:0-11550 GCA_964599485.1 uncultured Polyangiaceae bacterium
TGGTGTCTCCCAGCAAGACGCGCTCGTTTGGGATGTGGGTGGCCGCAGCATGCAGTTCTGCAATCGTTGTCAGCCAGCAGACAGCTTCTCGGTCTACCAGGGCAAGCTCGCCTCCGGTCAAATGCGCGACCACATCATTCGCGTCATCCAAAGCAAGCCTGAGGGCCATCCCACGCCGAACCCCATCACGCCAGCCGAGGCGGCTGCGGCGATCAACTGGGTTGAGCAGCAAGTGGCCCGGGATGCGCTCAAACCGGTTCGTGACAAGCTCGCTGACCCAAAGACCATCGTGCTCGGCATTGGCGCGCTCAAGTACTACGCCGGCAAGGGCGACCCCAACGGCTACAGCCGCAGCGATCTCGAGCGCCAACTCAGTGAGCTCATCGGCGCAACCGACGCTCAAATCGGCGGTGACTACGCGGCCACAGCGGTGTCGGATCGCCTGCTCATCGTAGCCTTCATGCGGGCCTTGGGGATCGAGCGGGTTCAGCTCGCTGACGTCGATCTGGCCAACGGCTTGTTGATCGCGCCGCAACATTGGCAATCACCCTAACGAAGCAGCTGAGAAGCGCTGCGCAATCGACTCGTCTCCCAGGCTGGGTTGCGGCATGCTCCGCGGGCACCAAACCAGTAGGAGAGTAGAGTCATGACGCATCGCTTGTTGGTTGTCCCCACAGGACACGAGGTCGGCGTGACCTCCGTAGGCCTCGGCATCGTGCGGGCGCTCGATCGGCTTGGCCTTCGGTTCGCATTTTGCAAGCCCATCGCAACCTCGCCGCGCAAGTCTGACCGTTCCACGGCCTTGATCCGCTTGACCACAGGGCTCAATCCGCCTGAGCCCATCGCCCAGGATGAAGCGGAGCGCTTGCTTGGCGAAGGTGACGACGCGATGCTCATGGAGAAGGTCGTCGAGCGTATCGATTCGGTCAGCGAGGGAGCCGACGTCATCGTCATCGAGGGCTTGGTCCCGGTCCCCGAGGTCGTCTATGCAGCGCGCGTCAACATCGCCATGGCCCAGGCTCTCGACGCCGAGCTGGTGCTGGTGGGCGCGCCCAGCCAACCTGATCCAGTCAAGGTTGCGGACAACATCGACATCGCTTCGCGTGCATACGGCGAAGTGCAGACGGGCCAGATGCGTTGCTGCATCTTGAACAAGGTTCACATCAGAGACGACGACGTCCCGCCATCCACGACCCGTGGGATCGGACCGGCGTTGGGGCTTTCGCCAGTGGCGCTCAACCAATCACCTGAGGTTCTTGCGCTCAGCCAAGCGCTCCGGGCCGAGAACTATCACCCGTTGGGGATCATTCCTTACCGCGAGGAGCTCACCGAGCCGCGGGTCATGGATTTGGCCGCCCAGCTCGACGCCGACGTCATCCACCAAGGCGATTGGACCAGGCGACGGGTACGGAAGATGTCACTGTGCGCCGCCACCGTGAGCTATGCCTGCCAGACTTTCGAGCCCGGAACCTTGGTAATCACACCTGGCGACCGTGAAGACATCATGGTGGCAGCGTGTCTGGCTTCGATCGACGGAATCCACCTTGCCGGTTTGTTGTTGACGGGCGGCAGGAGACCCTCTGATCGCGTCGTTGAGCTCTGCCAGCGTGCCCTGGATGGGGGACTGCCCATCTTGAGCGTACCCGACAACAGCTACGAGACCGCGGCCTGGGTGCACGGCATGAGCCTCAAGGTACCGGGGGATGACGGCGCGCGGGCCGAGCTGGTCATGGACGCCGTGGCCAGCCACTTGGATGCCAACTGGCTGCGCGAGCTGGCCAAGACTGCCCGCGAGCCTCGTATGACGACTCCGGCGTTCCGCCACCGTTTGATCGAGAAAGCCCGTCGCGCCAACCGGCGTATCGTCCTGCCAGAGGGCGACGAGCCCCGAACCATCACCGCCGCGGCCATTTGCGCCGAGCGGGGTATCGCCCGCTGCGTGCTGCTGGGCGAGCGCGATGCCATCTCCCGCGCTGCCAAAGGTCAAGGTGTGCGCTTGCCGGACGGCGTCGAAATCATCGAGCCCGAAAGCATCGCCGAGGACTACGTCGCGCCGATGATGGAGCTGCGCAAGCACAAGGGCTTGACTGAAGGGGCTGCTAGAGACGCTCTGCAAGACACGGTGGTACTGGGCACGATGATGCTCAAGCAAGGCACAGTCGATGGGCTCGTCAGCGGCGCTGTGCATACGACGGCCAACACGATCCGCCCTGCCCTCCAGCTCATCAAGACAGCGCCCGACAGCAGTCTGGTCAGCTCGGTGTTCTTCATGTGCTTGCCAGAGCAGGTGCTCGTGTACGGCGACTGCGCAGTCAACCCCAACCCCACCGCCGAGCAACTGGCAGAAATCGCACTGCAATGCGCTGATTCGGCGGCTGCTTTCAGCACTGAGCCTCGGGTCGCGATGATCAGCTACAGCACAGGAGGCTCCGGCGGCGGAAGTGACGTAGACAAGGTCGTGCAAGCAACCGCGATTGCCAAGGAGCGCCGGCCCGAGCTGCTCATCGATGGCCCACTGCAATACGACGCGGCTGCCATCGAAGAGGTGGGGCGGAAAAAAGCGCCTGACTCACCCGTCGCTGGGCGTGCCACGGTGTTCGTCTTCCCCGACTTGAACACCGGCAACACCACCTACAAAGCGGTGCAACGCAGCGCGCACGTGGTCAGCATGGGGCCCATGCTTCAGGGCTTGGCCAAGCCAGTCAACGATCTGTCGCGGGGCGCGCTCGTCGAGGACATCGTGTTCACCATCGCCCTGACCGCGATCCAGGCGAGCGCCATGACCTAGCTAGCGTCGGCGGCCCTTGGGGCGCTACGGACGCGCGCTCAGCTCGCTTGACGGTCGTCCTCGGAAGCCTTTTTCTCGGTACGCGCCGATGCCAATCCTGGCCCTTCGGCCTTTCGCCTAGCAAGCTGCTCCCGGTCCTGTGGGTTCCAGCGCGGCTCTAGCTCCCAACGCGGATCGTGGGGCGGATCGAGCCAGCGCGGGTTGAGGTCATCTTCTGCAGAGGCGTCGTCGTGCATGGACGCTCATGAGTGTAGACCATTGGGGCCGTGAGCCCTACTTGTTGAGTGTGCTCTCCGGAACTTCGTCGTCTGCAGCGACCTGTTTAACCCGTCGCCGAAGCCACAACACGCTCCCCGCCAGCAGCACCAAAGGCACCAGCCCGACGCCGCCACTGAAGAGCCAAATCGCGACGTAGGCCTCCTGGTAGACCGCATCGCCCGGCCTAGCCGTAAGCCACAGAAGCACAGCAGGCGCCGAGGCAACAGCGACCCCACTGGCCGCCGCCCAGCTGTACGGATCGGCTCCAAATCGCTGCCGGCCCCACCAGAACGCAACGATGGTTGCGGTCAAACACGACGGCCCATAAACCGCAACAGCGTACGGCCACCACGTCCACACATCGATCGAAGCGCGCCGGCCCAGTGTCAAGGCCACCAACAGAGCAACCGCGGCGCTGCCAACCCAGAGCGCCAAAGCCCTACCCGCTAGCATGCCTGCGCTGGGCTGCAGTCGCCTCCAGAGGTGCGACCACAGACGCATCAGACCAAGCGCGGCTGCCATCGCCAGTGGCAAGGCCATCAGAACCGCGGCAACGACCTCGTGGTCGGTAGGTCCGCACCGCACTTCGAGTCCTCCGTCGACCAGCAGCACGGCACCCGCCAAGACCGCACCAGCCCGCCGCTGCGGGACTGATCCGCCGCCCGCGACTTCAACGCTCAAGGCGAAAATGCGGCCAAGAACACGTCTTGGGCCCCGGCCGAGGTTTGGACCCCTTGACCAAAGTCGACGCCTCCATAGAAGTCGCCGACGAGCACCACGGCGCCAAAAGGTGTCACCGCCAGCGCACGACCATACTGCGCCGCCATGTCGCCATAGCTGTGGCTGAAGTTGACCGCTCCGTTGTCGCTCGCGAACAGCAACGCGAACACATCAAAGCTACCAGCGCTCGACAAAGTGGCCCCGCCGGCTGGCATGCTACCTTTGAAGGAGCCAATCATGACGGCATCGCCGCGCTCATTGACTGCGATCCCGGCAGCCAACTGAGCGTCGACATCGCCGAGCGCTCTGGACCAGATGTGCTTTCCGGTCGCGGTGAGCTTGACGATGAAGACATCTTCCTTGCCCTTGGATGGCAACAAGCCCGTGCCGAAGTCGATGGTGCCCTCGAGGTTGCCAGCCACAAACATCGCCCCTGATGTGTCCATCGCAACGCCAGTGGCTCGCTGGGTGGCTCCATCGCCATACTGTTGGCTGAAGAGATGTTTGCCGTCGCTGTTCAGCTTGACGAGGAACACGTCGAAAGCGTCGCTCTCGCTTTGCAAGAGCCCACCCCCGAAATCGACCCCGCCGTTGAAGTCGCCGACGAATGCGAAATCGCCCTTGCTGTGGCAGGCCAGGTCAGTCGGCACCTGTTTGCCAGCACCTGCAAAGTGCTTGGAGAAGATGAGGTCACCACCGCCGCTGAGCTTGGCGACGAAAACGTCTCCTTCAGCATCACCGACAATTGTGGTGTTCGCATCGAGCTTGATCGAGTCCTGAACGAAGCCCGCCAATACGATCTCTGTCGCAGCGTTGACGCCCACCGCGGAAACGCGGCTGACAGCGTTACCACTGCTGCCCGAGTCGCTGGGCACGAAGCTCCTGTCCCAGAGGCGGTTACCGAGATCGTCGAGCTTCAGCACGAAAGCTTGCGGCCGGGCCGACGTTATGGCCCCTCCGCCGAAGTCGACCTCACCAACAATCGCTCCCACGAGCACGATGTTGCCCGCCGAGTCGATGGCAACATCATCGATGTAGGGGTTGCCGCTACTGCCATAAGCAGTGCTCCAGAGATGTTGCCCGGCAGCGCTGAACTTCGCCACGAACATGCTGCTGTTACCGCCACCTGCGCTGACCAGCGGGCCACCACCAAAATCGGCCACGCCAGCAAACTCACCGATGATCACCACGTTACCGTCTTGGTCGCTCGCCACACCCGTGGCGCGCTGCCAATTGGTGTCACCGAACCCGCCGCTCCAAGGGCTGTCGCAGATGCCGCCTGCACAGAAGCCGCTGATGCAATCGCTACCCAGTCGGCAGGCGCGGCCGTCCGCGCACCGGGTGACACACTGGTCCTTGTCCCCCCCACAGTCGATGTCCGACTCGTCACCGTCGGACGACGCGTTGTCGCACGAGAGCACCCCATTACAACCGTCGGAGGTTTGGCCGCAGCTCAAGCCCTGCTCGAAACAGCTGATCGGGCTGCAACCGCATTGTTGCTCGGAGCAGGTGTCAGGCGCATCACAGTGCTTGTCATACAGACACTCGACGCAACTACCGTGGCCGTCACAGAGCTTGCCACCTTGATCCACGCAAACCGTGCTCTCCGGCAACGGGGTTAGCACCGCGATGCCGTTCACGCAACGGCCTTCGGTGCAGTCGAGCCCATCATCCGGAATGTCTTCGCTATCGAGCTGCGCGTTCGGCTGGCCGGCGACGCAATGGAGCACCGCGCAGTCGCCAGCGAGCTGTTCGGTGGCCGCGGCGGGGCCATTGGCCCGCGGCAGATGTTGGCACCTGCTCAAAGCCAGGTCACAGCTGTCGACGGTGCATGGGTTGTCGTCGTCACAGTCGCTGGAGATCTTGCAAACGCTGTTGTTGCCGCCCACGCCGTCGAGGCGACGCGCGTCTTCGTCCAGTCCGAGCAACTGGCCGCAGCTCAGACAGGCCAAGGCGCACAACAAAGCAAGAGCGGCGGTCTGCCCGCCATGAGCAAACCGCTGCACCAACCCCCATCGGCTTTGAAGCCGTTTGCCTGCCATGCTCATCGACGCTTCTCGCGCGCCTATCGTAGAAAGGTGAACCTGAACCTAAACGACGGAGCCGCAGCGGCCCCAGTCGATCAAGAAAATACCACATGTGCTTACCACACCGCTACTTGTGGCGCCGCAAGCAGAGCGCCGAAATGCAGCTGAGAAATGGCGCTCCGCGTCATCTCCGCCGCTAAAAAGCAATGATCATCGTGCCGCCAGCGTACGTTGGCTGCAGCGACGGCAAGACCCACACCTGCGCAGAAGCCTGGCCTTCGTCGTGTTTTTTCGGTTCCTTCGGGCTGTCTGGGGGCGTCGCGGCCAGCCACAGCACGACGGCACCGACAAATGCCCCCGCCGCGATGCTGAAGCCAACCGTAGATACGGCCGCCGCCGTGCGGGCTTCAGCGCGCAGTGCCAACCCTTCGTCGAAACAGGCGTCGGGCTGCGGGCAAAAAGCTGCCGACTCATTCTTCTTGTCGATGGCTACTGCGCCCGCGGTTGCGCCCACACCAACAGCCACGAGACCCACGCCGCCGAGCGCCCACGCAGCCCCGCGACGTACGACCGTCGTCCTTGGTTGCGGCTGATCGCCATTGTCGCCCGGCCCTTTGGGCCCCTTTTTCCCGCCCCCTGCGGCCGCCTTGCGCAGCGGCCCGACCACCACGGTGATGGTCCTGCCCTCTTTTCGCGCTTTGACGCGCTTGCGCCAGCGGACCTTCCCGGGGGCCATGGCCTCGAACATGACCGTGCCAGGATCGACTGGGATCGGCGTTGAGTATTGCGCAGGTGCGACGATGAGCCCATCTCGCTTAATCACCAGCCCATCGACTGGCTCGGCGACCTCGATACGCATCCGGATCAGCCTGGGCGCCAAGACCGCCGCCCGCTTGCGGGCGGCCTGTTCACGCTTGTGCTGTCCGGTGGCGCGCAGCGCCGCAGCAACGTCGACGAATTGGATCCACGCGCTGGCCAACTTGCCCGCTTGCTCGTAGCAATCGCCCAGATTGAACTGAGTGCCGATGCCGGGATCGAGCCTCTGGCTCTCTTTGAACTTGGCGCAAGCCAGTAGGTACCGCTTCTCTACCATCAAGCGACGGCCCTCTTCGAAGAGCGCTTGGGCGGCCACCCGAGCCTCAGCGCTGGGCGGCGGCCGAGGCTGCGCCGATGCCGGGGGCCCAGCCACCAGCGCGGTGAGCAACAACCCCAGCGGCAACAAGCCCTTGAGCGCGAATGTCGTTTTCATCGGCATCAGTGTCGATCCGGGAACAGCTCCAAGCCACGTGAGCTGGACTCGCTGTCGGTGCTTGCCGTATCCAGCAGCCCTGAAGTCGTCGATTGGTTCGTGGGCGCCGAATTCGAGCTGCTCGGAGCCGCGGCCACAGCGCTCGGCAGCGAGCTCGGGGCGGGTGTTCTCGGCGCGCTCGCGCTCGGAGCAGTGGGGGCGAGCAATCCCAGGCTCGGAACGGCCGCGGTGGCCACAGTTGGGCCCATCGAGCCGCCGGCGCTCATGCCCAAACCTACTGCGACAGCCACCAGCAGCAGGGCCGTCGCACCGCTCAACACCCAGAGCTGCCGCATCGATACGAGCCGGCGTCGTGACCGCGGGCGAAATCGCGTCGGAGCGAGCTCCAAACTGTCGATATCATCCACGATCGTGCTGTCAGGCGCGTCGTGTGGCAGCTCGGAGGGCGTGTCGAGCACCGTCAAGTGCGGGTCGGTCTGGTCGTCCTCTGGCCCTACATAGGTGTCGTTCTCCCCTTCGTCGAACATCGTGTCCGCTTCATGCAACGGCGTGACAGCGGCGGCGCTTGCCCCCTTGGTCGGCAGCAGCTCGAAGTCCCGGCCGAACTGCTGCGCATCCTGAAGCCGATCCTCGGGCTTCTTTGCCAGCGCCTTGTCGAAAAACGCGTCGACCGCGCTGCTCAGACCCGGAATCACCTTTGATGGCGCAATGTGCTTCTCAGTATGGATCTTGGTGATCACCTCACCAACACCAGTGCCGCGAAATGGCAACCGGCCAGTAATGGCCAAGTACGCGATTACGGCCAAAGACCAGAGATCGCTGCGGTGATCGACGCACTTGGCGCCGTGGGCCTGTTCCGGGCTCATGTAGCGCGGGGTGCCCAACAGCACGCCTTCACCGGTCTGGTCACGCAGCGGCGTGATGTCGCTCAAGCCCTTGGCCAACCCGAAATCGAAAATCTTGATGATGTTCTCGTCGTGATCGTTGACCACGAACAAGTTGGAGGGTTTCAGGTCACGGTGGACGATGCCCGCTCGATGGATGGCGCTCAATCCTCGAGCCGCTTGCACGATGACCTTCGAAACCAGGGCCAGCGGTGCCCGACGATTGCGCCGAATCCAGGCGTACAGGTCTTGGCCGTTGAGCAACTCCATGACCATGAACGGACCGCCTACTTCGGCGACACCATAATCGAAAACCTGCACGACGTGGGGGCTTCGCAGTTGCGCAAGCGCGGTCGCCTCACGTTCGAAGCGCTCTCGGGCATTGCGCGAGGATGCGCATTGTGCCCCTAGCAGCTTGACGGCTACCCAGCGGCGCAGCTTGTCGTCCTCGGCAACCCATACCGAGCCCATGCCGCCCTGCCCCACCTGGTGTTCGAGGCGGTAGCGGCCCGCGATCAACGTGCCGGTGCCGACCTCGGACATACAGGCTGAGAATAGGTCTGTTGCTGCGGATGCGCCAGCCCCCAAATGTTACAGCGGCTCCAACTCATGCCGTCTGGAACTGTTGGACGAAGGTTGATAAGGTCCCCGCCGCCCAACATGGAAACTAACATTGCTGAGACGCTGCTCCGTGACCACAACGACTTCGAGACGGCCCGTTCGCTCGTCGATGTCGAAGGAATGTCGAGCCCTCGTGTGTGCAACTTTCTCAACCAGTTGGTACGCCACATGGACGAGGGGAGAAGTATCTGGAGATCGGAACATGGAAGGGCCGCACGCTTCTCAGTGCCGCCATCGACAACGCGGACCGAACTTGCATCGGCTGCGACAAGTTCCGCTTTTTCGGTCGTTTTACTGGCCTCGGCGTGCTTGCCCGGCGGTCACTGGAACAGAGCCTCGCCCGCTACCGGGACCGTTGCAACGTGGAGTTCCACCACACCACCTCGAGGAAGCTCTTTTCGGAACACCGCGTCAGCGGACCCATCGGAGTCTATTTCTACGACGGCGACCATACCTACGCCGGCACCTATCACGGCATGGTTGCAGCCGCCCCTTTGCTCGCCGAGCGGGCCATCGTCCTGGTGGACGACTGGAACGACCCGATCATCCGCCGCGCTACCCACGCGGGACTACGTGACGCGAAGTTGCTCAAGCTGTGGCACCGCACCCTGAAGGGCGATCATTCCGAGCGCTCTTGGTGGAATGGGTTGGGGGTATTCTTCGTCGCTCGAGATCCGATGGCGCCACCCGACCCGCAAGCCTCCTGAGCGCCGTTGCCATCCGCTGCGAGGCGTGCAACAAGCGCAGGCATGGACGAGTCGCTCGTTGACCTCGCCGGGATCCCCGCCGCCGCCAAGCCATTGTGGGAGAAGCTGATAGGCGAAGATCTCATTCCCGTTCACGCGCTGTTCGCAGAAGTGCGCAGCTACCAGCAGACCATCCAGAAGCGTTCCTGGCGCGATGATGACGTCGATCCGGCTCTGGCCAACGCGTTGACTGAAGCAACGTTGCGGCTGCTCAGCACCCTGAACGAGTCGACCCCTGAGTCGACCCAGCGCTTGATTCAAGCGGCAGCTCGCTACTTCGTGATAGAGGACGATGCCGACAGCGACCTCGACTCCATCCTCGGACTCGACGACGACGCCGAGGTAGTCAACGCGGTGCTGCGACATCTGGGCCACAACGACTGGCTCGTGGAAGTGCCCTAGCCAGCTGGCCCTGGCATCTCGGGCGGTTTACCCGCGTCCGCGTCTGGGTCCGCGTCTGAGCCCGGGTCCGAGTCTGAGTCCGGGTCCGGGTCCGGGTCCGCGTCCGAGTCCGAGTCCGCGTCCGCGTCCGGGTCCGAGTCCGCGTCCGAATCTGCGTAATCCGGGTCCGCGTCCGAGAGCAAGTCCTTGGCGTCCCGCCGGCCGCCTGCTGGTGCTAGGCTGCCAACATGAGCGCTGTGCGATGCCTCCTGCGGCGATTGCTATTCGGGCTGTTGGTTTTGGCAGCGTCCTTGCTGTCGATGGGCTGCGTCAGCCAGCCGCTCTTGGAAGTGTATGGGGTACACGTGCAAGCGGCGTCGCCGACTGGCGTGGGGCTGAATATGCAACTGAGGGTCAACAACAAGAACGCGTTCGACGTGAAGGTGCGTAGCGTTCGCGTTCTGGTGACCATCGCCGACAAGTACACCTTGCCGCTCATCAGCCACAGTCCCGACAAATGGTTGGCGTCCAACGGGAGCACCTTGATCGACGTGCCGGTCACGGTGCCTTGGAATATGGTTACACCGCTGTTGGCCACCACCGCTGGATCGACCGAGGTCGACTACCACGTCACGGGCAGCGCCGACGTTACAGCGGTACGCGCACTCGGCATCGAAGTGGACGATTACGAAGTCGACGAGGATGGTACCGTGTCCCGGGCAGCGCTCGTTTTGGCCGCCGCGCGGGGCGTACTGCGGTAGCTGTGGCGCCCGTTGTGTGGGCCGGATTGTGCTACCTTGAGGGCCATGAGGTCGTCTCGTAGCTTTGGGTTTGTCGGTGCGCTCGGCGTTTGGGCGTTGTTGGTGGTAGCCTCCTTCGCGGCCTGCGGCGGCGATACCATCGTTTTTGAGAATGGCGCAGGTGGCGCGACCGCGACGACGAGCAGCACGACCGCCACCCCGAGCACGACGAAGCCGCCTCCGAGCATTTGCGGTAACAAAATCTGTGAGCCGGGTGAGGCGGCGAGCTGTCCCGAGGATTGTGCCCCCGCTTGTGAGCATCAGGTTTGCGAGGTAGGCGACCCGCTGCAAATGGGTTGTGATGATGATGGCTGCGTCGACAAGGTCTGCGAGGCCGACGATTACTGCTGCGATTCCTATTGGGACAACCAATGCATCGCTGAAGCCGACGAGCTGTGCGGGACCAACTGCTGTGGTAATGGCGCGTGTGAAGGACAGACCTGCGACGCATGCCCAGCTGACTGCGGCGAGTGCATTTGCGGCGACGGCAAGTGCGAGGGGGAAAACTGTGAGACCTGCCCCGACGACTGTGGCGTGTGCCCCACGTGCAAACACGACGTGTGTGAGCAAGGCGATGCGCTGACGGCCATGGAATGTCGCGCGAGTTGCGTGGAGCAAGTCTGCGCGCAGGATCCCACCTGCTGCGGAATGGGCGATGAAACCGGCTGGAGCGTGCCGTGCCAGAAGATCGCGCTGGAGCTTTGCGGCGAAGACACTTGTGTCACCCAGGTGTGTGCCGCCGTTCCAGGGTGTTGTGACAACGCCTGGACGGCGACCTGTGTGGAGCAAGCCACCCAATTATGCAAAACGAGCTGCGATTGTGCTCACAGCGTCTGCGAGACTGGTGACCCACTGGTGGCCACCTGCTCGCCCTGCGTCGAGGCCATTTGCCTGACCGATCCATATTGTTGTGACGCAGGCTGGGACGGGATCTGCGCAGGCGAAGCCGCCAGCGTTTGCGGCATCGTCTGCGGCGATTAGCTGCGGAGGCGCGGTCACGGTCGCGACCTCCGTAGTGGTTTTCGTGGTCGGGGCCGAGCGGGTGCGCGACGGGGTGCGCGTGGTCGTGACCGGGG
>CAZRGL010000359.1:0-5534 GCA_964599485.1 uncultured Polyangiaceae bacterium
GTGTTTGCGTTGGTGGAGCCGTTGACGACCCGGCTCTGAATGCTTCGTCCCCCCGGCGGCATCTTGAACAGCTGCGGTGGCCCTTTTCCCGCCATCGTCAAGTCGACGCCGACCAAGCGCTTGTCGATCTTGGCCCGCTCGCTATCGTCCTTGGCTGCCCGTGCGCGGCGCACTTTGTCCGTGTGGTCGACGAGATCCAGCTCGCGGCGCCGTTGCTTCCAGCGGGAAGGCGGCTCGGTGTACACGGGGACATTGAGCGACTCGCCGTAGCGGTACGGCCAGGGCGAGGAAGGATCGGCGCGATGTTTGATCAGCTCCGCGATCAGCGGGTCGTTTGGATCGAGGGTGGCGTTTTCTCCGACGCACACGAAGCCCTTTGGCTCGACCTCGTACCACTGCTTGCAGCGTCGGCTTCCGCCGGCTCCCACCAACGCGACCTTGGGGTCGCCGCCCTTGACCCGAATAGAATCTCCAAGCGATAGATAGCCCATCCAACCCTTGCTGTGGGGCGCGTGACGAATCCACAAGTGTCGGACTTTGCTGTAGATTCGGGCGCCAGGCAGTGGTTTTGGGTAGCGACCGGCGGGCCAAGCGTCGATCGCTTCGGCCGTGTTGCCGTTGGGATCGGGCGGGGCATTCGGCGCAGGCGGCGTCGCTGCCGAGGCGCTCGCCGTCGCTGGGGAGCTGGCGGTCGCGGTCGGCGCGGATGGGGTCGGGGCCTCGTCATCAGGGCGCGGCAACGCAGGATCGGCTGTGCTCTGAGAGCAAGCCGGCACAAGACACGTCGCCATCAAGGCAGCGAGAGCAGTTCGCGCCATGACTCTATGCGTAGCGCATCTTCAGGACGGAAATGCAGTTTTTGGGAGCGTCCGGTTGGGATAAGACAGCTGCGGGACCCTATGGACTTCGAACTGAGCGACACCCAACAACTCATCGTCAAGAGCGCCCGCGAGCTCGTCGAACGCGAAGTGATGCCTTTCGCCGCTGAGAGCGACCACCTCGAACGGTTTCCCTCGCAACAGCTCAAGGAGCTGGCCAACCTAGGCTTGATGGGTGTGAACCTGCCTGCTGCGCTCGGCGGCGCCGAGGCGGGTGTCGTGGCCTATTCGCTTGCGATGATGGAAGTGGCGCGCGGCTGCGCTTCGACGGCGGTGACGATGGCCGTAACCAACATGGTGGGCGAGGTCATTGCCCACTTCGGCTCTGAGGAGCAGCGCGAGAAGTATGTACCGCTGCTGACGAGCGGTACCTACAAGGCTGGCGCGTTCGCACTCAGCGAGCCTGGTGCTGGAAGCGATGCTGCGGGCATGACCACCAGCGCCACGCGCACCGATGGTGGCTGGCTGCTCAATGGCGAGAAACAATGGATCACCAGCGGCTCGCACGCCGGCGTCATGGTCGTCTGGGCTCGCACCGACACGCCCAAGGAGCGCCTCGGCGCCAAAGGGATCAGCTGTTTCTTGGTGGAGAAAGACACCAAAGGACTCAAGGTCGGCAAGAAAGAGGAGAAGCTCGGACTGAGAGCCTCGGACACGGTGCCGCTCACCTTCGAGGAGTGCTTCGTGCCCGATGGGGCGCTGCTCGGTGAGGTTGGCGGCGGGTTCCGCATCGCCATGATGGCCCTCGACGGTGGTCGCATCGGCATTGCGTCACAAGCCGTAGGCATCGGCAACGCGGCGCTCGAAGCCGGCATTGCATATGCCAAGGAGCGTCAGCAGTTCAAGCGGCCCATCGCCGACTACCAGGCCATCCAGTGGATGATCGCCGATAGCCAGACCGAGCTCGACGCTGGCCGCTTGTTGGCGCTGCGCGCGGCCTATCTCAAAGAGAACCAAGCTCCATCTTTCAGCCGAGAAGCCGCCATCGCCAAGGTCTTCTGCTCTGAAGCGGCCTGGCGGACCTGTGATCGAGCGGTGCAGATCCATGGCGGCTACGGCTATGTTCGCGACTTTCCCGTCGAACGGCATCTGCGGGACGTGCGGGTTACCCGCATCTATGAAGGTACCAGCGAGATCCAGCGCATGGTGATCGCCCGCTCGCTGTTGCGAGGCTAGCTGCGCACAACAGTGGTTGTTCTCGCCGCGTCCGGCTCCGCGTCCGCGTCCGGCTCCGCGTCCGCGTCCGGCTCCGCGTCCGCGTCCGGCTCCGAGTCCGCGTCCGCGTCCGGCTCCGCGTCCGTGTCCGGCTCCGAGTCCGCGTCCGGCTCCGAGTCCGAGTCCGCGTCGGAGTCCGTCGCTGTCGCTGTCGCTGGCTATGCTCAGCGGTAGCGGGCGACCTTGTCGAACCACTCGTAACCCAACGCGCCGTGGCCGATCTTCAGGGTGATGGGGCTGCTCGCTGAAGGCAGCTGGTTGTAGGTGCTTCGCGAGATTTTCAATTTGATGGGGCGGCGGTGTGGCGACCAGGGCGCGACCTTCATGCTGTAGCTCGTCGACTTGCTGCCGCGGTGGATGTGCTTGCTTATCAGCCGGGTGCGGCGCGACTCGAGCGGCCCGTCGAAAGCGCCGTTGACGATGCTCAGCGAGCCGATAGCCATTGTTGGCAGCGCCACCAAGGATGCGAAAAACATCCAGGTGACCATTCTCAACACAGCAGATTGGCCGCGCATCAACAGCCAGGAAATAACCATCAGCGGTACGAAGATGGCGGCGGCAATGGCAAAAGCGGCGCCTTCCAGGCTCCAGCCAATGGGGTCGTATACCTTCTCACCGACGATACTGAGCACCACGCCGATGACCGCGGCCAAGGTGGTCAACACGGCCAGAAGGAAGCCGCTCCCCCGCTGTCCGACCCGCTCCAAGCTGGCCACCTCGGGTAGCTCAGCCGCGATGGTATTGATGACATCGAGGTTCTGCTCGAGGCCTGGGCCGGCGAAGGGATCGCCCTCAAACGGGGTGACCCAAGCAACAGCAAGCGGATCGGCGAGCCAGTTGAGCTCGATCCGTTTGGCGCCGGTACCTAGCAAGTGCAGGACGCTGGCGCGCAGCTGAGCCGAGGCCAGCACGCTGAGCAACTCGTCGTCGCTGGCGTTGCTCTCGATGTAGACCGTCTCGTCGAAGTAATGATCGCCGGTCTGCAATTCGCGGTTGAGCCCGAGTCGTTTGCCGAACTCGTCGGCTGCGGTCTCGCGGCGGAGCATGAGGGTGGGCAGGTGGGGCATCACCGCGCGCGCCTCGCCGCGGAACGCTCCGCCCCCACCGAATCCGCCCATGCCTGAGGCGGGCCGCAGCTCGACGCTCAGCAGGGCTTGCTGAACGTTCTTGGCGGGGTAGGTCACCCGAGCCTCGGTGGCCCGGCCTGCATGGTTGAAGCACCACTTGGTGCCGCCTGTCTTGATGGCCTCGCCCGAAGGATTGCGCGACAGCGCGGCGGCGATGTTGCTGAAGTTGCTGATGGCGACTTGATGTGAAGGTGTGGCGAACGCGCCGCGTTTTTTAGCCCTCGAAACGAGCCACACGATCAGGAAGACCAGGCCGGCAAAGAGCCCGAGCGACACGATGATGACAATGGCGACCACTAGTCTACCTTGACCGTGACCTTGGCGGGCCAGCTGCCCGCCCATGGGTATCGCAAGCTCTTGGCAGCGGACACGGCGCAGTCCAAGGCGGCCAGCCCATGCTCGTCTCCAGTCGCGGCCCCAGCTGCCAGCGGCCGGCCATCCTCATCGACATTGATGGTCACGCTCAGCCAAGGCGCGGAGGCCTTCTTCTGGCAGCTGCGAAGCTTGGTCTGCAGCTTGCCCAGCTTGCGTCCGAGGTCTCTCGGAGTCCAAGCGACAGCGGCCCGCTCGACCGTGCGAATGTCGAAGCGCTGTGTGGTTATGCCCTCGTCGCCACCTTTGGGCTTGGGCCAGCTCAGCTTGTCGAGCACCCCGAGCATGCAGCGTTCGGTTTCGCGGTCACCGAAGCTCGACTTGAGCGGGACGGCATAACGAACTGTTCCCTCACCGCTGATGCGCAGCAGTATTTCCATCTCGCCATCGAGCGTGCTCACGCGCTCGGCGCCCGCGTCGAAGCAGCTCTTGATCGCTCCGGTAGCGCTGCTGAATACCTCTTTGACCTTGCTTGCGTCGAGGGCGCCGACCTCGGAGTGCATCGCGAGCCCGGAATCCTTGGCCGATTGGCTGCGCGCGGTGGTGGTCTCAGCAGTCGGTGTTTCGGCCGGGGGCGTGCTGTTGCAGGCCGTCAGCAGAAGGCAAAGCGAGCAAATCGAGTTGGCCAGGCGGGACATAGGCGGCTCAACGCAGAGCGGTCTTGGCGATCACCAGTCGCTGGATCTCACTCGTTCCTTCGTAGATCTCGGTGATGCGGGCGTCGCGGTAGTGTCGCTCCAGGCCGTACTCGGTAGTGTAACCATAGCCGCCGTGTACTTGCAGGGCGCGGTGGGTGACGCGCGTAGCCATCTCGGCGGCATAGAGCTTGGCCATGGCGCTTGCGGTCGTGCCGCGCACCTTGTTGTCCTTGAGCGAGGCGGCGCGCAGTGTGAGCAGGCGGGCTGCCTCCAGCTCGGTGTCGCTGTCGGCGAGCATCCACTGGATAGCCTGCAGATCAGCGATGGGTTTGCCAAAAGCGTGACGCTCCTTGCTGTAAGCGATGGCCTTGTCGAGCGCGGCCCGAGCGATGCCCAAGGCCTGAGCAGCGATGCCAATACGCCCGCCGTCCAGCGTCGCCATGGCGACGCCAAACCCCCGCCCCGGCTGACCGAGCACGTACTCTTTGGGCACGCGCATGTTGTCGAAGAAGATGGTGCAGGAATGTGCCGCTTTGATGCCCATCTTCTCGTCGTGCGGTGAGAGCGAATAACCATCCATGTCGCGATGGGCGATCAGTGCGGTGTGGCGTGCCTTGCCCCCGTCGCGGGAGGTGATCGCAAACAGAATGAGATGCTCGGCCTCAGGCCCGCAGGTAATGAAGTTCTTCGAGCCGTTGACGATCCAGGAATCGTCGTCCTGTTTTTCGGCAACGGTCTTCATGGTCTGCGCGTCGGATCCGCTCGACGGCTCGGTCAGACCAAAAGCCCCGAGCGTCTTGCCAGAAGCGGTTGGAGTGAGGATTTCGGCCTTTTGCCAGTCGCTGCCAAACGCGAGCAGTGGGTCGCAAAACAGCGAGTTGTTCACGCTCATGATCACGCCGCAGCTGGCGCAGGCGCGGCTGATCTCCTCCATGGCCAGGACGTAGCTGACGTAGTCGAGCCCGCTGCCGCCGTGGGCGGTAGGGACAGCCATGCCCATGAAGCCCAGCTCGGCGAGCTGGCTGACGACTTCTTTGGGCCAGCGCGCTTGCTTGTCGAGCGCGCCAGCGATGGGCTCGATTTCGCGGCTGGCGAAGTCCCTCGCGGTCTGCTGGATGAGCTGTTGTTCTTCCGATAGCTCGAAGTCCATGCTGCCCTCCGGTTTCTTGCGGTCAACCGGTCATAGCACAATCGGCAGGGCAATCTGCTCGCTTGCGGGTGCTGTTGCACACTGGTTCGTTGACCTCCTCGTGCGCGTTCAGCACGGCTCGGTGGAGCACCTCTGCGACCGGAAAGCTCCAGCC
>CAZRGL010000359.1:5544-11473 GCA_964599485.1 uncultured Polyangiaceae bacterium
GGCTGATGGGTGACACGTCCCCCCAGCAGCACTATGTTGCGCGCCGCGGAGGCAACGAGCTGCGTTTGGCCCCCGCCGGAGGAAGCATGGCTGAAGAGAATCTGCCAACAGGTCGCGGTGTAGACATCGATCCTGCTGCTATGAAGCCGCGCCGGGTCAATCCCGCGGCCGTCCTGCTCGGGATGATCGTGGTTGCACTTGGGGTCGGGCTGCTCGCCTTTGGGCTCAAGAAGAGCGCCGACAAGATGGGCGTCGAGCAACGCATGGAGGAGCAGAAGAACATCTTCTTGTTGCCGGCCAAGGAGCAGATCCCGCTTTGGCGCAACTGGGCCAAGAACGCCGAAGCAGACAAGGATCTGCGTACCGAAGCGTTGACGCAGCTGGCGCTTCTCAATGATCCAGAGGGTGTGAAGATCGCCATCGAGGCGCTCAAGGATCCCAGCCACAAGATCCGTGGAACGTGTGCGCAGGTGCTCGCGCACTATGGCTCACCAACCGCTGACGCTGGCAAGAAGCCCCTCCATGAGGCGCTCAAAGAAGCCGACTCGAGCGACCGACGCCAAATCGTCTGGGCGCTGGTCGAGCTCAAAGATGCGAGCATTTTCGATACGGCCATGGACCTGTACAAGGGTGGGCCGCTGGTTACGGTCCAACGTCTCGAGGGTGGTCGCGCCTTCGATCCGGTCAAGGTCGCCAAGCTGGTGAGCCTTGCCGATTTGTCCAAACGCGCAACCGATGCCAGCGCCGCGATTCGCCAGCTCGTAGCCACCACGCTGTCCGAGACAGCTGATGCCAAGTTCACCGACGTGCTCATCAAGCTGGTTCAGGATCCCGAGATCGTGGTGGCACGCGAAGCTGCCAGCGGACTCGGCAAGATCGGCGACGCCAAAGCGCGCAAACCGCTGGTCGAGGCGCTACGCAAGGCCGACAAGGACAGCCGCGACAAGTTCCTCCAAGCGCTGCGCGACGGTATCGGTGGCGACGGGTTGGTCTTGGCGCTCGATACGGTCGCCCAAGATCCCGAGGCGACCAACTGGTTCCAACTCCGCCAGCTCTTCGACATGATCCACATGCTGGCCGATCCGCGGGCGGGTGACGCGCTGGTCAAATGGGTCGAAACCGCCAAGCCCCATACCCATTGGGAGACCGAAGCCGGCATCGCGCTGGCCGAGATCGGTGACGTGCGTGGTGCCAAGTACATCGGCAAGCGCATGGGGATCGAAAACAAGGACATCTACATCAAAGAGAAGTTCTGGCAGGCCGATTCGGGCGGTCACTTGACGCGTACCGACCGGCCGCGGGTCATCGGCGCGCGCATGCTGGCCGACCTCGCGGTGCTGCACCCCGACAAGCGTGCTGAGTTACTCGAGCTGGCCGGGGCTGGCACCCTTTCGTGGTGCACCGACAAGCCGCAACCGCACGCCAATGGGCTGCGCTTTCTTGCCGCTGTCAACTCGAAGAAGGCGCTCAAGCCGATGCGGGATTGGGCCTTCCCCGACGACAAGCTCCCCGTTGAAGGTGCGCAGCCTCCGTTCCCAGGTGCTTTCGAGGTGGCGCAGAGCGCGCTTCGCTACATCGGTTGGATGAAGGACGACAAGTCCAAGAACGGTTTGCTCGACCAGTTCGACCGCAAGAAAGACAAGAAGATGGACATCACCCAGGCTGGCCTCGAAGGAGCGGGTCTGGCGATGTTGGGCATGGCGCTACGTGCCGTCAGCTACGGCGCGGCGCAGGGCTTGGCCCAGTGGGGCCCCGGGGTTGGCGATCAAGCCAGCGAGAAGCTCATCGAGTTCATCGAGGACAAGACCTGGCACGAGGAGGCGCGCGAAGCGGCTTGCTCGGCCTTGGCTTGGGTGAGCACGGACAAGACGCTCGAGACGGTAGTCGAGAAGGTCGGCAAGTTTGCCGGCAGCGATGACGTCAAAGATCAGTTCATCGGGGCTTGTTATTCGGTGACGTTGACGCGCCGGCCGGTCCCCGCCGCGGTGCCGATCATGGTCGATCTGTTGCAACCCAAGCTCGCCGTGGGCGTTCGCGTTGCGCTCGGCCGGGCGATTGGCGTCGGCGGTCTTGCCAAACACCCGGGCGCGGTCACCAAGCTGTTCGAGAAGCTCAAGGACTCCGAGCTGCGAAACCCGGCCGCCTTGGCGCTCTTGCTCGGCGGTGACTCCGACGTGGCCGCTCGCACCGTGGCGACCTATGCAGACAAGGAGCTCAAGCACGCGCTCAACGAGCTGAAGAACGTCTACTATCGCGCGTTTGGCTATTGGTCGGACCGCGATCTCGAGGTAGGCAACATCTACCGCTGGGTCGAAAATGCCCAAGCGATCAGCCGCGTGAAGATTGGCGGTGCGCCGCAAGAGTGGGGCCGTCAGCGCCTCAAGGCTCAGTTCGACAATCTGCTGTTCGACAATGGTCCTCACTCCGAGACGCGCGTCGTGTTGCGCGCGAGACTGCTCAGAGCGGCGCGCAGCGGCGATTCCAAGACCAAGCGCGGAGCCGTGATGACCCTCCAGTTCATGAAGGAGCAAGGCGCGCTGATGGCCCTCAAGGACGAGAAGGGTGAGACCGGCGATTTGGCGCGCAACGCCTTCCACGAGCTAATGAATCCGCGGCTCGTTCCTCAAGAGGATCTGAGTAGCCTCAAGGAAGAGGGCAAGTAGCGGCGCCCACTTTCACGCAACCATCAGCAGGAAGAACATCGTGTCCAACTGGCGAAAAGAGCTCATCGACACCATCAGGTCGAAAGAAGACCGGGAGCGAGAAGAACAGGAGCGGGCGCGCAAGCGGCTCGAGGCAGCGCTGAAGATAGCCGACGAGGCGATGCGAGGTGCTGCTGAGAGCCTGCGATTTGCGCACGAACAGTTCAGCGCCAAAGGCCAGCCGAGCAAGCTCGATGAGTCTGGCGATAAGCTGCACTTCGAGCTGTTCGAGCTGCATTTGTCGGTCGAGCTCTGCCGAGACGATGCGATCCTCAAGATCAATTATGTCGAAGGTCGCCCTCGTGAGTTCGACTTCTCCAAGGACCGGCATCTGGGTCCGCGTGACGTCGAGGAATACGTGGGAAGACGCGCCGTCGAGCTCGCTCGCGCAGCGCAGAAATCGAATCCCTGGTAGGGCCCGAGCACGAGGTGCGCCAGGCCGCTCCAACAGCACGCGCGCTCTGCGCCGTGGCGCTCCTCGTCGCGGCCTTCGCTTTGGAGGCTTGCGATGGGGCGCCTCGTTCCGGGCCTGATGCATCCGCGGCAGCTTCGTCTTCTGCCACCGCTTCAGCACTACCCCGTGTCACGTCGGCGAGCCCCGCCACCGCTGCCAGCGCCAGCGCCAGTGCTGTCCAGGCCACGGCGACGGCAGTTGGAAGCAGTGAGGGCTGCCCGGCAGACATGGTCGCAGTCGCTGGCGACTATTGCCCCAACGTCGAACAAAAGTGTCTCGAGCATCACAAGGAGTATGTGCGTGAGCAGAAACGGATCGAGCGGCTCGAGCGCAAGGGAAAGAAAGTCAGCAGCACCGTCAGTGAGCGATGCCTGCGCTACCAGCAGCCGAGCGTGTGCTTGTCCAAGAAGCGGCGCCCCATGCGCTACTGCATCGATCGCTACGAGTGGCCCAACGAGAAGGGACAGCTGCCGACCTTCTTGGTGAGCTGGTACGACGCCAAGCGCCTATGCAAGTCGGTGGGCAAGCGCTTGTGTACCGTCAGCGAGTTCAATTTTGCGTGTGAAGGCGAGGCCATGCTGCCCTACACCTATGGCTACGAGCGAGACGCGACCAAATGCTCCATCGACAAGCCCTACATTCGTCGAAAACGCAACCTCAAGCGTCTCGAAAACTGCATGAAGAGCCCCCGCTGCAAAGCTGAGATCGAACGCTTGGATCAGCGCGAGCCGGCAGGCTCACGGGCCGCGTGCGTGTCCCCTTTCGGTGTCTTCGATCTGAACGGCAACATCAACGAGTGGGTGCGCCGACCAGGCAAGGAGCGGCCCAACCGCAGCGGCCTCAAGAGCGGCTGGTGGGGCCCTGTTCGCGGTCGTTGTCGGCCCACGGTCGGTTTCCACAAGGAGGGTGACTACGGCTACGAGGTGGGCTTCCGTTGTTGCAAGGACGCCAGCTGACCCGGCGGCGGCCGCTACGACAAAACCGTGCCGCTGTAAGCTTTTGCCCCAAAGCCGTTTTAATATTGCTAGGCTTGCCTACCAATAGGAGTACAAGATGAGATCTACTGTTCGCTTGGGACTGATTTTGGGCATGATCGGCGCATGGGCGCTCGTTGCATGCGATCGAGGCCAGGATCCCAACAATCCATCAGATCTGCCTCCGCAGCCCACGGGCTACGATCAGAACGGTAACCCGATTTACGGGCCCCCAGGCGGTCAACCTTACGGGACCAATCCGCAGCCCTACGGGACTCAGCCGCAGCCCTACGGGACTCAGCCGCAGCCCTATCCGACCAACCCGCAGCCCTATCCGACCAACCCGCAGCCGACGGCGACCACGCCTACCGCTCCTCCGAGCCCCTTGGCGCTGCCGTGTCAGTCGGACGCAACCTGTGGCACCCACAAGTGCAACATGCAGGTCGGAAAATGCGCCTTCCCGTGCGCCAACTCGCAAACCGACTGTGCTGCCGGAATGGGCTGCATGGCAGGTGTGTGCGTGCCTGGCGCGCCCTAGTAGGCGCCGCAGTAGCGTTCGGTGAGCAGCGGCTCAGGCAGGGGGCACACGTCCAACGGCGACATCGACTCGGGGCAATTTGAGCTTCGGATCGGCGCCACGTTGGAAGACGTGCGTCTCGTCGAGCCAGTCGAGACCGGACCCAAGCTCAGTTGTTGGCGCGCAGAGCGTCGTGGCGGAGGGCAGGCGACAGTGCATGCCCTTCTGCCTGGCGCTAGCGAGCGCGAGCGCGAGACTTTTCTTCGAGCAGCCAATCGCTTGACGAGCGTGCACCGTGATCAACCAATCTCGGGTCTAGCGCCCGTGGACAGGGTGGTGCCGGGAGCAGATCTCTACATCGCCAACCTCAACGTGAGCGGCAGCATGGCCGACGTGCCCGCGCTCAATTGGGGCACCAACAAGAAGCTCGATTTCATTCGTCGGATCGCTGGCGTCATGACGGCGATGCACCAGGTGCGGCTGTTCCACGGCTGCATTCGACCGGCCAACGTGCTTCTCGAGGAGGGTTTCGCGCCCGTGTTGACTGATGTCGGCGTGCTCAAGCTCGAGGACTCCTTCCCGGGAACGGCTGCGACGAAGCACGAATACTCGGCCTACGCAGCCCGTGAGGTTCGGCAGGGCCAAAATGCTGACGCGCGGTCCGACATTTTCAGCATCGGACGGTTGCTCTACTTCCTGTTGGCGGACGAAGAGCCTGACGAGAAGGACGATGATCTGCCCTTGCTCGAACGGCTCCAAGAAGCGCCTGCGGGGTTGGTGCGTATCATCCGCCGCTGCACGTTGCGTGGCGCCAGCGGGCGCTACGAGAGCGTCAAAGAGCTCCTCGAGGATCTGCGCCGCCATGGGAGTGCCGAGCAAGTGGGGCTGCCGCACCCCGATGGTCTCGAAGGAAAACAAAAGCCGACCGAGCCGTCTGACGATGCGGCAGCGCGCCGTTCAGAAAAGCGCAAAGAAGCGGTCAAACCCGTTGCTAGCATCCGGCGTCCCCAATTGGTGGTCGACGAGCCGAGCAGCGACCCGCTCGAGGGCAAGCCCGGCACGATTGTAGGCGGGGTGGGCCTGCTCCTTTTTGCCGCCGGCTTGGGTCTGGCATTCCTGCGTGCAGACAGCAGCAACGCGGCCTTGGCGCTCAGCTATCTCGGAGCGATTGGGCTCGCCATGCTGGTGCCGACTGTTCGCTGGCAGCCTATCGTGAGCAGGGTGGTGTTCGCGGCTCTTGCGGTGGCTGCGGTGACCATGCTCGAGCCGGCGATGTGGGCGG
>CAZRGL010000360.1:0-11472 GCA_964599485.1 uncultured Polyangiaceae bacterium
ACCTCTGCCCATTACGGCCACGCGCGCAAAGTGCAGCGGATCGAGCGCGGTCTTGAGGAAGGTGGCGGCCAAGGTCGGCATGACTCGTCGCTCGGAATATGCCAAATGGGCTGCGGGGCCAAGGGTGATGATGCCCAGGAGCTGGCCCGATGGGGGCCTTGCGGCGGCACACGATTTGCTTGCCATGATGGCAGCTGACGGGATCGGGGCCCGGGGGCCTGAGGCGCGACAAGTTGGGTCACACCATGACGCGAATGTCGCGCAAGAAAAGAGAGGGAAAAACCATGCTCAAACGCTTTGCTCCAATCGCTGCATTTTGTGTTGCTGCCGCCACCATGGTGGCCAGTCCGCCAACTGCCGAAGCCTGTGGAGGCTGTTTTGTGGCGCCATCACAGACCACAGTCGTTACGGGGCATCGCATGGCTCTCAGCATTTCGACGACCCAGTCGGTGCTCTGGGACCAAATCCAGTACGCAGGTGATCCCAACGAGTTTTCATGGGTTCTTCCCATCAAGCCAGGCGCTCGTATCGAGGTCGCTAGCGACGCGTTCTTCGAGGTGCTCGATGCGGGCACGGCCGTAACGGTGCAAGCTCCGCCAGAAGGTTGCGCGCCACAGGGAGGCGGTTTTGGCTGTGGTATGTCCTCCGCCGATTCCGCCGCTTTCCCCGGCTCTGCTAGTAATGACGGTGTCACGGTCGTACATCAGGGCACGGTTGGTCCATATGAGACGGTCACGCTGTCGGCCGAAGATCCCAACGCACTGAACAAGTGGCTCGAGCAGCACGGCTACAGTGTGCCCGAGGCAGTCCAGCCCACCATCGATGCCTATGTTTCCGAAGGCTTCGACTTCATCGCGTTGCGCTTGCAGCCCGGAAAGGGCGTGGACCAGATGACGCCTGTACGGGTTGTCTCGCCCGGGGCCGTGTACAGCTTGCCGCTGCGCATGGTTGCCGCTGGAGTCGGCGCCAACGTCAGCGTCATCTTGTTCGTGATCGGCGAAGGTCGCTACGAGGCCAGCAATTTCGGCAACGCGACCATCCCCGGCAAACTGGTGAGCTGGGACTACAGTAGGAATCGTTCTGATTACAGCACGTTGCGCGCCGCCGCTCTGGCAGCAAACAAGGGTCGCAATTGGCTGACCGCGTATGCACGCCAGGGGGCGCTGCTCTCACCGTTGACCGACCCCATCGGTTTCGGGGGATTCGTGGGCTACAGCGTCAACAACTCAATCAGCGATACGCTCGCAAAAGCATATGCTTACCAGGCCATTTCCAATGCTGGATCCGGGGTGGTTCCCGACTGCGTGGGGCACTTCGATCAGTACGCCGCTTCGGACAAGGTGGTCAAGAACCCCTGCGACGATCAGGGCGAGAACTGCACCGAGCTGACCGCCACCGAGATTGATGCACGGAAATTCGATTGCGATGGTTTCGATGACATTGCCGTGGCGCTGACCGGTATGCATCCGGCTGACGTCACCTTGACGCGTCTGGAAGCCAATTTGCCGGTGGCCGCGCTCGATGCTGATCTCATTCTTCAGGCAGCCGACAGCCAAGACACTGTACACAATCGGCTCACTGCTGGGCTCAAGTTGCACGCTTGCGGCGAAGATGACGCCGATTCGCTCGTGGGTCCGATGGTCGGCAATGGCGATGGGCCAGGCCCGATCACGCCCGAGCTGCTCGTCCTGCTCAGTCTGGGCGCGGCCGGTCTGCTATTGGCTCAGCGACGGCGTAGCGCGCTAGCCCAAGGTTGACAAGAGACCCTCGTTGGGGCCCCATCGTCGTCTAGCGGCACTGGGAGAGCCGTGTGCAAAGTCCCGGCTGGCGCTCTTTCCCGTCAGCTGCAATGATCGTCAAACCATGACTTCTTCTGGCAATAGCGGTGGGCAGTGGCGCATTTGGCGCACAGCATTCTTGGCGGCAGCTCTGGGTGGCTTGGCGGTGGGCTCTGCGAGCGCAATAGGATGCGCAACGGGCACGGCCGAATTTGACGAAAACGACAACAACAGCTCGGCGTCATCGAGCTCGAGCGGTAATGGCGGGGCTACCACGTCCAACCTGGGCGGCAGCGGCGGCGCCACCACGTCGAGCACCAGCAGCTGGCCTTGCGGCGTAGACTGCTCGGCGATCCAGGTTCCGGATTGTCAGGTCGCCAAGTGCAACACCCAAACCTCGCAATGCGAAGTGCTATCGGCAGAAGACGGCAGCGATTGCGAAGACGGATTGTTCTGCACCATCAACGACACCTGCCTCGACGGCATGTGCGAAGCCGGCGACGAGAACAAATGCGGCCTCGTACCCGAACCCTGCACGGAGGTCACATGCGACGAGCAGTCGAAGATGTGCGGTAGCCAGGCCTCGTCCAACGGCGCGTCGTGCACGCCCGCCGATCTGTGCATGGTGAACGGCCAGTGCAGCAACGGCTCGTGCATCGGTACGCCCAAGGACTGTTTCTTCGCGCCCGTCCCCGACGACTGTCATGTCGCTGAGTGCAATCCGATGACCGGGACGTGCGACCCGGTGCCAGGCAACGAGGGGCAGACCTGCACGGACGTCAACGATCTCTGTACCGTCAACAAGACCTGCGCGGCGGGCGTCTGTACAGGCGGCGCGCCCAAGGACTGCTCGCAGCTCACCAAAGACTGTGTGCTCGGTGTGTGTGACACCATGTCGGGCCAGTGCACCACCAAGTCGCTCAACAACGGAGATCCCTGCGACGACTTGGACGGCTGCACCAGTGGCGAAACCTGCCAGGCGGGCCAATGCACGGGCGGAACACCAACCGTCGCATGTGTGGACAACGACAACTGTTGCCCCCAAAACTGCACACCCCAGAACGACAAGGAGTGCGCGGTGGTGCTGCTCTTCGACAGTTTGCAGAACGGTTCGACTGGGCAATCGAGTCGCGGGCCGGGCAGCTCCTGCGGCACCCAGGTCAAGATTGGTGGCACCAACGTGAACATCACCAAGATCGCCGTGCGCAACGACCTGACGTCGAACAGCGGCAACCTGAAGTTCATCATCCTCGATCATGACGGTGGTCACAACGCCGTCTACGTCAGCTCCCCGCAAGCCTTCACCGACAGCGGCAGCTCTTGGAAGGAATCGGCGACGTTCTCGTACACGTTGCAAGCCAACAAGAGCTATTGCATCGGAGCGATCGCAGACGCTTCCGGCACGTGGCAATACGACACCACGGGCAGCAGCCTGAACGGCATTTCGTCGAGCTCCCAGAATCCCAACTTTTCGAGCTACGCAAATCCAGCCTATTCGAGCCACGGCGGCGCCGACTGCGGCATCCAGCTCTACGGTTACAAGCCCTAGCTCGTGCACCTACCCCTTCGCACACCATTCCGAGCAGCAACGCTACTGGGCGGCGCCAGCCGCGCTGGCTGGTTCAAGCTAGGCGAGCTCGTCCCAGAGCTCTTCGAAGGCGCGGGTGAAGGAGCCAGCCAGGCGCGGGTCGTCGGTCACAATCATGTTCTCGTAATTGTGCTCGGCGGCGCTGCGGGTCCAGTTGTAGCTTCCGGTGAGCAGTAGACGCCCATCGAAGACCGCGAACTTGTGATGCATGTGGTGGCGCGTGCGATCGACGCGCAACGGGACGCCGAGCTGCCGGAGTTGCTCGATATCGCTGCCGCGATCGAAGGCTTTTTCGTCGTCGCTGATCACCCGCACGGCGACCTGACGGCGATGGCAATCGATGATGGCTCGACTGATGCGATCGTCGGTGATCGTGAACACACAGATATCGACAGAGTGCTGGGCGGCCCTCAACAGGCCGACGATTCGCTGCAAGCACTTGTCGCCTGGGCTGAAATGGGCCTCCGAGACTGGCGCCGCCTCTTCACGCTCGCGGGCGGTCAGGACCTTCACGACCTCCTCGAGCCAATCGAGCACCTTGCGATTGGCCTCACTGGTCCCGAGTTGCTCGCCAGCGAGCTCGAAGGCGACCCGGCGCAGGTTCGCTAGCTGCTGGGCGCTCGGCGCAAGCTCGTCGACGACCTCCCGCAGGGCGCGCTTTTCGGATCGGGAGAGGCGCTGATCGAAAAGCGTGTCTCGCAGGATGGTGGCGAACTCGTCTGGTTGCATAGGCGGTGATTGTTGCGCTGTCGGGCCTGCCGTTCAACAATCCTCGGGTCTCGCTGCCGTGCTCAGACCGCGGTCAGCCCCAGCGAGCTTTGGCGCGTCATGACATTGTTGGTTCGTTCCGGTCGGGTCTTTCACGGTGATCCAGTCCAAGAAGTAGAAGGCGATCTCGTTGTCGACGAGGGTGTGATCTGTGGGGCGGTCGTCGACACGCTCGAGAAGGTCAAAGTGCTCGACGCCAGCGGCTGTTTGGTACTGCCTGGTTTCGTCATTGGGCATCACCATCTGTATTCGGCGCTCGCTCGAGGCATGCCGGGGCCCGCGCAAGCGCCGAGCAACTTCGTCGAGGTACTCGAGCAGATCTGGTGGCGCCTCGACCGTGCCCTCGATGCCGAGCTGATCGAGCTCAGCGGCCTGCTCGGATCGCTCGAAGCGCTGCGCTGTGGTGTTACTTCGATAATCGATCATCACGCCTCGCCCGCTCACATCGAAGGCAGCTTGGACTGCTTAGCCGCTGGTGTCGGTGCTGCCGGGGCGCGGGCCGTGCTCTGCTATGAAGCAACCGATCGCCATGGCCAGGCGGGTTTCGAGGCCGGCTTGGCCGAGAACCGACGGTTGCTCGAGCGCGGTTGTGGCTCGACGATCCGCGCCATGGTCGGTGGACATGCTCCCTTCACCCTGTGCGACGAGCACTTACGCAGCCTTGCCGAGCTCGCGCTGAAGCATCAGGTTGCAGTGCATCTGCATGTGGCCGAGGCTGCCCATGACCAGCACGACGCACAGCGGCGTGGGGCAACCAACGTGACGGAGCGTCTTGCCGATGCCGGCGTGCTCGATGGCGCTTCGGTCATTGCCCACGGCGTTCACCTGTCCGAAGCGGAGATCTTGCGCTTGCGTCAGTCGCGCGCTTGGCTGACTCATCAGCCTCGCTCCAACATGAACAACCACGTTGGCTATCTCGCTCATGCGCGCTCGCTCGGCGGACGTGTGGCGCTGGGTACCGACGGCATCAATTCCGACATTCTCGACGAGGCCCACGCAGCCTTCTTCCGCTTGCGCGAGCACGATGGAGCTGGCGCCGCGGAGACGGTGTGGTCGTGGCTAGCGGGCGGCTGGCGGCTGATGTCGATGGCCAACGACATACGCGAGGACGCTGGCTTCGGCTGGTTGCATGCCGGTGCGCCTGCCGATCTGGTGGTGCTCGACTACGACAGCCCGACGCCTGTGCATGCTGGCAATCTGCCCTGGCATCTGGCTTTCGGTATCAGTGCGCGGCACGTGCGCGACGTGATCGTGGCGGGCGAAGTCGTGGTGCGCAACCGCGAGCCCACCAAGGTTGCCTGGACCGAGCTGCGCGAGCGAGCCGCGGCGGGTGCCGAGCGTTTGTGGGCTCGCATGGCCGAGCTGTAGCCCGAGCTCAGAGGATCACCGAAACGCGGCGCCGTCCGATGCGCTCAAGGGTCGTCGATGCGGGCCGAACGCAGTATACGGGGGCTATGAACATCCTCGTCGTCAACTGTGGCAGTTCCTCCATCAAGGCTGCTGTGATCGATCACATCAGTGGTGACCGGCTGGCCAGCATGGCCGTCGAGCGCATTGGAGAGGCTGAGCCACGGGTTCGTTATGACGGTTCAGAGCACGAGCCTTGCGAAGGCGCCGACCACCACAAGGCCTTGGCGGCCACCTTGCCGAAGCTGCTCTCGCGTTTGCCTGATGGGGCCGCTTTGGGCGGTGTTGGCCACCGCGTGGTGCACGGCGGGGCGCGCTTCTGTCAGCCGACGCGCATCGACGATGTGGTCCAGAAGACCATCGAGGAGCTGGTCCCGCTGGCGCCCTTGCACAATCCTGCCAACCTCGCCGGCATCGCTGCCGCACGTGCAGCGCTGCCCGAGCTGACTCATGTTGCCGTGTTCGACACGGCGTTTCACGCAACCTTGCCTGCCCGCGCCCAAGCCTATGCGCTGCCAGCGGACCTGGCTGCGAAGCATGGGATTCGTCGCTACGGGTTCCACGGCACCAGCCACGCTTTCGTGGCCGCCCGGGCGGCGGAGCTACTCGACGAGCCGGCAGAGAACTTGCGCATCATCACGTGCCATCTCGGCAATGGGGCCAGCATTTGTGCCGTCGAATATGGTCGCTCAGTCGAGACCAGCATGGGCATGACGCCGCTCGAGGGGCTCGTCATGGGCACCCGCTCGGGCGATGTTGATCCAGGGGTTCTGCTCCACTTGATGCGCAGCGAGGGGCTCGATGTCGACGCCATCGACAAGCTGCTCAACAAGAAGAGCGGGCTGGCAGGCTTGAGCGGCGGAAGCAACGACATGCGCGACATCGAGCAGCGCGCCGGCGATGGCGATCGCCGCTGTCAGCTTGCCCTGCACGTGTTCAGTCACCGCATTCGCAAGTACATCGGCGCCTATGCGGCAGTGATGGGAGGCGTCGACGCGATCGTGTTCACCGGCGGCATCGGTGAGAACAGTGCTCTGATACGCCACCGCGTTGCCCAGCGGCTCGAGTTCTTGGGTGCACGCCTCGACGAGAACCGCAACCGCAAGGCAAAGCCGACGCGCCAGCAGCCGGTCGCCGTGATCAGCGCTGAGCACAGCCGCGCACAGCTGTTGGTGGTTGCTACCGACGAGCAACACGCCATCGCACAAGAGACCGCCGGCGTGGTTGCCGAGCGTGATTTGGTGGTGGGTGACCGCCCCATCCCAGTCGCCATCTCAGCGCGCCACTTGCACCTGACCGAGGCCACGGTCGCTGCGCTGTTTGGTCGAGGGCACGAGCTGACCCCGCGAAAACCCCTATCCCAGCCGGGGCAGTTTGCTGCCGAAGAGAAGGTCGATCTGATTGGTCCCAAGCGCACCATCAAAGGTGTGCGTGTGCTTGGCCCCACCCGCAGCAAGGACCAAGTCGAGATCTCCCGCACCGACGAGTTCTTTCTCGGCATCGATGCGCCAGTGCGAAATTCGGGCGACGTCGCCGGCAGCGCGGGTTTGACGCTGCAAGGGCCGGCCGGCTCGGTGGAGCTGCATGAGGGCGTCATCTGTGCGCGCCGCCACATCCATATGACGCCTCCTGACGCAGACTATTACGGCGTGCAGGACCGCGACGTCGTGGAGGTGTCGATCGACTCCGACGGGCGCGACCTGACCTTCGGGGACGTGCTGATCCGCGTGTCGGAAAAGTACAAGACCGAGATGCACCTCGACACCGATGAGGCCAACGCCGCCGAGCTCGCGCCTGGTGCTGAGGGCATGCTCATGACCACCAACGGCAAAGCACAGCTCACCCTGCGCTGCACGCGCAGCGAGCGGGGACGGCGCGCGCGTTGAACTGAGCCCAATCCACGACGCGAGCCAATCCCGTGCGAGATTTCAAGCGACTATGTGTGTACTGCGGCTCGAGCAATCGAGTCGCACGGCACTACTTCGACACCGCCCGCCAAACAGGACAGCTGCTCGCGGCGCGCGGCATAGACGTCGTCTTCGGCGGCGGCAGCGTGGGCTTGATGGGCGTACTTGCTGACGCAGCGCTCGAAGCTGGCGCGCGCGTGTACGGGGTCATCCCGACGAGGCTGGTCGATCTCGAAGTGAGCCATCACGGTTTGACCGAGCTGCACGTGGTCGACGACATGCATCAGCGCAAGATGCGCATGGCCGAGCTGGCCGACGGATTCATGGCATTGCCGGGTGGCTGGGGAACGCTCGAGGAGATGTTCGAGGCCACCACCTGGACCCAGCTCGGCTACCACAACAAGCCGGTCGGCCTGCTCAACGCCCACGGCTACTACGATCATCTGGTTGCATTCCTCGGCCATGCCGCTGCCGAGTCCTTCATCCGGCCCACTCATCGGCAGCTCATCCAACATGACGCCGATCCGGCGACGCTGCTCGACAAGCTGGCGCGCGTCGAGCTGCCGACACTGAGTGACCTCGAGCGAATCGTGAAGCGTGAACGGGGGTAGCCCGAACCATTCACCGCGACGCCCGAGCGGCACGCGCTCGCACCACGCTTTGGTGAACTAGAAGAAGTAGCGCATCTCGAACTGAGCCGCGAAGACGAAGGCGTCGGGCTGGTCCTCAGCCTCGTTCAGAGCGCGGTCGACGTCCTGCAAGAAGTTGATGCCGGCGATCCAGCCGAGCAACAGATCGCGGCGCCCCGTGTAGTACAGCCCCCAACCCATGCGGTGGCTGATGGCCGAGACGCCTTCCTCCTCGCTGATGTTCGCTTTTTCGTTGCCGGCGTAGTTCTGCTTGTCGAGCTGGAAGCGGTACTCGAAGACCAGGCCCACAGGCAGCTTGGGATACAAGTTGAGCGATGGCGATGCAGCCAAGTGAAAGCGCAAGCCGCTGGCTTCGATATCGCCAACGATGGGTGCGGAAACCGTCGTCGTGGCGCCTTCTATCCCAATGCTGGCTTGGCCGCCGAGGTACTTGTTGAGCGCTTGAGCATAGTTGAGTGAGCCGCCACCACCATAACGCTTGCGTGTGAGCTTGATGGCTTCCCCCATGTCCGTGCCGGCCGCTGCAAAAGCGCACTCGAAGTCGGCTGCCACCAAGCACTTCTGCTTCTCGATGTCGTTGGCGATGGTCGACAGCTGCTTCTCGAGCTCGGTCAACAAGCCCTGTGGAACAGCACGGATCCCTCCCTGAAAGGTGCCGTGCGCCCGCAAGCCCAGCTGGCTGCCGGTCTTTTCGTTGCGGACGAGGCGTACTTTGAGGTTGGGACGGAAGTCGAACCCCGTCTGACCACCGTACAAGAACAAGGTCTCTTCGTTGGCTCCAACCTCAGCGAGGTAGTCCGATTCCAGGCCGAAGCTGAAGTACTGTGAAGGTTGGAAATCCACTCCGTAGCGGAGCCGGACGAATCCCAAATCGCGATCGAAGGTGAAGTCCTTGAGGATCGTTCCGTCCTCAGCCTTGACCTGCGCGGGGACGTCTCCCTGATGGTAGAACTCGATGCTCGAGCCCACATAAATGCTTGCCGCAGTAAATGCATTGTCGAGCAGCAGCGGGTAATGAAACGTATGCCCCAAGAGAGTTCTGTCGCCGGACTCGTCGCTCTCGCCGCCGATCATGCCTTGCTTCATCAGCGGCTCGGGCGGCTCGGGCGGCTCAGCTGAAGCGGCGGGCGGTGGCGCGGCCGGCGTGCCAATCGGCGGACCGGGCGGGCCAGGCGGCGGCAGGGCCGTCGTTGTGGGAGGTGTGGCGCCGGGCATCGTCGGCATGACCGGATGAGTAGGCGCCGGCGGCGGCGGCGCCCCAGGCATGGGCTGACCGGGACCTGGCGGCGGTTGCGCCGAAACCGACAGGGCCCAAAACAGGACGCTCGAAACGCCCGCGAGTGTGCACGCAAACCTCATGACAGTCCCCTCCGACCACAACCGAGCTGCACGAAAGATGACAGCTCGGCCCAGCCTACTTCGGCCGCATGCTCAGCGCTACCGGTGTAGTCGCTTCGGTCAGCCGCAGTCCGAGAAGAGGTAGCTCGGATGGGCAGGATTCGGCGCCGCCGGCTGCTGCGCCAAGAGCTGAACGAGACGCCCTCGGTCCTCTCGCGCCAGCCCCACGAACTCCAGCGCCATGCCCTTCCGTCCGCCGCGCCCAGCACGGGACGAGCTCCACATGACCTCAGCATGCACGGAAAAACGCTCGCTGCCGCCCAAGGCAAAACGCAGCTCGCAGCGTGTCCCAGGCTCGAGCGGCTTGTTGGTACGTAGCCAGGCGCCCAGCGGCGATAGGTCCACCATTCGATGGCGGCGGCTCTTGCTTTCGTTGCGCGCCATCACCCGGCACATGACGTCGACCTGTTTGCGGTGGGCACGACGCCCACATTCGAGTTGTTGCGGCATATGAGGGCTCCCAGTTGCGACGGGTTTCTAGACTCGGGAGCGGACACGCAGTGGCAGCTCCCCCACCACCCACCTAGATCAGGCTGGTCCAATGGGCCAAGCAACGCGCAGGCGCGTTCCTTCCCGCTCGTGGTGCGCCTGCTTCAGCGCTATGGTTCCGTCATGGCTCGAGAGCCGCTTGCCGCTGACGATGTTCGCGCCTTCGTCGGCACCACGCTTCGTGAGGGGCGCTATGTGATCAGTGGCGTGCTCGGCAGCGGCAGCCAGGGCGCGACCTTGGCTGCGGTCGACAAGAAGCACGGGCGTGAAGTGGCCATCAAACGTTTTCAAGTGCGCGGGGCGCGCAGCTGGAAGGATGTAGAGCTGGCCGAGCGCGAGGCCCGGGTGTTGGCCGCGTTGCAACATCGTTTGCTGCCGCGGGCGCTGGACCATTTCGAAGAAGAAGGCGCGCTCTACCTGGTCATGGACAAGATTGACGGCTCCAACCTGGCAAGTTGCGGGACGCTGGGTCGCAATGACGTCATTCGCTTCCTGCGCGATGCGGCCGAGGTGCTGAGCTACTTGCATGGTCGTGCGCCACCAGTCATTCATCGCGACATCAAGCCGGCCAATGTCATCCGCAGGCCAGCGCGCGCTGAAGCGGACGAACGGGTCGACTCCTTCGTATTGGTCGACTTCGGCTCGGTGCGCGCCCAGCTCAAGCCCAAGGGCGGTAGCACCGTGGTCGGTACCTTCGGCTATATGGCCCCCGAGCAGTTTCAAGGCCGCGCGCTACCCTGTTCCGACGTATACGCGGTCGGCGTTACGGCCTTGCGTATGCTCACCAACGTCGAGCCGGAGGATTTGCCCCACCGCGGGTTGGCCATCGACGTAGCTGCAGTCCTGGACGCGGACGACCCGCTGACCGCGGCCCTGATCGCCATGCTCAACCCAGATCCAGACGAGCGGGCTAGCAGCATCGCGCCGCTGTTGACGGGTCTGAGCTTGGACGAGGAAGACGACCCAGCTGGTGGCGAGCCGCCCCCACGGATCCGTTTCGAGCCTGACCTGCCAGCCTCGGATCGGTACTACAGCACGCAGCAACAAGAGCCCAGCGCCGACCCGGCCCCTCCCGAGCCCCTCGACCTTCCTCCGTTGGTCCGCGTGCTGTTTGTGCTGGGCCTGTCAGTTGCGCGCATCGTGGTTGCCGCGGTGTTGGGCTTGGCGGCCCCGGTGCTGCTCTCGGTCCTAGCTCTGCTATTTGGCAAGGGCCTCAATCGGGCGGCCGAACAAGTCCGGCAGGTCGCCTCCAAGGTCAACCGAGATCTCGCCCGCGCTACGACACGCGTACATGGCCGCAGTCAGCGCCACGGCCATGGGCGCCACCAACGCATCGAAACCGACGTCGCGTCCACGCCGGGAGGCGACAAGAAAACGGTCATCGACGAGGCCGTCGAAGAGCTCGAAGCGAGCATGGAACAGCTCGACGAGGAGATCAGCGAGCGCCACGAAAAACGCCGACGCCGCTAGCTCGCTTCCGCCCACAA
>CAZRGL010000361.1:0-492 GCA_964599485.1 uncultured Polyangiaceae bacterium
GCGACGCCCAGTGCGACGAGCACATGGTCGACGATGACAAGGGGGACGATGACAAGGGCGACGAGGACTAGGGCGACGAGGTCGCAAAAGCAGACGAAGACAAGGGCAGCCCAGCCGGCGAAACCAGCAAACCACCAGTCGCTTCCAAACCGCTCGCTCAAACCAAGCCCAAATCTACTCAGAGGCCGACCACGACCAGGCCCAAAACGACGACCAAAACCCAGCCCAAAACCAAGCCAAAGGGCAAGAAGGGCGCTATTGTGCGCGAGGTACCGTTCTAGGATCCCGCTCCCGCATTGTGCGGGCACAACTCTTCTCATTCTCAAAATGCGCGAGCGCGTCACGCCAATTGGGCGTCCCGCGTCACTGCAATTGGCCAACCGCTCCGTGAGACCATCGGTATGAAGATACGAACAGTCGCTTTGGTTTGGTTGCTTTCCCTGGCCTGCCCGCTGTTGATCGCTTCTCTGGCGACGACGCGAGCACACGCAC
>CAZRGL010000361.1:514-11461 GCA_964599485.1 uncultured Polyangiaceae bacterium
AGCTCGCCCGCGAGAAGTTCCTCGAAGGCAATGACCTGTACGATGCGGGAAAGTATGAGGAGGCTCGAGCCGCTTTCCTCCAAGCCTATGCGCTCAAGCGTCACCCGGCCGTCCTGCTCAACTTGGGCTTGAGTGAGCTGAAGACCAACCACGTCGAAGAGGGCGGCAACCACCTGCAGCAGTTCAAGCGAGAGTACGCGCAGGCCAAGCCGGAGCAGAAGAAGTCAGCCGACGCGGGTATCGCCGAAGCACGCCAACGCACTGGTTTCGTAATCATCATCGTCGACACCGACGGCGCCAAAGTCACCATCGACGGCGCCGACCTCGGCGTTTCGCCCTTGCTCGATCCAGTGTTCGTCAAGCCTGGAAAGCACCACGCAGCAGCAGTTTCTGGTGGGGTCACACGCAAGATTTCGTTCGATGCCAAGCGCGGATCAGCAACGGGGGTGCAGCTCAATTTCCGCTCTGCCCCAACTGTTGCGCCGGTACCCACCATCCCCACTGCGGTACCCACCACCACAGCCCCACCGCCCGTTCCAACCTATCCGCCGCCTGGGCCACTCGGCCCAACCCCACCCCATGGCCCGGGAGTCGGCCTTCCGCCTGGCGGTGGTGACCCGGGTGTTACCAGCGGGCGGGAGAACTTCTTCAAGTGGTTCAAGCGCAAGCCGCTCGCATGGGTCACGGCCGGCCTGACCGGCGTAGGCGTCATCGGAACCATCGCCTTCGCGGCGGCGGCCGCCGATGCTGATTCTGCCGCAGACGAAGTCTCGAACACCATCCAGACCGAGATGAAGACTGCCAACAATCTTCCCGCGGGCGCGCAGCCATGTGGTCCTCGCGAGAGCCCTGAGCTCGACTACTCCTACTACCACAACGCTTGTGACAAGCTTCGCGACAACCTCAGTGCATATGACACCGACATCGCGTTGATGACGACCAGCCTCATCGTGGGCGTGCTGGCTGCAGGCGGCACGGTGGCCTACTACTTCATCGATAGCAAGCCTCGCAAGAGCGGCAAGAGTACCGAAGGACCACGGATCGTGGGCTTTGCCCCCATCATCACCGAAACCGATCGAGCCTTCGGTATCGTAGGCACCTTCTAGCCTGGAAGCGCTAGTTGCCGGCCCAAAAGGGCGCGTATCGAAGCGCTTTGTGGGCCAGAGGCTAGAACGAGGCGCCGCCGAAGCCGAATTGAGCGGCTGATGCGGGGCTGAGGTTGGTACCAGCGCGCATGGGATCGAAGCTGATCCGCAGTCCGGTGTGCACCGCCCCGTAGCTGACCGAGCCGCGCATTCCAATATCGGCCTCGAAGTAGGGGCCGAAACCAAAGCTTGGGACTGGGAAGAAGTCCGCGCCGATCGAAAGCCGCGCGAAATCGAAGGCCGACACGCTACGCTCCTCGTCACTCAGAGCCAAGATGCTGTGGCGGTAGCCGAGGCCGTAGCCCACCCATGGATCGACCGCGAAACCCTGGCTCAAGTGGTATACGAGCCCACCGCCAACATCGATGCTCAGGGCACTACAATCCTCACAGCTGACAGCATCTCCGGCGGCGTAAGCCACGCCACCCTCGATCTGCAGCACGAGGTGGCGGCTCAGGCCAACGCCGATCCGCAGGTGTCCAGTGGGCCCGAAGCCAATTTCGCCCAAATCAGGTAACTCGGGGACGAGCTTGGTCGTGGGCACCCAAACCCCGCCGGAGAGAGACAACAGCAGGTGGGCCGCGCGCATGTCGGGTGGGTCGGGCGTCGCCTTGGGTTGCCCCGGCTCTTCGGGTTGGCCAGCAGCACCCTCTGATTGCTCGTTGTCGTCCCTGCCTTCTGGCTGCTCAGCAAAGCTGGCTGTGGAAAACGACAGCAGACCTGCACAACCCAACGCGATTGCAATACGCACCCGGACACCTACGCCGGGCTCGGCTGCTGCGAAAAGCGGTTTTTCAAATTTTTTGAAACTAGCCCACGGCTCAGCGCGATGAATAAGCAGGAGGTCAATTCATGAAAAGCGCCACAATGGCGAAGCTCATCGCCAGCTTCGACTCACCACACTCCGCCCCGAAAGCGGTACCGAATCGGTCACCCGCTAGACTGTCTGTTGTCCGCCAGGAATTGTTGCCTGGGGTCATCGGCAATGCCCCGAGCTTGCGCGCGCTCGCCTCGTTGGTTCGAAAGCTCGCCACCACGAGCCTTCCGGTATTGGTGCTCGGGGAATCGGGCACCGGCAAGGAGCTCGTGGCACGCGCGTTGCACGCGTGCGGCCCACGCGCCGACCAACCCTTTGTCGCCATCAATGCCGCTTCGCTCACCTCGCAGCTAGGCCTGTCCGCCCTCTTTGGGCACGAAGCCGGCGCCTTCACAGGCGCCAGCCGAAATCGCCCCGGGGCGTTTCGCGAGGCCCACGGAGGAACGCTCTTCATCGACGAGCTCGGTGCATTGCCCTTGGAAGCGCAAGCCATCCTATTGCGGGTCACCGAAGATCGTCTCGTTACACCGATCGGTGCCGATCGCGGGACATTGGTAGATGTGCGCTTGGTGACCGCAAGCTGTGAGCCTCTCTACAAAAGGATGCAGCTGGGCACATTCCGTTCGGATCTGTTCGAACGCCTGGCAACCGCAGTCGTCCACGTTCCAGCCTTGCGCAAGCGCCCTGATGATGTGCCCTTGCTAGCCCGCCACCTGCTCGAAACCTCGGAGCTCGCTGGCGTGAGCTTGTCCGCGGACGCCTGTCGGTCCTTGCAGCGCTACGACTTTCCGGGAAACGTCCGCGAGCTGCGCAACATCCTGATGCAGGCAGCGCTGCATGGCGACGGCCCGATCATTTGCGAAACCGTCATCGAAACAGTGCTAGCCGCCCGCAGACCTGTGCGAATGCCCAAATTGTCACCTGAGCTCGCTCACGCCCTGCTGCATTCAAAGAAAGGCAACATCAGCAAAGCCGCACGCTGTGCCGGCCTTGCACGGTCGACCTTTCGCGACCTGTTGAAACGCGCCGAGCTGCCACCACCTCGAGAACAACGGCCAGCCAACTCGACAGCTACCAGCACACGGCCAGCTGCCGAGCTTGCGCGTAGCTCCCCAAGAAGCCCTAACCGTCTTCTTCGGGATTGATCTCGATGCCTATCGAGCGACGCAGGGCGAAGTACTCGTCTGAAACCGAGAAGAGGATCAGCTCCTTGATGCGCTCTTGGGGACTCAGGTCACCAGGGATCTGAGCTTGATTGGCAATGATCTTCTTGGCTACGTCGAGATCGCCGCACAGCAACAAGCCAGCACGGGCCGCCGTCGTTTCGACCGCTTGAGCCCACCGCTTGATGTTGGCGCGCGCACCCTCCTTGACGAACTTGTTGACTGCCACTTTCAGCTGCTCGCGCTGCATGGCTTGCATGAATTGACCGAGCGACTGAGCGGTGGCGCCCACCTGGGCCTCATACTCTGCGGGCGCCGGCATTTGCGCCACCATGCGAATTGCCGAGAAGAGCAAGACTGTCAGCTCGGTGAGCGTGGGGAACAGCGTCTTGATGTAGTGCTCGCCCCGGTACATCGCCAGGTGCTTGCCAGCGACAAAAGCGCGCTCCAGCGCACTGAGGCCTTGCAGCACACCTTGACCCGCAACTGACGCAGGCGGTTCCGAGGCGACAGCGACCAAGCCGCCCGGAACATCCGTCCGCGCATAGAGCACGGGGGCGTGGATCGCCAACACCTTGGATGCCCACCAGAAGGCGCGCGAGAAGCTGCTGGTCGAGGTCTGCGGATCCTGTTTGAACTGGTCCGGAAGCACTGGCGCTTCGTTCTTGGCCTTCAGCGCGCCGATCTTGGCCTTCAGCGCGGCGAGCGCCACGGCCTCGAAGATCTTGCCGATGAGGGGATCCTCATGCCGATGGAACAGCTTGCCCCACGAGGTATTGTCGAGGGTGCCCTTTACTTTCGGAATATCCTGAGGTCGCCAATCCTCGAAGAAGCGCTGCTCCTCCTCATTGGCACGACCCAAGAACGCGAGCGCCGAGGCGGCGCACCAAGCTTGGTCATAACCCTGCTTCTGCAGACAAACCGAGTAGATGGAGCGGTATGCATCAACGTTCATGGCGTCGTTGCGCAGCAGCGAACGATAGTTCTCCAGCGCCTCGTCGAATTGACCCGTGTGTTGCGCGAGCTCCGCCAAGATGAGCCGCTCTTCCTTGGCATCTGGTCTGACCAGCAGCGCCGCCTTGAACGCATCGCTCGCTCGGTGCGGGTCCTGGATTCGGTCGCGGTAGATCAAGCCCAGCGCGTGCCAGAGATTGTACTCCAGGTCCAATTTGCCCTTGCCGGCGATGCGATGGATCATCTTGCGGTAGGAGCGTTCGAGCTTCTCCCAGTTCTTCAAACCGGTGAAGATCTTGTCGATGCGCTTGAAGGCATCGAGGTACTCGGGATTCAGATCGAGCGCCTCGTCGAAAAGCTCCGCCGCGTGGTACGGGTCATCGAGCTTGTCGCGATAGACCTGCGCCATCGTGAACAGATAGCGAGCCCGCCGGTCCGCCTTGGGATCCCCCTCAGCAATACGCTGCAAGGTGTCCACCACGCGGTCCCACTGGTTCGTCTTCTGATAGAGCTGCAACATGCGATGCTGCAACTGATGGTCCTCAGGCTTGAGATCGGCTGCTTGCTCGAACGCGTTTACCGCTTGGAGCGGATCTCCGACCTTGTCGGCCCAGATTTCAGCAAGCTCCACTAGCAAGCCGTAGCGCTCTTCCCCATCGAGCACGTTGTCGAGCATCTGTTGCCGATACAGACAAGACTGTGAGAAGTCGTTGAGCCCTTCGTACACCGCTACGATGGCATCGAGGGTAGCCCGATGCCCGCTATCGAGCGCCAGCCCCTTCTCGAAGTTGTTGATGGCTTGCTTGGTTTGCCCCTGCTCGCGCTTGACGCAGCCGAGACGGTGGTAGACGTCAGCACGCTGGTCGACATCGTCGTCGCCCAAACTGGTGAGCACCTTCTGGTAGTTGGTGAGCGCACCAGCCCAATCGCCCAATTGGAAGTTGGCATCAGCCAACCCGCGAATTGCTGGTTGGTTGGTCAAGTCAACCTTGTGGGCAGCCTGATAGGCCTTGAGCGCCTCGTCGTACTTCTTCAAGGCCATCCCCACCTGCCCGTGCAGCATGTACAACTCATGCTGCTCGTCGCGTTCCTTGGTGGGTGCTTTGCGGGTCAGCATGTCGGTGAGCGGCTCAGCATGCTCCCAGTGGCCTTCGTTCACGTACTCACGCGCCAGTGGCAAAGCCGCCTCTTCGTTGTCCGGATCGGCCTGGTAGGCCAACTGGTAGGCCTCGATAGCAAGCTCGCGCTCGTCCAGCATGTCCATGCGAAGACGGCCGAGCTCCACGAGAAGCTTGGCGCGGGTCCGAGGTGTTTCGGTGTACTGCTGCTCGGTGTCGAGATACCGAGTGGCGAGATCCCAGTCGGCCTCATCAATCGAAATCGCACGCAGAGCAGCCAAGGTCGGCAAGTGCGCCGGATTCAAATCGAGGGCTTGTTCGAAACGCTCACGGGCCTGGCCTCGGTCGCCCAGCTTCTCCTCCAACTGCCGACCGATGCGATAGAAGGCCTCCACGCGCTGTTCACCGTCGACCGTGAGATCCGCAACGCGGCTCATGTAGTCGATGGCGTTGGCCGGATCGTCCATGTCCTCGTAGAGCCGAGCGAGGGCTTCGAGGGCTGGTACTTGCTGGGGATCCAAGTCGATGATGTTGAGGTATGCGTCGAGCGCTTTTTCTTGGTCTTGTACTTGTTGACCGTAGACCTCGGCGATCTGCGTAAACAGCTCGATCTTCTTGGCCTTGTCGTCAGCTGCATTGATGAATCGCTCGAGGCAGCTGATGAGCTCATACCATTGACGTTGCTTGTGGTAGCAGCGGGCCAACGCCTCGAAAGCGGTGAGGTTGCTGGGGTCGATCTCCACCACTTGTTCTAGGCGGGTTGCAGCCAAGTCGGGCTTGAGGAACTGCTCCTCCTGCATGGTGGCGATCTGCATCAAGACGCCAGCACGTTCACGCTCGGTCTGACAAACATCGAGGTGCATCTCGAGCACTTCGAGCAGCTCCGGCCACTTCTGCGTCGCGGTGTAGACACGCTCGAGGCCCCGCATCGACAGCAGGTTGCCAGCATCGACTTCGAGCACCTCACGGTACACATCGATGGCGCGCTCCGGCTCGCCGAGAACGCTCTCGAGCAAGCCGCCGACACGTAGCTTCACATCTGCCGACGCTTCGGGATCTTTCAGGCCCTTCGCTTTTCGCTCGAGAACATCGACCAGCTCTGGGGTCATGTTCTTGTCTTCGTAAATCTTCTCGAGCGCTTCGAGCGCTGGCACATACAAGGAATCGGCATCGAGCGCCCGCGTGTAATACGACATGCGCTTGTCCTGCTGGTCCTCGAGTGACTCGAGCAAGTCGCCCAAATCGGTGAGGATGGCAGCCCGATCGCTCTCTCGCGTCGCGCTCCGCTGGGCCTGCTCGAGGAGCATTCCAGCTTGCCGCCAGTCACCCTGCTTGCGATAGAACGCCGCCATCTGGCGCCGTGCTTGCACATTGTTCGGATCGAGCTCGGCAACCTTGGCGTAATAGGGCTGCGCGTAGTCCTGCCTATCGAGATCCTCGCCGTACCACTTGGCCAAACGCAGGCACAAAGTGACTTGGACCCGGGGGTCGTCGGATTGCTCGAGCCAGCCGTTGACGAGCTGCACGAGCGGCCCCCAACGCTTGGTCGCAGCTGCCATCTTCTCCAAGTACACGACCGTGTCCTCGTCGGTGAAGTCCAGCTCGAATGCTGTCTGCAGCGCGTCGAAGGCCTGACCTTCGTCTCCGAGCTGCTCGTCGAACACCTTGGCCACGCGCCGCAACAAATCGGTGCGCTCGCTCAGTTCTTCACGCGAGTCGATGCGATTGAGATACAGCTCGATGAGAGGCTCGGAGCGTTCAGCCGCCCGGTGAAGCTTCTCGAGCTGTTTGAAGGCGTCGTCGTGGTTCGCATCGAGCTGCAAGACTGCTTCTAGCGCAGGGGTTGCACCATCCTCGTTGCCAACCTGGTGCTCCCAAATATGGGCAACCTCGAGGAATTCCCGAACCTGCTCGGCCCCGTCCTCGTAGGCGCGGGCGCGCATCATCTTGACCTCGACGACCTCTTCCCAACGGTCATCGGCCCGCAGCAGCGTCTCGAGCTCCGCCATCGCATCGAAGTCTCGCGGATCGACCTCGAGCAACTTGCGCCAAGCGTCGATCGCTTCGAACTGCTGCTCCTCGTTGGCTTGGTGAAGCACCGCGATCTCGCGATAAAGGGCCACCAAGTGTTCGGCCGGCAGGCTCTGACCTGCCCGATCGACGGTCGCATGTAGCGCATAGAGGAGCTCTTGGTTGTCCTCCCGCCTGCGCCAAATATCATTGATGGCGTAGAGCGCTTCGAAGTTCGCGTAGTCGATGTCGAGGATTCGATTGTAGTCTTCGAGCGCCGCGTCATCCCGACCAAGTTGGTTGGTGTAGAGCCGTGCACGTCGCAACAACACCGCAACTTGTTCGCTGTCCTCGTAAACCTGAGCCATGTGGCGCTCGAGGATCTCGGTCAGCTCGGCCCACTGCTCGGTGCGCTCATAGAGCTCGCTCAACGCACCCAAGGCCTCGCCATCCTCGCCACGCAAATCGAGCACGCGCTTCCAGGTGTCGATCGCCCGCTTGACGTCGCCGAGGTAGTCGGCCAGCAGCTTCGCCATCTTGGCACAGATGTCACCCTGCTCGTAGTCGCCCGCCGCACTCTCGAGCTGTCGCTCGTGAACGCCGTAGAGCTCTTGCCACTTCTCCTGCGCCGCGTAGATGCGTTCCAGAACGAGCTGCGCTTGCTCGTTGCTGGGATCGAGCTCATCGAAGATCTTGCGGTATACCCGCACGGCATCATCGTATTGCCCGAGGCGCTCCTCGTAGATCTCGCCGAGACGCGTGTAGTACTCAATCAGCTGGTAGCCATCCTCGGTGGTCTGAACCCGCTGTTCGAGCACGGCAGCCAAGTCTGCGAATTGCTCCAGCTCCGTATAGATTCGGTCGAGATTCTCGAGACAGTCGACCTCGAGCGCCGACACGCTGAGCACGTAGCGGAACGTCTCCTCGGCCTTTTGAACGTCGCTGAGCTCCTCCTCGAAGACGCGCGCAAGACGCTTGCCGAGTGACTTCTGCAGCTCCAAGTCCTCGTGGGCAGCCAGGGTATCAGCATAAGCGTTGGCCAAATGCTCCCAGCCGTCGTCGACGTAGCCCGCCAGCCGTTCAGTCTCCTCGGCTACCCGCTCGTCGCTCGGATACTCGTGCAGCGCGCGGATGTAGACCGCTAGAGCCGCATCGGGCTGACCGAGACGCTCCTCGTGCAATTCCGCAAGCCGATAGTACTCATTGAGTCGGTCCGCTGGCTCGGTCTTGTGCGCGAGAACTGCCTCATAGACACCAGCCAGGTAGTCATATTGGGCAAGGCTCTCGTAGTGAGGCTCGAGCAGCTCAGCGATACGGAGTTGCTCCACGCCCTCGTTGAACATGCCCTCGAGCGCTTGGAGCGCGCCTTCGTGCTCGGGCATCTCGGTGATGACCTCGCCATAGGCGTCGATGGCAGCACCGATATCGTTGAGGCGATAATGCTGAACCTGCGCAAAGCGGAACTTGAAGGCGAGGATCTCCTCACCGCTCGTCGCCAGCTCGCTCTCTTTGATCAGAATCGCGGCTAGCTCCTGCCAGCGCTCGGTCTGCTCGTACAGACGGTCGAGCGAGCTGATCGCGGATTGGCTCTCCGGATCCTGCTCCAGCACTAGACAATAGCGCGCAATCGCCTTGTCGTAGTCCTCGAGCTGCTCCTCGTAGATGTGAGCGAGGCGCAAGCCGATCTCTCCGAAACGGACTGGGTCGTCGGCCAGCGTCTCGAGCTGCTGATCATACAAAACGGCCAGGTCGCCCCATCGCGTCGTCATCGACGCCAAGCGCTCGTACTGAGCCAGCGAGTCATCGTTGCTCAGATCCGCCGCAACTGCTCTCGCGTAAGTGCCGAACGCAGCGTTGGGATCATTGAGCATCTCCTCTTGCAGGTTCGCAATCCGCTGCAAAAGCTCCACACGATGGTACTCGTCTTCGGTGGCAGCGCACTGGACCTCGAGGATGGCGATGAGCTTGTGCCACTCACCCATTGCCTCGTAGATGGGCTCGAGCACTTGGGCTGCGCCGACAGGTTCTCGATCGCCCTTTGTGAGTGCTTCCAGCGCCTCCAAGGTCGGCTCGTGATCGACTTGCTGCGTCAATAGCTCGCGATAGAGCTCGATGGATCGCTCTACATCCTCGAGCCGCTTGTCATACAGCTCCGCGATTCGATACTGGTAGCTGATCGATTCGGCGGGGTCGGCAGCCAGATCCGCCTCACGCTGCAAGATATTGAGCAGCTCCGGCCAGTCTTCCGCCTGATGGTAGAGCACGTCCAGGCGCCCCAATGCCTCGAGGTCGTCGGGGTCGATCTCGAGTACGCGCTGGTAGGTATCGATGGCCGAGCGCACTTCGTTGAGCTCGCGCTCGTAGACGGCACCCATTTGGTAGTAGATGCGCTTGCGGTCGTCGGGATCGAAGACCAGATCCACCTTGCGGTTGTAGATCTCGAGCAGCTCCGCCCAGCGCTGCATGCCCATGTAGAGCTTGATCAACGCATCGAGCGCTTGCAGATCCTCAGGATCAATCTCGAGGACCATGAGGTAGACCGCGATGGCGCTATCCAAGCGCTCCAGTACCTCTTCCTCAATTTGCGCCGCCTGCATCAGAGCGGTCTTCTGTTCGTCCAGGTCGTGGAGCAACTGGGCACGCTGCTGCAAAACCGCGCTGAGCTCCTGGTACCGATCGACGGTTCGGAAGATGTTCTCCAGCGCCTCGACCGCCGGCAAATGCAGCTCGTCGAGCTCCAAGATCTTGCGGTAGTGCGCGATGGCGTTGTCTACCGCACCGAGTTGATGCTCGTAGATGTTGGCGCTGATGGTGAACAGACCAATGGCCAGCTCGGTATCCTCTTGTTGAGCCGCCAAGGTTTCATACACCCGCGCGAGATCCGCAAAGCGGTCCGTCGTCGCCGCCAGTCGCTCCAAACCTTCTTGGGTTTGAGCCACCGAGGGGTCGATCTTGAGTGCCCGCGCCAACGTCTCAAATGCTGCGTTGTGATCCCCGCCGGCATCCTCGTGCAGCTGAGCCATCTCGTGGAGCAGCTCCACAGCTCGATTGGGATCATCACTGCGGCGAACCTGCACCTCGTAGACGCCCAGCAGCTTCTGGTAGTCGCCCATGTCCCGGTAGAGTGGGCCGAGGACCTCGGAAATCTCGATTTCGTACTGCTCGAGCTTGCCAAGCCGCTCCAAGGCGGTGATGGCGTCTGGGTTTTGAGGCTGACGATCGAGCACCTGGCGGTGGGTCTCGATTGCCGCATCCACTTGCTCGAGCTCGCTTTCCTGCAGCGCGCTCAAGCGAAGCATCAAGGCGATTTCGGCTTCTTCGCTATCCGCTAGGCGCAGCTGTGCTTCGAGGTTTTCAGCGAGCTCGTGGTACATGCGCTGCCGCGTGAACAACGCGTCCAGCGCCATCAACGCAGTCAAGCTCGTGTCATCGAAGGCGAGCACTTCGCTGTACGCAGCGATGGCCTCCTCAGGCTTGCTGAGCTGCTCGTCGTACACGGTGGCCATCTGAGCGAACAAGCGCTCTCGAGCGGTCATGTCGTCGCACAGATCAATCCGCCGGCGAATGACACCAATCAAGTCGTCCCAACGCTCCGTACGCGTGAAGAGGCTCTCCATGGCGTCGAGCGCTTCGACGTCAGCGGGATCGATCTCGAGCACGCGGTGGTAGCTCCCCGACGCCTCGTCCACTTGGTCGAGATGCTGCTGAATGGCAGCCAAGCGCATCCAGTAGTCACGTGC
>CAZRGL010000362.1:0-5829 GCA_964599485.1 uncultured Polyangiaceae bacterium
GATGCGCGCACCCTCCGCCTGCTTGTTCGCAGCCTCGATGACGACAGCAGACGGGGCGGGCAACGACCGACCGTTTCCGCGGTGGCACTTGCTGCGCTGAGCTCCACGGGCCTGAGTGAGTTGGAGGTGCCTGGACCGCAGCCGGCCAATGCCCCGGCCGCGGCGCCAATAGCAACTGCCTTCCAGCCGCAATCTCGCCTCGTGCTCATGCTGCCGACCATAGTCGACATGCGCCGCGCCGAGGCCGCATACCGCCGCCGCCCCTACATCGGCCTACTGGACCCGCATTCGGTCACTTGCTCCCACTCAGGGTCCAGCTCGTCTCCACGGTACACATCGCCAACGCTTTCAAAGCCAAGAGCATCATGATGGGGCGCTACCTCGAGCTGGAAGTGAGCCTGAAAGGTACGATGGCCGACCCCAAAGTGAAGAGCTTTGCGGTCTCGCACCACTGTCCCGGTGTGGCCTACTGGGGGCGACCCTGAAGGGGTGTTGCGGCGCTGGACGAATTCGGTCGGGTGATCGAGCGGAATGGCGCGACTCGCTGTGGCGTTGGGATGAGGTGTCCACGAGGGCCTGGCCGCTGTTCATCGTTGCCGCATCGGGTTGCGCTGTCGCCCTGCCGGCATCGAGCGCGTCGCCGCATGCAGAGCCTCTGCTGACGAGCTCGGCCCGGGTGCCTCGCGTCGAGCCCACGACGAATCCACCACGGGCCGCTGCGCGCGCGGCCGACGCTTGCGGGAAGCTGCGCGGATACGAGGACGTGAAGCAGTCGTGCATCGAGCTGCGACGTGATGCCGTCGCGCTCGGCAGCTCGGACTATCGAATCATCTGGCGCAAGCGCAGCTCAGAGCTCGGCCTCTTGGGATACGAAGTGTTGGTGCTCCGCGTGGAAGAGAGCGGCTGGGTGCAGGTCGAATCCGCACGATTCGAGCAACTCTCTGGCGCTGGGCTCGAGGACGAGATTCCCGGTGGTTTGCGTAGCGCCGAACCGCGGAAGTCTGCTGACGGGCTCCGCGCGGCCCAACGAGTCACCATCAGGACGTATTGCCGCGGGTTCTACGAGATCCCCGGCGACGAGTCCTCCAGAGTGCCGTCCGGCGCCTGCGGTGATCGCATCATCACCGTCGTCTTGAGCGACACTCAGGCTACCATCGGGTCGGTCACTCGATAGATCGGCAGGGCAAATGAAAGCGCCCCGGCCGCGCGCGCCACCCGCTAGCGGTCGTCCGCGTCGGGCGTGTCGGGCGCGCGGCCAGGGCCGCGCCGGGCCGCCTCGCCTGGGTTTGCGCCTGTAGCGGTCCTCATTGTGTCGTCATGCCGACCTCGAACACGTAGGTTCCGCCGCATTGGTCAGCAACGAACAGGTGACCGTTGGCGTACAGGGTGGTGATGCTCATGCAGAAGCCCGGTGCGGGGCCGACGGTGGGGTAGTTGCCGGGCTCGGCGTTGGGGTTGTTTGGGTCGTATACGAGCACGCCCTTGCTGGTAGCTGTTCGGTAGCCCGCGAAGATTGCGCCCGCGCCAACCGCGACCGACTGGATTGAGTATTCGCCGCCGAGCTTGATTACCCGCTGTTTGTGGAGCGTGGTGCCGTCGAAATCGATGACCGCCACACGACCGCTCTCCATACCCAGGTAGGCAACGTTGTCGACGACCGCCACGGCGTTGGGCACGACAGTGTAGTTCACCTGGCTCAAGTGATTGGGGCTTGCCTCGTCGTTCACGTCCTAAACATGAAGGGCTTTTCTCCCAAATCCGCGGGTGGTGACATAGAGCAGCTCGGCGTCATGATCGACCGTCATGTCGGTGACCTCACCAATCTTCAGCGTGGTCGGGTATTCGCAGTTCTTGTTGCATGACTCCCAATCGGTAGCGACTGCCACGCCCCTCCTAGTCGCTACGTAAATAGCGCTTTCATGCCTTGCAACTGCGTAGGCCGAGTCACCTTTCGCGTCTTTGGCGGAGAACACCGCGGTGGGGAGCCCGTCCGGATCCTCGATGTCGTGCACGCGAACTGTGCGCGGCGTGCCCACTGCGGTCCAGTGCAAGGTGACGATGTACTCGTCATCGATGTCGATGGCGTTGGCGAATGTGTTGGTGTCGCCGCCCGGCTTGTTCGGGTCGTATTTGAAGAACAACGTCTCATCCTGTTCGGCCGTGTTGACGTCGGTAATCAACCAGAAGCCGGCGCCTTCGTCGGCGACCGCAAGGGTGCTGCCATGGATGGCCAGATCCGCGGTCCACCCGCCGGGCCTGATGATGAGCGCGCTGTCGAGCAATTGCGGCGTCATTCCATCCTCGAGCCGGTAGGGCAGAATGCCTGCCCATTCATCGGCGACGAACAGCAAGTCGCCAACCACGCTCAGCGAAAAGGTAATGTTGATGTTGTTGGCGGCTCCGATCTCGTCGAGCCGCAAACCTTCGGGCTTGCTCGGATCGAAGTCGATCACCTTGACCGGTTTGCTGCTGACGCTCAGCTTGATGTCCGGAATGCCGCCTGCGAGGTAGATGCGGTGCCTGCCGTTGGCGAGCGCTACGACCTCCAAATCCTCTCCGGCGTCCCAGTTGAGCCCATCATCGAGAACCGCACGTTGCGACAGCTGGCTGCCCTCGTCTTGGAAGACGATGAGCTCCACGTGGCCCGCGAGCGGCCAGGTGTTGTAGGTGCGGCAGGACACGAAAACGAAGTCGCCGCTGCGCTCCATCGACGTGACCGGGCAGTTGTTCAGCTCGGTCGCTTCGCCGAGTAGCGTCGGCGCTCCTGAGCCAAAGTCGACCGTCGCGATGCCGCCCTGCTGGCCCAGGCTGTTGGTGTACCCAATGTGGGCAATCTGATCCTTCACGATGACGTCCGACGCAAAACGATTGCCGAACGGGTTGGCGTAGATGCTCGCGTCCTGGAGCGCTACGACGTCGCCTGATTGGCACCCCTGCAGAACAGCTGCCGATGTGTCAATCCGATGCAGCCCACCTTCGTACATGGCCAGATAGGTGTGGTCGCCTTCGACGTGCAAGCCCATGCCGCTCGTGCCCGCTTGCTCGATCTTGTAGTGGGCGCAGAGCTTGGGCTGATCGAGCAAGCTCACGTCGAAGATCTGGAGCCCCTCGCTGGCCGACGCCGCGTACACATAGGAGCCGTGAACCTCGAGCTCGCGTAGCTCGCCGCGAGTCTGCACCTCGCCCAGAAGCTCGAGGCCCGTCAGCTCGTCGTCTTCGAGCTCGATGTCGTAGATTTGCAGCGTGGCTCCTGAGCCAACGAACAAACCCTCAGCGGTAGCCTGTACGCTGACCACCGAGCTTCTGGTGGGATGGCTGACCTCGGTCAGCTCAAATGAGCCTCCCTGTCCAGATGCCGGGAACGTACAGGTTGCGGCGCACAGCGCGCTCAGGATGGTGGCTCGCGCCGCCAGCTTTGTGTTTCTAGTGAGAACCATGTCAACACCTCCTGCCTTCGAGTCCTGCAGCAGGCGTGCCAACACTAATAATATTATAACTGTCGAGAATCTCGCAGCGGGCAGGTGTCGGTTGTGTTGTTGATGGCAACGCCGCGTTGCTTTCGGATCCGATCTCGTAGTGCTCGGACTTTTGGATGATTCGGCAGCAGCGCAGCTGCCCCTTGGACTTGTCGTGCGGCTCCGTCCAAATCCCCAAGACAGCGCAGCGCTTCGCCCAAGTTGACGAGCGCGGCGACGCGCGCCGGATGACGCCGCAGGGCGCTGCGGTACCAGGCCGCCGCCTTGGCCGGATCGCCCTGCTGCATGCTTGCATTGCCGAGCGCTACGTCCACGCCGATGGTTGCGAGCTGCCTGCGCGAGCGTAGCAGCCATGATCTTGCGAGCGAGGGCTGGCTAGCGGTCATGTAGGCGAGGCCCAGCTCCAGAGTTACCCAGCCGTTGCGGGGTGCGAGCTGTGCGGCGCGCCTCAGCCAGGCAATTCGCTCGGCGGGTGGCGCCGCCCGAGCCCGCGACAGATGGCGCTGCGCCTTCCAATCGAGCGCCGCGTTCGGCAGCGCCAAGGAGATGGCGACGAGTAACACCGCTGGGGCGAATCTGTCTTCCGCGCGTGGTCTTGCTCTTGGTCCTGTGGCGAGCAGTAGGCCGAGGAGCACCATCACCTCGGGCCGCAGCATCGTGCAGTCGCCCAGTGAGGCGACGAGCACCGCCAGCACGCAAGCGGAGCCCGCGCGCCAGCTGCGCCGCAATTGCCAAGCGGTGGTCGCGAGGGCTACGGCTGCGAGCAAAGCGCCGATGACGCCCGTCTCGCACAGCCACTGTAGCCAGTCGTTGTGCGCAGAGGTGGCCAGCACGAACTGGCCTGAGGCTTGCTCTAGCGGCAAGTCTGCCAGCGCCTCTGCTTGCCCGTCGAGAAAGACCGCGCCGAAGTCTCCCAAGCCCGAGCCTGTCCACCAATCCCGCCGAGCCGCGTTCAAACAAGCCCGCCAGATCCATGCCCGCCCCCCGAGCGACGTGACGGCTCCGGTCCACATGACAGCCGCGAGGCCAGCTGCCCCAGCCAGCGCCAGTCCGCGCAGTGCTAGTCCGCGCAAGGCGCCGCGCATCTGAAGCAGAGCGACGAGGCCGACCGCTGCCGCTGCGGTTCGCGAATGAGACAAGACGAGCGCAGCCATCCCGAGCAGGACCGCACCTGCTGCGCTGATCCTTGCCAGTCCTCGCAGGCGCAGCAGTGACCCGGCTGCGAGGGGCAGCGCGGCAGCCATGGCGAGGCCCAGCCAGTTGCTGTTGCCAGCGAGGCCCACCACCGCTGCTCCTCTCGCGAGCTGCACGACGGCCGTCAGTCCACAGCCACCGCAAATCAGCAAAGCAGCCCGTTCGGCAACGCCGCGCAGCTTGTCGTCCGACCAGCTGCTCGCGACCATGGCGACCGCGGCCGTCGCGAGTGGCAACACAGCGCGGAGTGGATCGGGCTGCTGCGCCCAAGCCAAGCTCGCACATGACCAGCCGCACAGCGCCAGCCACCAGCACAACGGTACGGGCAGGGCCGTACGGTTGCCGCGCAACAGCGGCGCGATTGCCGAGGCGAGCCACAGCGCGGCCATGACCGCAAACACGATCCGCTTGGGCGCCGAGGCAGTCGCTCGTGGATCGAATACCAGCGCCGTGAGAGCCACCGCCGCAGCTTCCGGCCAATGACGAGCTTTGGCGCGCGGGACTGCGCGGGGCATCGAATCAGTTTCCGCGCCGGTCGAGGATCGCGCGCAGTCGCGCTCGTGTCGAAGGACGACCCTCGCGGGCCCACGCTCTTCGAAGCAGCGCTGTGACGCGGTCTTGAGTGTTCCGCTTCAAGTAGCGCTCGGCGAGGTGCCGCTCGAGACTGCTGGATGACGCCAGTGCTTCGATGAACCGGAAGATGGCTTTGTCAGGGAACCAGCTGAGCCGAAGCGCCGAAGCGGCTAGGGCGACCTCGACCGCTTTGCTTGCTTGCTTTGGAGCGAGCAACTTGTCGAGCTCGGCACGAGCACCCTTGTCCTGCAGTTTGCTGACCACCCTCACGAACCAAGGCAAGCGCTCGACAGGCAAGATGTCCAGCTCGGCGACGAGTTGGCGGCGCGATGAGTCGTGGCCGAGCTGGGCAGCGGCTATGAGACTGTGTGAGCGCTCGATGAGCCGCGCTTTGGCGGCGCGCGCGCCTATCGCGCTGAGCGATCCCTTGTCTCCGATGTCCCGCAGCACGTCCAGACTCGTTCGGCTGGCCCGACCCCAGGAAGGGGCATCGTCGTAGGCGGCTCTGGCGATAGCAATGGTGCCTCGAGGTTTGAGCGTCGACAGTAGCGGTCCGTAGTCGGTCGCGCCGCGGGTCCAGCGCAAC
>CAZRGL010000362.1:5839-11355 GCA_964599485.1 uncultured Polyangiaceae bacterium
GCTTCTCGGCATACACCTTGTCTGCGTGCTGGGCGACGAAGTTGCCCACCTGCTTCGTGTTGCATTGCTGCGTCATGTAGCAATCGAGGACGTACGCTTTGACGCGCGTGTCGTCGGAGCGTGCCAAGAACAGGGCGGAACGATGAACCGTGCTGCGATGGTGGTGTTCAGTGGGAAGATCGAACAGCCGTCGATAGATCAAGTCGCGGTCCCCACCGGGTTTGAGGGCATCGATCGCGTACACCGCATTTTGCCGAAACCCCATGTCGCTGTGGTTGTCAAAGCGGTGAAGCACCTTGATGGCGCGGGCCGTTTGGGCGGCATTGGTGTTACCGAGCTTGCCCACCGCTACGAGCGCGCTCGACCGAACCATTTGGTTGGAGTCCTCGAGCGCGCGTTCCAAGAGCGGAAGACCAGCGGCGTCGCGAACATCGCCCATCACGAAGGCAGCATTGAGTCGGATGATGGCCTGCTTGTGCTTCGCCAGTCGTTCGATAGCGGTGTAAAAAGCTTTCTTGTCCAATCGTTCCAGGGCGAAAGCAATGTTGTTGAGCATGCGCGCTTCACGCACCAGCGACATATGCTTGAGCAAGGCTCGTGTGGCCGTCTTGTTGCCGATTTTCCCGAGTGCATAGACAGCCTTGTTGCGCACCTCGACGTCAGGACTGGTCATCAGCGCAATGAGCGGCGGCGCTAGCGACGGTGCGCGCAGCTCTGCTGCGGCGTGCGTTGCTGCCAACACCAGGGCGGTGTTGTCGCTTTTGAGGGCCACGGTGACATCGCGGACGAGCGTTCCTTGCGCCATCATGTGGCGGTTGGCCCAGAGCGAGCGAAATACCACCGGCCGCACGTCGCCTCCGCGGCGCCCTTTGCGTGCGTCAGCTTTGCTCAATAGCTCTTTGCGCAGGAGCCGAACGACGCCTCGATCGCTGATGTTGGCGAAGGCGCGCAGCACGGCGAAACGCACGCGCCCGCCAGCGTCCTTGCGTTTGTAGAGCTTGATGAGTGGTTTGACGCTGCTCTTGTCGGGCATCGCGCCGAGCGCACGGACGACGCGAAACCTCACGTCCGGATCCCAATCTTCGAGCGCAGTCTGGAGGGTCTTGAGCGCACCTCGATCGCCGAGCGCATGCAAGCTGATGGCGCACAGCGCCCGGTTGTTTGCATCGACGTTGTCGGAAACGCAGCGCTCCAGGGCCTTGGTGGCGCGCTTGCCGTGCTCGAGAATGTCGGGGCTACCCGGCATGTCCGAGTACCTCACGTTGATGAGCGCCGACGGCCACTTGGGGATGGCTCGGAGAATCTCGGCCGTAGAAGGCTGTTGCGTGTGACCAACACCCTCGAAGGCGGTTTGCCACAGCATCACTGCGCACGGCAGCAGGGCGAAGAAGCTGACCGTTGGGCCTGAGAGCCGAGACCATTTCCTGCGGTGCGAGGTGGCTGGGACTTGGGAGCGAGATGAAGTCATGGGTGGGATAACCGATGGGCTGGCGCCGCAGCCGCGGCGTTGAGCTTCAAGGGGGAACGATGTGGATGACGCGCTGCGCTTTTTCTCGGAGCAGCTTGGTCAACTCTTCGCGCGAGAGCATTCGGGGGAAGTGACGGATCGCGACGCCACGCGTGACGCAGCCCCGGCGCTCATCCCAAATGATGATGTCGACTCCCCTGTGCTGGTAGAGCTCGACATCGAATCGCTCTTCACAGTCTGCGGCTGGCGGTAGATCGACAGTTGCAGAAAGGTTGTCACGCTGTTCGCTGTCAGGCACGGGGCGGTCGTGCTCGATCGGGCCTTCTAGGGGCGTGGCAAATACCTGCAGCTGCGACGCCACCCGAGGGGCCGCTGAACCACAGGCGGTGAGCCCGGACAGACTGAGCAACAACAGAGCCCGCATTCGACATTCTCCGCTTCAGCATCACAATGACGATGCGCGCCGGGGTATTCCGACGGAGCGTCGAATTGCTGCGGTGCTCGAGTGCTGAAGCCCGTCTCGTGGTGGGGGGCAGCCCGCACTTTGCAGGGCCTGACCCGCAATCGGCTCACGGCGTCGCCTCTGAACGCGCACCTGGGTGCCGGCATGGCTCTTGCGATACACCCTTCACAACACGAGGGGCCCCGTCGGGTTTCTGAGGAGGAGGACAAATGCGCACCTATATCACCACACTGATAGCCTTGTTGATCGTCTGCACTGCTGGCATGAGCCTCGCCAGCAACTGGAGAAAAGTGCGAAGCAAGAAGTTCGGCATATCGCTACAGGTTCCCGATCCTGACCGGTGCAAGGATCACGACGGAGGCGACGAGGGCAACATCCACTGCGACTATGGCGACATCAAAGTGACGGTGATTGCACTGCGCGGCAAGGTGAGCTTCAACAAGCTCCGTCACAAGGCGTACAAGCACGCAGGCATCGCGAGCCGCCACTGGAAGCTTCAGGACAAGGCCAAGAACGAGAATGGCTACAGTCAGATCGAGGCCTGGAAAGCCGAGTCACGCCACGAGATGGCGCTCGGCCTGCTGGGACAGAGCAAGCGACGCGCGATCAGTCACGTCGTCTTCATCTTTGGCAAGAAGCACGCAATCAAGCGCGAGTGGAAGTCCATCGAGAAATTCGTACACAACATCAACGCGATCTAGCTCGAGACAGTCGACCGCGGATTCAGCTGCGTGCTGCGCGCGTCAGGGGCGAGCCTCAGACGCCGCGCAGCCAGCTGACGGCGGAAGGGAAAGTGTCGTCGTCGGGTGAGCTCCCCAAGGGCGACCACACTGTGTGAGTGAGCCGGCGGGCAATGAGCTGCTCCCATAGCCAGTTTGATTCAGAAGTGGATGTTGCTTGCTCGCTTGGCGCGAAAGACCGAGGATTCCGCTGTTGTCTTTTGAGCTCGCCTCAGGGCTCGACTGCCCTGTGGACCGAGCCAGGAGGTGTTGGTGTCAAAGCTGATCTTCTCGCCTGATGGCCGCTACTTGTTGCATTGGTTTCGAGAGCGGCAAACGGGGTGGTCAGCGGGCGCAAGCATCGCTCCCGAAGCCGATGGCACCCGGGTTGTGATTTGGGACGTCGAGGCCGAGGCATGTTGCGGCACAGCGCCCGGCTACCTCGTGGGCATGGCGAGCGATGCGCGGACCTTCCTGACGATGGATCGTGAAGGCGCGACGGCTGCGTGGCAGCTCGTCGATGGGGCGTCGATTCCCCTCGAGCAGATCAATCCGACGGCGTATTCGATTGCGCAGCGCAGGGCGCTACAGCAGACGTCCGCAGGCTTGCGCATCGTCGATGCGTTGGGGGGCCTCCCAACGGTTGAAGTGGACACGCCCGACAAAGTCACTCAAGCCGTGCTTGGACCACGGCTGTGGATATCGTTTTGGTATGACTTGGGCGATGGTCTCGACGGGGCTTATGGGCGGGGGATGGATCTGGAAACCGGCGACAGTTCCTGGGACTTCCAGGTGGGTCGACACGCGACCGCTGTCCCAGCCTATTGGTCGGCTACACACAATCTGGTGCTGCTGGGAGAGAAGCTGACTGCCCACACGATTGACTTGGGTGAACGCGTCGACGAAGCACCTTTCAAAGCACAGGTCGAAGCGATCCGTGAGGCGGTGGGGCACAAGTCCTTTCATGGGCTGGGCGCAGCTGTTGACGGACAAACGCTCGCTGTCTCCACCTGCAAACGCAGCGTGCAGCTCTGGCGTGGCGATGAGCAAATCGCCACGCTCGAGCTCGAACGCTAGAGGTTCTCGACCGATTGCAGCAGCGGCCTGACGAACGACGTGCGCGGCTTCAACAAAGTCCGGCGCATACGATGGTTGCGCACGGGGATGATCAGCCCGCTGGCCCCGTAAGCTGAGCCGTTCAGATCGTCGGCGAAGAACTCCACTGCGTAGTCTCCGTTTTCGGACGATTCGATGCTGGCGATGTCGGTCGGCGCTGGGTTCGAAACCTCAGCTGAGGCGGTGTTGGCAACGGCGATTACGCTTGCAATAGCTAGTGCTGCAACAGCCCATTTGTTTGTTCTCATAGTCTATTCTCCTCGGCACCCTCGGGCCACTGCGGCCCAGGAGAGGTATGACGAGGGCCAATGTAGTTTCATTCACGACAGCGCTACGGTTTTGTACGACTCTGATGGCCTGAGCTAACCTGGCCCCATGGCCGAGCAGGCTAGCGCCAAGCCCCAATCCGAGCCGGCCCCCGAGCCCACACCCAAACGGCGCCGGCTGGCTTGTTGCGGGATCATGTTGGCCGCATTGGTGTTGTTCGCAGCGGTCAACATCGGTCGGTCCTTTTTGCGATCGATCGAACGAGGCCGCGCAGCGGAGCAAACCGCCCTAGCGCATGCGAAGACGGGCGCGGCCTGGGCGGATCTATCGCGATGCCTTCTCGGCGCTGCGCTGCAGGCGGCGGAAACACCGTTCGAGCGCTACCGCGCGGTTAGGCTGAAGAGCCTCGCCGACACGCGACAAAGTCGCAAGAAAGCAGCTGGCGACCCCCAATCGTGGCCAGCGCGCTGCGTGCCCTTCGCCAACACCATGTTAGCCGCGGCGGCGAGCAAGGGTGGTCCTGGAAGCTCCATCACCAGTTATTTGAAGCCACTCGTGGATGCGAAGCTCGAGCTGACTTGGAAGCACCGGTTGTACTTGGACGCACTGTACCGAACAGCAGCCGAGCTGCCGTCTGGTGCGAAAGAGCGCTCCGGCTCTGCTGCCCCGCTGCCCGCGGAGCTGTTGCGATTCGACGAGTTGCCGGTGTTCCCTGGAGGGGCCATTCTCGGAGTCAAGACCCGCAACGCAATCGGCGGCGCAGTGCACTTGCTGACCGAAGGCAGCACCACCCAGCCCTGGTCTTTCTGTGAGCTGCTGGGCCGAGACGATGAGCGGCTCGCGGCGGCTCGCTGCTGGGATGTTCCAAAGAACGTGGATTCAATCGGCGGGGCTGAGACAGGAGCGCCTCTCGTCGCCTTCGAGACATGGGGACCGGCTTCGCTCGTACAGCCAAGCGAACCGCTCGTTCGCGGGAAGGTGCTCGGCGCCTACTCTCGGGCCGACGGCTTGGTCGTCGTGCGTCGGTGGACGGTCGACAAACCACGCCACACCGTGCTTCACACATTTCGCTCGGCTCACGGCGGTAAGCGGTTGGCCGATTCAGCGAAGGAGTTTCATTTGCCGCCCTCCTGGGGCTCCAGAATGAAGTTGTTGGCCAACTCCTTGGTTTTCGTGACGAGGCGTTGGGGCGCCGATGTCGTCCAAACAGTCGAGCTGGACGATCTGCTCGCGGGCAAGCGCGAAGCCAAGATCTTGGGTGAGGTGGCTGCTGGATCGCGACCGGTTGAAGCGTGTCGTGGTGGCCAAACGAGCACCCTGCTGGTAGGCAACGAGAAGCAAGCATGGGCCTCTGTGCGTAAGGATGGCGACTGGTCCGAGCTGGGGGCCCTGCCGCCAGGAAATCACCTCAGCTGTAGCGCAGAGGGCTTTGTGCTCACTGGCCTCGAGCAACCCGAGCAAGGATCCGTGCAGGTGGTTCGGA
>CAZRGL010000363.1:0-11313 GCA_964599485.1 uncultured Polyangiaceae bacterium
GCTGTATGGGCGAACCGCTCTGCTGTATGGGCGAACCGCTCTGCTGTATGGGCGAACCGCTCTGCTGTATGGGCGAGCCGCGCTGCTGTGCAGAGATCGCTGTCGTGTCGGGCGCAGTGTGCTGCCACTTCGTGGGATCGTCGAACACGTCTGTTCCAGCTGCTTCGAGGAGCTTCTTCTCGATCCCGCTGAGCTTGAGCCCCAACGCAATCAGCAGGCCGAACAAGAAGCCGCCCACGTGCGCCGAGTACGCAACGCCACTAGCAGCGCCCCTCCACTCGCCATAAGCGCCGGCGGCGTCGAACAGGAACCACAAGGGGAGCACTACCCACGCGGGAGCCTGAAAAGTGCCGGCGCCGGCCTTGAAGATGAGAAAATACCAGTACCAGAAACGGATGCGTGTTTTGTGCAGGGCGATGAGAAAAGCCCCCATCGAAGCAGCGATCGCGCCTGATGCACCGACGATGGGCACCGTCGAGCCTGGGTGAAACCCGGCGAAGGTGGCCGAAGCAGCCACGCCGCCAACGAGGTACAAGCAAGCGAAGGCAGGCCAGCCCCAGCGGTATTCGAGGTTTACCCCCATGCACCAAAGAAACATCATGTTTCCCAATAGATGGAAGAAGCCTGCGTGCGCGTAGCAGCAACAGCATGCGCGCGCTGAAGCCATCGACAGGTCGATAACCGAGCGTCGCGATGGGATCGAAGACCCCTGCTACACCAAGCACGTTAGACGAGCACGCATAGGCCGATGTTCAAGATCGTGAACCAAGGCAGCCCATAGACGACCTTGTCGCTGCCGACCGGGAGCAACATGAACATGGCGCCCAGAGAATATTCGCGATGCAGGGCCCAGTCATCCAACCTTTGATTAGACCGGGAGAAAGGCGTAATGTGCGCCCCCCCGACCACCGCCACGCGGCCCGCGGTTGCTCGCTCCGTCGTTCAGCTGCTGTCGCAGGCACAAGGAGGATGAGCGCATGATAGTCGGTGTAATTGGCTCTGGATCCATTGGACCGGACCTGGCGTATGGTTTCCTGTCGGCGATCGCCCGGGAGCCTGGCTCGAAGGTCTTTTTGTTGGACATCAAGAAGGAGGCGCTCGACGCGGGCGTCGAACGTATTCGCGGCTACGCGACCAAGGGCGTCCGGCGCGGCAAGCTCTCGCCCAAGGTCGCCAAAGCGATTGACGAGGCGCTCGTTCCGACCATGGAGCTGAGCGACCTTGCCAACTGCGATTATATCCTCGAGGCGGCGTCTGAGGACTTGGCCATCAAGCAGAGCATTTTGGCCAACCTCGAAGAGGTGGTCAGCAGCGAATGCCTCATCGGTTTTGCCACCAGCGGAATTCCGCGGGCTCGGATCGCCGCCAAGGCCAAGCACCCCGATCGCTGCTTCGTCAACCACCCCTTCTTCCCCGCTTGGCGATCGCTGCCGCTCGAGATCGTGCTGTCCAACGATGCGGCCCTCGGCGAGCGAATGATCGCGGTGACCAAGAAGCTCGGCAAGGTTCCGATCATCACTGCCGACGTGCCTTGCTTCGCGGCTGACGATGTCTTCTGCAACTACATTTCTGAGGCGGCTCGCATTGCTGAGGAGGGGTTGGCGACGCCCGCCCAGGTCGACAGGATCGTCAACGACGCCATCGGTGGTGGCGGCCCTTTCAACGTCATGGACGCCACAGCCGGCAACTTGCTGGTGCACAAATGCCAGCTGTTGATGAAGGAAGCGGACACGGGCTCTGACTGGTTTACGCCGCCTCCCTCGCTTGCCAAGCGCGGCAACGAACGTTGGCACGATCGCCGCAATCCTGGTGACTCGAGCTACGACAAGGCCCTCGCCAGTCAGGTGCTCGATCGCATCCTCGCGGTGCTCTTCGCGCGCACCTACTTCGTGGTTGACGGTGACATCTGTAGCGCCACCGAAATGAACTGGATGACCCGCATGGCCCTCGGCTTCAGCAAGGGCGTGCTCGAGCTCGCCGAGGATCGCGGCGCCGAGCAGGTCCACGAGTTGTGCCAGAAATACGCTGCCAACCACACCGGCTTTGTTGTTCCTGACAGCATCGCGAACAAGCAGCTGCCCAGCTTCCGTCGCTTCGTCAAAGTCGAAAAGGACGACGGCGTCGGCGTCGTGCGGATTTGGCGACCCGAGGTCAAGAACGCCCTGTCCAAGCAGACTGTTGCGGAAATCGATCGAGCTTTCGACGAGCTGTCCGCCGATGACGCTATCAAAGGGATCATCTTGACCAGCTACGACGGCGCACTCGCTGGCGCCGACATCAACGAGCTGGCCGCGCTGAAGTCCGCCGACGAATGTCGACAGCTGTGCATGGGCACGCACCCCATCATGGAGAAGATCGCGGCGAGCCCCAAGCCGGTGGTAGCGGCGGTCGACGGCCCCGTGCTCGGCGGAGGCGCCGAGTTCTCGATGTGCTGCCATGCCCGCGTCGTCGGCAAGGCGCTCATGACGGGACAGCCAGAGGTCAACCTGGGCATCATTCCAGGTTACGGTGGCACGCAACGGCTACCGCGCCTCATCGGGGTCGAACGGGCCAATGAGCTGCTGCGCACAGGACGACCCGTCGGTGCCAAGGAAGCGTGTGAGTGGGGTTGGGCCAACGGCGCGCCTGCTGCTGATCCGGTGGCAGCTGCCAAGGAGCTGATCGGCAAACACATCGCTGGCGAAATCAAGTTGGCGCCGGTCAATCCCGAGCCCATGGAACTTCCGAGTCAGCTGCCCGGCGTGAACATCGAGCATCGCTCCCTCGCCATCGACGCGATTCTCGTCGACGTGATTCGACGAGGCTTGGCGCTACCGCTCAGCGAAGGTCTAGCGGTCGAGGCCGATGGTTTCGGACGATGCAAAGACACCGTCGACATGGACATCGGCATGACCAACTTCATCCAAAACGGGCCACGCGTCCCGGCAGAGTTCCTTCACGAGTAGGCAGGAGGCAGACATGGCCAAAGAAGATTGTATCGTTATCCTCGACGGCGGCCGGCGAACCCCGCGCGCCGACATCTTGGTCAACAACCGGCAGCCGGGCTTGTTCTCGCGTTTTTCCACGACGCAGCTCGGCGGTCTGGCCATCAAGGCCACGCTCGATAGCACCGAGGTCGACGCCAGCTTGGTCGGCCACGTGGTCATGGGCATGGCCCAACACAGCCACCGCGACAGCATCTACGGCGCCAAAGGAATGGCGTGGCGAGGTGGTCTGGGCGAAGACGTGCCCGCGCTGACCGTGGCGCGGATCTGCGGCAGCGGTGCAGAAGCTGTAGCCGTAGGCGCCGAGATGATCTTGGCTGGCTTGCGCCACGACGAGGCCCGGCCCTTCATGATGGTCGGCGGGGCCGAGAGCATGCAGTACCCGTTCTGCTTGTACAACCAGCGAGGCAAGCAGATCGGTGCGGCCACCCAGAAGTACGGGCCCATCAATGGCCGCTCACTCGGCCCGGGCGTGCACTTGCAGGACATGTTGCTGATGAGTCTCTATGACCCGTCGGCGAAGATGACCATGGCCAACACCGCCGAGGAGCTCGGTCGTCGCTACGAGCTCACCCGCGAGCAAGCCGACGAGTTCGGATTCCGCTCGCACACGCTGGCCAAGAAGGCCCGCGACGCGGGTGACTTCGATGAAGAGACGGTGCCGGTATCGGTGCAGCTCAACGGGGCGAGCGACCCTGAGCTCGTCAAGCACGACACGCACATCCTCAACAGTCCGTCGATGGCCAAGATGGCGCAGTTGCCAGCCGCTTTCGAGGCCGGCGGGATCATCACTGCTGGCAACGCCAGCGCGGTGGTCGACGGAGCAGGGGCCATGCTCATCGGTCGTCAGAGCGATGTGGACAAGCATGGTGGAAAGCCACTGGCGCGCGTCATTGGTATGGGCGTGGCTGCCTGCGAGTCGAAGATCATGGGCTGGGGCCCAGTGCCCTCGACCCGCAACGCCCTCGAGCGCGCTGGGCTCAAGGGTGACGCCATCGATCACGTAGAGCTCAACGAGGCCTTCGCCCCGCAGTCGCTCGCCGTCATCCGCGACTTCGGTGAAATGGGTATCGATCCCGAAAAGGTCAATCCTCTCGGCGGCGCCGTCGCGCTCGGCCATCCGCTCGGCGCAACCGGCGCGATCCTCACGTTGACTTGCGCCTACGCCCTGCGCCGCAACAAGAAGCGCTATGGCTTGGTGACCATGTGCATCGGTGGTGGCCAAGGGATCAGCTTGATCCTCGAGTCCGCCTAGTCATTGGGGAGGGCGTCATGCCCTCCTGCTCCAGCGAGAAAGCCGCGGGGGAGGGATCCATGGCCCTGGCCCCCGCGAGGGCGACGACGCTGACATGCCTTCATTCAGGCCGTCTCATCACGCAGCAGGCCTTCTTCTTCGGCCAATTGCTCGAGTTTCTGCTTCAGCCGGCCGAAGCGCATCTTGAGCGCGGCGACGCTGGCTGGCGTTTCGCGGGCCTCCATGGCCAGTGCGACGTCAGCCCAGGACATGCCGCGATCGAGGCGAAACAACAGCAGTGCTTGATCGTCGGGGTTGAGCTGTTTGCGCAGCTTGGTGAAGCTCTTCTTCACGGTCGTGCGCAGAAACGGTTGGGTTCGCGCCCGTACTGTGTGGGCTAGCTTTTCGGCGGCGCCGGTTTCCAAGGCACTCGAGCGTTTGCGGAAGCCGTCGCGGTGGTAACGGCTGCGGGCGTTCTTGGCCAAGGTGTAGGCCCAGGTCCGGAACGAGCTCTGCCATTGAAAGCCCTCGATGCCGCGCCAGAGATCCTCGCAAAGTTGGCTGAAAGTCTCAGCTGCGGCAGTCGGGTCATTCATCGTGGCGTGGAGAAACGCGAGCAGCTCTGGACCGTATCCTTCGATCGCGCGCGTTGCAGCCAAATGAAAGTCTGCGACCGCGCAAGCAGCGCGAATCGAAGCTTCGAGCTCTTCACGTCGTGCTTCGGTGGACATGACTCGACCACTCTACGCAGAAGTTGCCGGCCGTGCGACATCACTTCTCGTCCCTGCGCGCGCGAGACGTGCTCTGCAAGCTCATCGAGCAGATTTCGTCGACAGTGCAGTTACGGTCGCCGCTCGCAAGCTAGGAGGGCTCCCGTTCAAACCGTTCGTGGATTGAGTAGACTTACATCACTCGGGAGTGATGAACTTCTTGCCCAAGCTAGCCACGAAGACGTGGCCGCCCGTGCCCGAGGCCAGCGCCATCCCGTTGCCAAAGTTGATGCTGTCGGTGAAGGTCCCCACGATGACCACATTGCCGGTGCTCGGGTTGACGGCCATCGCGAGCGCCTTGTCGTCGCCCGTGCCGCCGAAGCTCACCGCGTCGTCCACCACCATTTGTGGTTTCGTTGCGTCGAGGGTGGCGACGAACACGTCCGCACCACTATCTGTTGCCGACAATGGCTTGCCACCAAAGTCCGAATTCGTTCCGTCGAAGAAGCCCGCGACAAACGCAACATCGTTTGCTTCAACGACCTGTTTCGGCTGGGATTTGCCGGTGCTTCCCAACAAGACTTTGTCCACGAAGCCCCCGCTGGCTCTGTCAAAGCGGGCAACATAGCCGTCAAAGGTATGGGCGTTCGTTATGGGCCCGTCGCCCCAAATCACATTGTCAGAGTTGACTTGTCCTGCGACGAAGACGTGGTCGGTGTTGATTGCGACCGCGGTGGCCACATCATCGGTATCGCCACCCAGGGCCAAAGACCAAGCAACGCTCTTGTCATTCTTCAATTTCAACAAGAACCCGTCTTGGGCGTTGGCGGGGGGAACAAAAGGCATGCCGGCAAACTCACCAGGACCGTTGTATTTACCAACTAGAAACAGGCTCGCGGTGTCAACCACGACGCCGAGACCACGTTCCTTGCCGGTCGAGCCAAAGCTCTTCGCCCAGTCACAATTGCCGTCCGAATCCAGCTTGACCACAAATGCTTCCTCTGTGCCAATGGTTTGCAAATTGCCGCATGAGAAGCCGGACTTAATGAAATAACCCGACAAGTACATGGCGCCATCGAGTAGGGCCATGTCCTCGATCGTGTCGTTGGTGTTCGTGCCGAAGCTCTTGGCCCATTTGAGGCCGAGGTTGTTGTTGAACTTCGCCACGCACACATCGTGCGCACCTATGTCGGGGACAGGGCCGCCGCCGAAGTCGGTGTTGTTGCATTGCGCCGCCAAGTAGACATTTTCTTGAGAATCGACCGCTAGCGCCACACCCCTGTCATTGTTCGCGCTCCCGAAGTGCCTCTCTTCCAGGACGTTTCCTTTGGGATCGAGCTTCGCCAAGAAGATGTCTTCAGCGTTGGAATTGACGGTGCCCTTCGGGTTGAGCTTCATCAGCTCACCACTGAACCACCCGGTGACGAAGATGTTGCCGCTGCTGTCCAGGGCGACAGCGGAAAGCGAGATCGAAGTGCCGCTCTCCCACATCATCGACCAGGGCGCGCACTGCCCTGAGGCGCAGAAATTGCTGACACAGTCTTCGTCTACCTTGCAACCATCTTTGTTGTGGCACCGAGGGCAGTCTGAGCCGCCGCAATCGACATCGGTCTCGTTGCCGTTCATCAGCTGGTCGCTGCAGCTTGGCCCGCTGCTGCCACCAGCGCCACCATCGCCGCCGGCGGCTGCACCCGCCCCAGCCGTGCCGCCAGTCGCTCCCCCAGTGCCTCCGGCGCCAGTCTGGTCGCCTCCGGTTGCGCTGGTCCCAGCTGTGCCTCCGGTCGCACATTCTTGCGCCAAGCAGTATCGGTCGCCGTCGATCCCGCCGATCAGGGCGCAGCCCGACCACCCGAGCGCCACGCACGCTGTGAGTGACCAAAATCGCGCCCCATGACTCATAGGCAACCCCCCCTACCTAGGTGCACACAGCTTCCAAAGAGCAAAGTCGATTCGACCACAACCCTTCGTGCTCGTGCCATACCATTAGTTACCACGACGTGTAGCTCGCAGGAATCTCCGCCAGGTCTGCGCTCAGGTTCTCGAGGGCCATGTCGACATCGCAAACGCTGGACCGAGCGACTGCCGTGCGAGAGACCTCGTCAATGGGGGCCATGGGCAAATGATATTGGCGCCGCTCGTGCTTGGTGCCGCTCGTGCTTGGTGCCGCTGGTGCTTGGTGCCGCTGGTGCATTGAGCGGCGATGGATTCGGCGCTAATCGTGCGCGGTTATTCGCGTACGCAGCGCAGCGTGGTGTTGTTGCAAGTGAGCCCCGAGCCGCAATAGCCATCGCCACCACCGCAAACCTCGCCGAGCTTCAGTATTTTGGGTCCGGCGCCGCCGCCGGGCGCCTCACACTTGTTGCAGCCGGGACAGCGGTAGACCACACATTTGGTACCGCGCGGGCAGTCCGAATCACGCTGGCAGTCGCGTTTTGGTCGAGGACGGGGCATGGGCTTGAACTGCTTGATGGGTGGAGGCTTCGTGAACACAGTTCCGCCGCCGATGAGCTTGGGTCCCCCTTGCCCGTCGCTGCAGCCCGACGCCACGACTGGGCAGGGCAGCTTGTGTTTTCCGCAAAGACCGATGAGCGCCTGGATCGCGGCCTGCATGGTGGGCTCGTTGCCCCAAGCGACACCGACCTTGTTGTTGACGTCGATGGTGCTGACGACCACGCAATGTCCGGCGGGGAAGGTCTCGCCGACCTTGCAATCGGAGCGGCCACATTTGCTCTTGGCAGCTTGTTGGGCTGCAGCTTGGGAGGGCTGATTGAGCGAGAGGCCGAAGACCGTGGTGCCATCAGAAGTGGCGATGGCCCCGAAGGTTCCACCGGCGGGCGCCGCCGGAGCCGCCGCAGCCGGTTGAGCTGCTGCTGCTTGCTTGGTGCACACGAGTGCTCCCGCCCCTTGACTGCAAGTTGATGCGACCTGCGATCGCATCAACTGATTGCTGGCGGCTGCGCGATAGCCTTGCCGCATCCGTTCGATGCTCGTCTTGGGCATCTGCCCACACTTCTCGAGCTTGCTCAAGTAGGCGTCGCACTCGGCGATCCCAGTGCTGTTGGGGTTGCTGCCCTCTTTCGCTGTCTGCGCAGCCTGGCTTGCCGCAGCGGTTTCTTTGCTTGCTTCCTCAGTGGTTTCTTCACAGCCCATGGCGAGCAGTGCCGCCAAAGCTAGTCCAATCGCCAGCTTCTTCATGCGTCGGCCCTAGCATTGGCGCGCTCGGAGGTCTTGCTCAATACGTTGATGCTGTTGGCGATTCCATCGACTCGCTGAGCACCTCCCGCGCCGACCCGCGGCGCGGCCACCTGAACGCCGCCGTCGCCAGGCTGCCTGGGATCCTCGACGAGCTCACTTCACGCAGAAGCTGCCGACCTTGCGGCATCGCTTCTCGTCACGGCAGGCTACGCGTGAGTTGGCGCAGTCGGTCGAGCTGGCAGGAGCGCAGCGACCCCCGATGTTGGCGCAGCCGCCGTAGTCGCGACAGCTGACGGAACGACGACAGTCCGCACTGGAGATCACGACGCAATAGCCGTTGACCAAGGCGCAGCGCCCATCGGCCCGGCAGGTGACGCAGCTGGGCGAGGGCTGCGAGGGCTGCAAAGGAGTCGTGGCGGCGGGTTGTACGGGCCTCGTTTCGGTGGGTTGCGATGAGCTGAGCGTCTGTGGGTCAGTCGTTGGTGGCCCCGTTGTTGGAGGCTCGGTCGTCGCAGGTGCCGTCGTCTTGGTGGCCAAGCCCCGCGGCGAGGTTGGATCAACCGATCGTGCGGAAGCAGATTGGAGTGCCTTGGGCTCTTGGCTGGCGCGGGGCGCGGGGCTGGTCGTGGCGGAGGGCGCGGCGGATGCGGTGCTCGCCGAGGCCACCGGCTGTGGCGGCTCTTCGCTGCTGCTCAGCGACAGCGCAGCGGCCGCGACGCCACCGGCGACGACGGGGACCAAAGCCCAGAGGCGGGACGGGCCTGAACCGCCTCGAGTCGAACCGCCCTGTTCGATTGCTGTGCCGAGGGCCTTCCAGAACGCGTTCATCGTTTTGAAGCGATCCTTGGGCTCGACTGCGAGCGCGCGAGCCAGCACGGTCTCGACGGCGTCACTGACGTGGGCGCCTCGCCGCCGTGGTGTCGGGCGGCGCTTGCGATCCATGGAGCACAGGTGCAGCTGGATGAGGTCCTCGCCTTGCAGCGCTTCGTCGCCGCTGACGAGCTCCACGAAGATCAACGCCATGGCGAAAACGTCCGTCCAGGTTCCGCTGGCGCGCGTGGTGTAATCGAACTGTTCAGGAGCGCCGTAGCGAGGCGAGAACGCCTTCATCGATGCGCCGGTGGCCGTCAACATGGTGGTGGACTGCATGATCTTGGCAATCCCGAAGTCGAGCACCTTGAGCGTCCGCCTACCGGCGATGTTGGCAAAGAAGAGATTCTCGGGTTTGACGTCTCGGTGAGCGACGCGTTGCCGATGGGCTTCCGCCAATGCTTCGGCCGCAGGCGTGAGAAGCGAGAAAGCTTGCGCTGGGCTCAGCGGCTCAGTCAGCTCTTTCATCTCCGTTGCCAGGTCGTGCCCATCGAGCCACTCGAGCACCAAGTAGGGCATCCAATCCCCGCTCGGCGACTGGGCAGCGCCGTAGTCGAGCGCCTGAACGATGCCGGCGTGCGCCTTCGAGAGCCGATGCAGCAGCTCGCCTTCGGCGCGAAAGCTGGCCAGGAAGGCTTCTTGCTCCTCGTCCTCCATCAGCTGATCCGGTCGCAAGAACTTGATCGCGATCGGTTGGCCGAGCCCTACGTGTTGCCCGCGGTAGACCACGCCGAAGCCGCCGCGCCCGACGAGCTCGTCGACGCGGTACTTGCCTTCGAGGGTTTGGCCAGCCCAACCGAATGGGTCGCGCGTCATGGCAAGCCCACAATTGCGCGAATTTACAGGCAGCGGATAAAAAAAACGCCTCGAGCCGTTACTTTCGCCGGGGCGCGTCTCTATCGAGCTGAACCGCAATTGACCCCAGTTTGGTGGAGGCATCATGAAAAATTCAGCATCTCGTTCGCTCAAGGCCCTTTGCGCAGTCGCCATGGTTGCCAGCTTGTCAGGCTGCAGCTTCACCCGCGGCCAATCCGTGCCCACTCATGCTCCGCGCCCCGTGCCGGTCTCCATACAACCCACGACGTCATCGTCGGGCGTACTCCCAACGACCAACAGCGGCTCCCGATTGCCGCGCACTGGCTTCCGCCCGCTGCTTGGGCCGCCCCGGACGCAGCAAACCTCTCTGCCCGTCCAGCCGCTACCGCCCTATCCGCCTGCGCCCGCTGGTCTCTCGACTCCCCCGGGCCAGCCCCACCCGTTGCCCTTCCTCAACGTGAAGGTTCGCAACTGGCACCAGAGCCAAGACCGCATCTTCGTGGTCGCCGACCAACACGACCTGCAGCGAAAGCTCCACTCGGCTCGCCGCATGTGGGTCGTGCTGTCAGCCAGCTTCTACCACCCGCAGACCTTCTGGAAGACCTACCCGATGTTCACGCAGAAGTGCGTGGTCAACAAGTCGATCGCCGACCTCAAGTCCATCGAAGCGGTTCCGGTGCCTTTCAACTCCATCGGCGGCAGGCACGAATTCGAGATCACCGGCGCACACGGCGCCTACTACGCGACGGTTCTGGTCGAGAAGACCAACGGCTCGCTCGAGTCCGTTACCGTCGTGCACATTGGTAAGGTGCCCGCAACGCATCATCGCATCGGCGTCCACAACTCCAATCCGGTGACCCGCAGCCGCAGCGCCGACAAGCCGGTCTGGCCCCTCTGTCGCTAATGGCCCTTCGTGCAGCTGGGGCTCAGTCTCGAGCCCGAGCTGTTCGGCGCCAAGCCGCGCCTCTCCGATCGGCTGAGGCACGAATCGCCCAGTTCGGACTGTACGGAGCGCGTTGACGCTACAGATTGGGACACTTTAGGTCGGCAGCTTGGCTGCCAAATGCTCGGAAGGACGGTTTCGAGCTCTGGCACGTTGATTGCGGCTGAAATAGGGCATGAAACCGACGATTAGGGGATTACCAATCAAAATCGCCGGCGTAGCAATCGTGCTGTCCACCTGGTTGCTAGCCGGATGTTGCGCGAAGAACAACGGGCCCAACGGCGAAACTGCTGGCACTTGCGCAGGCGCCTGCCACGGCGATGCCACCAGCGAAGCACCGGCCGCAGACGTGGCAGGTCATACCGAAACGACCCACCGCGGTGTCGGAGCGCATCGGGCGCACCTCGAGCAGGGGACGACGAGCCGGGCGCTGGAATGCAACGAGTGCCACGTCGTTCCCGAGAGCGTTGGAGATCTGGGACATGACGACACTCAACCGCCTGCTGATTTGACCTTCGGTGGAGTTGCAGTCAAACAGGGGGCCGTGCCCGATTTCGACGG
>CAZRGL010000364.1:0-11287 GCA_964599485.1 uncultured Polyangiaceae bacterium
CGGCGTCGTCCGGCGGGGGGACGAGGGTCCCCTGGCATCGCGCGCAGACGAAGCGGGGGGGGGGGGGGGTGCGGGGGGGGGGCGGGCGGCGCGGCCCGCGGCCGTGAGGTCGGGCTTCTCGATCTATCTCTCGAGCTCTTTCACCAAGTGCTGAGCCCCGAAGGCGACGCCGATTCGCAGCTCAGCGATGCGCTCGGTTATCTGCTCGGAGCTGCACAAGGATACGAACCGCAGCGGCATCGTTCGGCTACCGGGCTCGTGCACGCGCGGCTACGGAGCTTCGCAGCGCGCTGGCCAGGTTGGACACTCACGCTGATGGACCTTGCGACGCCAACCCGCGTCCACGATCCGTCAGCGCTCGCCGCAATGCTCGCCAGCGAGCCAAGCCCCTTCGCCTCGCTCTGGGACCGAGTGCTTGGCCCAGTGCTCGACCGCTACAAGCCGGCTCGGGTACTCATTTCGCTGGCCTATTTGTCGCAGCTGGCGGCGGCGATCGATCTGCGCCGCTATCTGTCGACGCGCGGCATCGAGCCAATCGTAGGTGGCTCCCTGCCTAACAGCCTTGCCCGCACAGGCGGTGGCCTCGAGTCGCTGCGGGGTTGCTTTCCACACCTCGAGATCGGCGACGGTCTGTCACTGATCCAGGCCGCACCCGCCGGCCAAAGAGCGGGGGCGCACTTGGTCGACGCGCTCGCGTGGCCCCGGCTGCTCAGCCCCCAACCCTATCTTTCGGCCAGGCCGGTCGTGCCCATCCCGCTGTCGACTGGATGCTATTGGAATCGTTGCGCGTTTTGCCCCGACCGCGGGCTCGAGCTCGTGGGGGTTCCCGCCGAGGCCCTCGATTCGCTGTTCTGCTCTGCCCCTGCTGCCATAAAGAGCGCGCGACCACTCGTGCACTTGCTCGACTCCGCCCTTCCCCCAGCTCTGCTCAGGCGCTTTCTTCCGCTTGCCCGCAGCCACGAGCTGTCTTTCTACGGCTTCGCACGCCCCACCAAGCGACTCCTCGAAGGGGACTTGCTCGGCGAGGCCGCGACAGCGGGCTGCGCCATGCTGCAACTCGGCGTCGAGAGCGGCAGCGAAAAGTTGCTGTCTCGGTACGATAAGGGCTTCTCGCCTCACCAGGCCCAGCGGGTCGTGCGCATGGCGGCGGCGGCCGGTATTCGCACCTACTTGTACTTGTTGCTCGGATTGCCCGGCGAGACCGAATCCGACCGCGAAGCAACCCTGCAAATGCTCGTGGACGACGCCGACGCGATCGACTTTCTCAACTTGTCGGTGTTCAACTTGCCGCACCACAGCCAACTCGCTGAGCAGCATCAAGCCTACGGGATCGAGCTCGGTGCCTTCCCCAGCGACGGCGTCATCCGCCTGTATCGACCGTTTACCCAGCGTGGCGTGGACCAGCGCGCGCAAGCACGGCGCTTCATCCAACGGACCTTGCGCCCCCATCCTGCCGTTCGACCGATCATCGGGCGCAGTCCGCGTTGGCTACGTGCAGCGCACAACGCCATGATGTGCGTTGACCCTCGAGAGCCCTTGCAAGAGGGACGCACGGACTAGGGATACAGGCTAATCTATTGCTTGATAAGACGCCGACAGGCGACCAAAATCAAAAGGAAAACCACTAGCTAGCCTTTAGATATTGGGGGGCCGGAAGTGAGGCTGGGTCACGCCCCGAGCGTGCGCGCCGCAAAGGCAAGGGCGGCGGCCGTCGACGCAGCCAGCTCACCAGGGTGCGTCGTTCGTGGGCGGTCAAGTCTAGAAACTCCACCCCCATGCCGCGCGGGCCCTTCCGTCCGCGGCTGAGGTTGGCGGCACGGGTCACTTCAGCGAAGACCATCAGCTCGCGACCCGGCCACCACACCGGCGGCCGGAAGCACACGACCACGATCTCGCCCGTCTGCATGGGTATGGGCGTTTCGATCCACATGCCGTAGGGCGTCAGGTCCGTGGCCCAATAGAGCAGTGGCGCGTCGACATAGCGACTGACGAGCTCACAGGGAATATCTACCGCTCGTCGTAACGCTCGGCGGTGTTGGCTGACTGGTTGGGCCATCATGGAATGCACCTCGACAGATAATCTCGCGTTATGAGTAGGATACACACCTACATGAACCTACTCCAACTTATCGCCGGCTCGCTCCCTAGTTGGACGCCGAATTCGACCGCGAAGTTCGGACTCAGGAGGCCAACCGCTGGGCCGTCGAACCACACGGCTCGTGTTATGGTGGACGCTGGATGGCCACCATTCCCCCGGCGGGTCTCGCGCCCACGATACCTCCTCCTCCCCAGCATCGAGCCAAGCGCGCCGTGATCTTGGCGCTCGTGGGCGTCGTCCTGCTTGCCATCGCGCTGGTATGGCGGCTGCTGAACCAGCCGGATTCGGCCACCCTCTTCGTCTACGACAACGATGCGCAGGTCGGCGGAGTGTTTCGCCGTCTGCTCTACGGCCTCAGTGCCGGGGCGACCTTCGCGGCAGTGGCCTATAGCGTCAATTCGCTGAAGCACGCCCGATTGATGTCACTTGCGGCACTGGCGCTATCGACGCTCTGGCTTGGCGCGATTGTCTGGGTGTTGCTCGCCTGAGGACGAGCTCCCAAGCAAGACCGTCGCCTTCCGCGTGGTGCTCGACGCGACGCGACGCCAAATTCGGGCTAAAGTTGACGTGATGCCTCGTCTCTGGCCATTGCTGGCGCTGGCGCTGCTGGCCTCGGCCTGCGGCGTTGCGGCGACACAACCAACTGCGGAGCCGACCCCATCGGCAACACCGGTAGAGATAGCGCCATCGGCGACTGCAACGGCGAGCGAGGGGCAGCGACCCGAGGCGAAGCGCGCGGCCGCACCAAGCGGCTACGTCGAGGTTACGGTCGAAGGAGTCGCCCCAGCAAAGCGCGGCCATGCGGTGGTGCTGATGGATCTGAAGAAGCAGATCATGCTGCCCATTTTTGTCGCCAAGGCCGAGGCACTGTCGATTCATCTTCGGCGCGACAAGAAACGTTTCGTGCGGCCGCTCACGCATGATTTGCTCGACGACGTTCTTCGAAGAATCGGTGCTGAGCTCGTCAAGGTCCAAATCGACGACATTCGCGGCAAGACGTTCGTCGGCGCCATCTTCGTGCGCTCGGGTGGCAAGCTGTTCGAAATCGATGCCCGCCCCAGCGACGCCATCGCGTTGGCCATCGGAAATCGGGTGCCCATCTTCGTGGCCGAACGGGTTCTCGAGCGCGCTGGCCTGAAGAAGCCCGAGGACCAGACCGGACCGCACCCCGCCGGCGGTCCCACCCAGATTTGAGCGCTCTTGGGTGGGCGGCGTGCGCCGCATTTCTTTTGGTAGCGGTTTCGAGGAAGGTCGGGTGTCCACGAAACGTATGGCCCCACAAGCCGCTAGGGTTGGGAGCCTCCTAACTCGTGGCTGGGAGAACAGTTGTGATGACGACCGCAAAGCTGCTCGGGTGGACCTATCTCACGCTCATCGCCTCAGTCACAGTTTCTGCGTGTGGGGGCGCTCCTCGCGCGGGTCATGACAGACCACCCGCGGCGTCCGACGCCATCTCGGTAGCGGACGCGCAGCCGGGCACGAGCGCAGGCAGGAGCGCAGAGCAAAACCCGTCGTTGGGCTACGCCGCCAGCTCCCAATCTTGTGCCGACACCTCACTATGTCGCTTGGCCGGACATTGCGCTGCCCGCGACGGTGATTGCATCGCCAGCCGAGACGCCGACTGCGAGCAGTCGAGCCAGTGCCGCACCGACGGCGCCTGCGCGGTTGCGCGCGACGAGTGCGTGGCAGCCAGCGATCGGCACTGCCGCCAGTCCGAAGCGTGCCGAAAGGAGCGCCGCTGCCGCGCAAAGGATGGCTATTGCGTCGCCAGCTAGGGCCCACAGCACCCGTTCTTCCGCCAAGCGGAGGGGCGCGAGATCAGTGAACGAGCTTGCGTAGCAGACGCATCGAGCTCTTCTTGTCGCCGTACATCGCCGTGATGACGTAGTTGTGGCGCTGGATGAGTGCGTAGCCTTGATCCTTGAGACTGGTGGCCGCGAGATCCGCCGACGGCAGTGTCTCGTAGATCATCAAGGCCACCATGCCGCCCTTCGTTCCCGACGCGTCGACGAACGGATACGTGGCCGTCGTGCCCCAACCGGACTTGCTCGAGTGTAGACCGCCGGTTTGGATACGAAAACCGAGCCCGGCGAGCTGTTTCTTCAAGTGTCGCGGCGTCAGGGTGGTCAGCGGGACCCGCTCGATCTGACGTTGCGTGGGTGGGCTGAGCTTGTCGATCCCAACAACCAGCACGCCAACCACCGCCGCAATGACCACCACAGCAGCGACCAACACCGCCGCAACAATCCCCCAGCGGGTCGAGCCCGCTGCGGCCTGGCCGACCGGCGACGTGCCCCCCTGACTGTGACCATGACTATGACCAACCTGACTGTATCCATCATGGGTGGAGCCGCCTGAGGTCGCAGTGGTGGTGGGGCCGGACTGCGTGGGCGTGTGAGCCGGGTAGGAGTGCACCCACTGGGCGTGGGAGGATCCGCTCGACGGAGGCCGCCCGGTATCGAAGGTACCTCGACCCCTGACAGCGAATGGGCCTTGCTGCGAAACCGGTGGCAAGTGAGCCAGGATGCTCTCGAGCTGCTGTCGCATGGCCGTCGCGCTTTGATAGCGCATAGCTGGATCCTTGCGGATAGCGTGCTCGATGAGGGCGCCGAATGGGCAACTGCGCAAACGTGGGTCGATGTCATGCTCGCCAGGGCCGACATGTCGCATGAAGAGATCGATATCGCTTTCGCTTTCGACCACGCGGCGACCACTAATCGCTTCGGCAAGTACCAGGCCGACAGCGTACAAGTCAGCGCGCGCATCGATGTTGGAAGCGCCCCGCACCTGCTCAGGCGCCATGTAATGGGGCGTTCCGAGCATCTGCCCCGTCGCCGTCAGCGAAGTGTAGTCAGCGTGCTGCTCGCCGCCGAGCGCTTTGGCGATTCCGAAGTCGAGCACCTTGACCCGCTCGTGCGGCTCGGCATGGGAGCACAAGAAGATGTTGGCTGGTTTGATATCGCGATGAACCACTCCGAGGCCATGGGCCACTTCGAGGGCGCGCAGCACGCTCAGCAGGATCTCCGCAGCCCGATTCAGTCCCTGCGGCCCCTCCTGGCGCAAGCTGTACTTGAGTGAGTTACCCCTGAGCAGCTCGAACACGGAAAACGGCATGCCGTCGCTGGTGTGGCCGTAGTCGATGGTTCGCACCACGTTGGGATGTTGCAAGCGGGCAACCAAAGCGGTCTCACGTTGGAAACGCTTGATCTCGACTTCGCGATGCTGCAACCGCGAATGCAGTGCCTTGAGTGCCAGCTGCTCTCCGCCCTGGAGGCTGGTGACGCGGTATACCGAGCCGTATCCGCCGCGACCGATCGCTGCTTCAACACGATAGCGCTCGGCAATGATCGCACCGGCCTCGAAGTCGTGCGCCGCTCCTTCCATCTCCGGCAGAGGCTACCACTTTCAGAGAGCCGCTCCATCGCACGCTTCGAATTCGCCCGCCTGTCAATCAGCAGGCTCGACGCTTCGCAAGCCGCTCATTCGGACCAAGGCTTCAGCCTCACCGTCCCAGTCGAGCTGACCACTGCGGTGTAGCTCGCCCGGGGCCGCAGCGAGCGCGCTTTGCACGACAGAGCCGAGCTCGACCCCGCTCAGCTCCGCACTGAGGTGTCCCGCCAATGGCGCAGCAACCACCCTCGCCTCTGGGCAAAAGCACAACGCGGCGCGCACATCATCGCCGCAGGCCGCCCGTAGCGAGCTCAGATCGCGCGCCACCTCGGCAACACTGGTCGTGCGGGGCCAGCCCCACAGCGCCACCGACGGCATGCAACCGAGCAGCGCGGCCTGCGCTCGGCGCGAGGGCATGGCCCGTTTGGCTTCGGCACCTTCATCAGCAGTGGCAATACTGTTTCCGGCAATCGCGGCCACAAACAAACCGGGCTCGGCGAGCGTCAGCGCCGCGAGCCTACCGAGATTGCGTTGGCCCTCGATGCGGCGGGTTGCGATGTCGCTCAAGGTGTCCGGTTGGCTGTAGACCAGCTCCACTTCTTGGGCTGCGCTCATGTGCGGGTAGCCCTGGGCGGCCGCCGCGAGCGCGCGATCGATGGCCTGAGCCAATGGCGGGTCATCTGCACAATGGTCCCGCAAGTCACTGAGCACTTGGGCAACCCGCGCTGTCAGCCCGAGTCCTGCAAATGACCAAGCAGCGGAGCCGAGCGCCCGCAGCTCGAGGGCGCCCGCATCGCCCCGGCGCTGCGCAAAGCGCGCTTCGTCCCAGCGCACCAGAGCCTCGCCGAGTTGGTTACCGATGGCCACAAAACGCTCCCGCGCCGCTGTCAGCTCGGCCTCGGCGTCGTCGTCACCGAGCTCGATCTTAGCCCGGCCGATGGTGCGCGTCGCATAGGCGATCCACATCCCCAAGGGCGGGTCGACCGCTGAGGCGATATCGCGTGCCTGCTCAGCGAAGCTGATGGCATCGTCGGGCCGCTCCAAGTCGATTGCCAAATCGCCCAGCATTACGAGGGCGCGCGCTTGGCCAAAACTGTCGCCCACCCGTGATGCGAACCACTCTTGGCGCTGCAAAAAACGCCGCGCGGCTTCGAGCTCTCCCCGAGCCAGTGCCGCGCTGCCCAGCTGTCCGTAGGAGATGGCCTCACTGACGCGGTCGCCGATCTGATGGTTCAGCTCCACCGCATGCTCGAGCACCGCTTGCGCAGCTCCATAAGCGCCAAGCACCACATAGAGTGTTCCGAGCGAATTGAGCACTTGGGCGCGTTCGGCGAGCAAGCCTTCGGAACGCGCGAACGCATCGAGCAATACCTGCAGCGTCTGCTCGGCATGGCCCGCATAGCGCATGGCGGTGCCGCGATAATGGTCAGCCACGACGCACACGCGCGCGCAGTCAGCGTGGTCTTGGCTGATTCTCTCGAGCGACTCGATGATCTCCGTGTAGATCTTGCGCGGACCGCGGCGAATTCGCCCGAGCAGCGCCTCGCACGCCGCCAGCGCGACGGCTTCAGCGTCATGCTCATCGCCTTGCTCAAACAAGCCCGTGGCTGCCTCGAGCGCGTCGATCGCCTGATGCAAGCGCCCCTCACGCAGAGCCAACGCGCCATGGGCGAACTGCAGCGCAGCAGCCTGTGGACCAACGAGCCCGAGTTGCTCGAGCCGGCCCAACTCTTCGCGCACTTGCTCGGGTGGCGCCGCGCGCAACAAGGCTTCTACCTCTGACGGGGCGGCCAACTGATCGGTGCACTGGCTGAGGGGATCGAGTGGCCTCATGTCGTCTCCGTTTGCAGGCTAACACGGTCTGCGGCTGGCTCTTGCTCCGATGAAAACGCCGCGGCAATGCTATGCAGCGCCGCCTTGACGAGCTCGATGGGCAACCGAGGGCGGGCGGCAACGACGCGGGCAACGTGCGCCGCAACGAAAGGACAGGCGAAGGACGTGCCGGTCCAGCGACGCTCTGAGCCGCCGAGCGCCGGGGCAACGACATCGGTACCAGGAGCAACCACTTCGTAATCGGCCGTGCGTGAGATGGTCAGCTTTTCGTGCTCCTCGAAGTCGCCACGCCCCACGCCGACGAGCGACTTGAAGCGACCGGGGTAGGTGCGAAAGTGCGCCACGTTGGGTCCCGACGCCACGAGCACCACACCTGCGGTAGCAGCTGCGTCTGCGAGCTCGTAGAGGCTCAGCAAGGGACGGTGATCTGTGACTTTCAGCGGCGCTTTTCGAGGAACGTCGATGCCCAGACTCAGGTTCACGACGTCGAAACGTTCTTTGATGCAGTAGTGCACGGCGCTGACCAGCGCGTTCTTGGAGCAGCGACCATCAGGCCCCAAGGCGCGCACGCTGGTGATCTCGGCGGCCGGCACCATTCGATGGAGAATCCCCGCGCATGCGGTGCCATGGCCGCTGTCGTCGCCACCCTTGTCAGGTTTGACCGCGAAACGCTGCCCATCACGCAGCACGCGGACATGCTTCAGGGGCGCCCTCCTTAGCCACGGATGACTGCTGTCGACTCCAGAGTCGATGAGGGCGACACGCGCACCAGCGCCGTCGCGCACCAGCGGTGGCAACACGGTCATTCGTAAAGCTCGTCGGACAGCAGGCCGAGCGTACCGTCGTCACCACTACTGTCGCCGCCGCCCGCAAGCTGCTGAACGTAAGTCGCAACACGCTCGACGATGTCAGCCGCCATCTCCGTCTCTGCCCGGCCGCGAGCGGTCAAGCGGGCCACACTGCCCGCCAAGTCCAGACGGCGGCGATAGTCGGGGGTGAGGCGGAGCCCATGCAGGTACTTGTGCAAACCGTCCGCAAAAGCGGTGGGCGCGTCGGGCGCACAAAGATCGGGCAGCACGGCCGCGAACAGCTCGAGCAGTACCCGGTCGGTATGGAAGGCCTCCATGGTCAGCGCCAGAACGTCAGCGAGGCGCTCTGCCATGCCGAGCTCACGGTCGCCCATCGTGTCCGCTTCACGCAGCAACGCTGCGCCGCCGATGACATTGCTGCCGAGCCGGATCGGCACGAAAAGCCCGTAGCGCGGATCGCATTCGAGCGCCGGGCGCAAGGTCTCGAGCATCGGGTCGTCTTCGACCAACTCTGCCGCATAACCACCGCCGCCCCTGAGCAAGTACGCGAAGGGTGTGCCGCTCGGCAGCAGCTCGTGATCTACCTGCCGCCAGCTGTCAGCCGAGGCAACGCCCGGGATTTCGAGCCGGCCCAAGCGACCGAGCTCGACCGCGACCAGCGCTTCCTCGCAAGGCAGCGCCATACAGGCGAACTGCAGCTGTTCACCCAAGCCCCGAACGCGTGCGTCCGATGTCGCGAGCAAGGCCGTGGACTCGAGAGTCGACAGCACATCGCGCAGGCGTACGGCAAAGGAGCTGAGCAGCTTATCCTTCATGCTGAGCATCCTACACCGGGGGGGCCTGACTCGCCGCGAGCGAAAAACCTCGATTCAGCCCTAAAGTTATCAGGACAGTGACCGTTCTATTGTTTTGGAAGGTCCTGCGTAAGATACGCGGGCACGCTCGGCGCCTCTCGGGTTGAGCAAAGACGGGAACGACTCCCAATCATTTCGATGGGATCCACGTCTTTGTCGGACACCCTTCGCCGAGGTGCACATGGCGATCAACGTCAACGCGTCGCGCTCCACAATCAACCAACAGCTGCTCGGAAAGCTCAGCGTCAGCCAGCCAGGTGGCGTGAAGTCCAAGGGTGGTTTGAGCGGGCTCGTAAGCAAGAAGGAAGCCCAGCAGACTCAATCCAAGAAGCTGCTTTCCTCGCTAGCCATCAGGGAAAACCGCACGGTCAGAGACATGGTCGGCGTGGGCGAGCGCGGAAGCGTTACCGGGCTCGATCGATCGAGTCGTTCTGTGAAAGCAGCGTTGAAGAATGCCAACCGCGGCGTCACCGCGGCCACCGAAGCGGACAGTGCGCTGGCTGAAATCGAGGGGTTTCTCGAAGAGCTCAAGGGGCTCGCCGAGACCGCAGCGCTGTCCAGCGCGTTGCCCGGCGAACGCACCGAGCTCAATCAACAGTTCACCGACCTGTTGAGCAAGCTCGATGACAAGTCGAGCAGCGTACAGCTCAACGGCGTTCCGTTACTCGACGGAACCGCGGGGCAAGAGGGCAGCAGCGAAGAGGTCGTGATCGCTACTTCGTCTTCGGCCACAGCGCTGGTAGCCCAAACCTCACCGCTTGCGGCCGGCGAAGTGCTCACTTTCAAGGACTTTGGGATCTTCGAAGGCATCGCAGGTGGGGACCGCCAGGTATCATTCGCATCTGGAGACAACCAGGCAGAGGTAATCAACAAGATCAACAACGACGCCACCGTGGGTGCCCTCGTACAAGCCAGCGCTGATGTCGACGGCAAGCTGGTCATCACGGCTGTTGCAACGGGACCAACGCAGTTCAAATTCGACTCCAACAAGAACGAGGACTTCAACTCGACAGGCATCGGCAAGAGCGACATCGTCGCTGACCTCGGCACTTCCGACACGACCGCTGCCTCTTCGGTCACAGCTCTCGTTGCCCAAACAGGAGCCCTCGCACAGGACGAGACGCTCCGATTCAAGGACTTCGGCATCTTCGAACACCTCGACGGCGGAGATCGCGAGATAGACCTAGACAAGTTCGACACCCAAACCGACGTCATCAACAAGATCAACAGTGATTCGATCATCGGAGCGCTCGTGACCGCCAGCTCCAACGCCGACGGCAAGCTGGTCATCAGCTCCAACCAAGTGGGCCAGCAGTACGTGTTCGAGGTCGACTCGGACCGCAATGAGTCAGCCACCAGCACCGGAATTGGTAAGAGCGATCTGCTTGGCAACAATGGCACCAACGCAACGGCCCAGGCCGCGTTCGTCGTCGCCGAGGAGATTCAGACCGACCCGCTCGACAACGACGAGACGATCACCTTCGACAACTTCGGGCTTTTCGCGGGACTGTCAACGAACGATCGCAGAATCGAGCTCGATGAGAATGACACCCAAGCCGAGGTCATCAGCAAGATCAACAGCGACCCAATCGTCGGCGCACTGGTACAGGCCAGCACCGATCCGATAGGCAGACTCAAAATCACCTCGCTGCAGGCTGGCACAGCCTACGAGTTCAGGGTCAAGTCGTCCGAAGGGGCCAACGACGACACCACCGGTCTGGACGACAACTACATGGACGGTGACAACGGTGTCGACATCGTGACTGACACGATCGAGACGCCTGGCTTCGGTGGGCTCGACAATCTGCAGGTGGATGTCGGCGTCGATGCTGGCGATCGCTACACACTGGAGTTCGACACAATCACTGCCGAGTCGCTCGATCTCGACGACAAGAGCTTGGCAACCGAGGCGGACGCCAACACCGCCGTGACGGCCATCGACGACGCCATCAACACGGTCAAGAAGGCGCGCATTCGCGCGCAGAGCGACCTCAGCAAGCTGAGCAGCACCGCCGACCGGCTCACCAACAGGCTCGACACCCTCAGCTCGACCCGCAGCAGCATCACCGACGCCGAAGATGCCAGCGGCGCGGCCCGAGCGCTCACCCAGCGTGACGCGACCACTGCGCTCGTCACTCAAGCCAACATTCGACCGGATGTGGGCCTGCGGCTCCTCGGCTAGGTGACTGGCCCAATGGGCGCTACGGACTAGCGCGCCCGAAACGGCTGTCGTCATCCCCCTCTTTTGCATCGATAAGCGATACATTTTGAAGGGATGGGTGGGTCATCCCCCCTTTTTGTAT
>CAZRGL010000365.1:0-11273 GCA_964599485.1 uncultured Polyangiaceae bacterium
CGACGACTGCAACGGCGTGATCGATGATGGTTGCTCGTGCCTCGACGGCTCCACGATGGTGTGCGGCAATGGCGTGGGCGCATGCGAGCTTGGTACGAAAACATGTTCGGGCGGAAAATGGGGAGGCTGCGTGGGCTCGGTCGGACCGGTCGCCGAGAGTTGCAACAGCGTTGACGACGACTGCGATGGTTTCGTCGACGAGGACTTTGGGGTGGGTGTTGCTTGCGACGGCCCTGATCTCGATCTGTGCAAGGACGATGTCATGACGTGCAGCGGTTGCAGTACGGGCGCAGATTCATTCGAGCTCTGCGGCAACAACATCGACGACGACTGCGACAGCTTCGTCGACGAAGGCTGCGTGGGTGGCGGGCCGATCTGCCAAGGTGCGTCATGTCAGTGCACCGGCGACACCTGCAGCTGCGCCGGTGGCGGATGCGCCATGACCTGTTTGGCCGGTCATCAATGCAGCTGCGGCGGAGGCGGATGCGTCATGACCTGCATGCCAGGCAGTACGTGTACGGGCGCCGGAAGCTGCATCGTCTTCTGCGGGGGAAAAGGCATGAAAGTAGGAAGTTGCAACTGCCCCTGAGCTCGCGGCTGGCGAAAACTGCTCGGTGGGATGGTGGCGGCTCTGCAAATGGTCTAACCGTCTTTGCGATGAGCCAAACGGATCACCGCTGCCCGGTTTGTGGCGTTGGGATGTTTTTGGGACAGTCGAAAGACGTCAGCATGCTTGGCTGCGGCCGCTGCGGTGGGCAGTGGTTGGATAACGCAGGCACCAAGCGCGTCGTCTCAGGCATCCTCTCGGAGCACGCGCGCCAGATGGCCACACAGGTCTCCAACAAAGCCTCGGCAGAGGCGCGTACCCATTATCGCACCGGCGAGGGCGAGTCGGCGCGAGGCTGCCCAATATGCGCCGGGCCGCTGCAGTCCAACACCGTGCCCGAAGTGAACATCGAGATCGACGTGTGCCCTGCCCACGGCACATGGTTCGACGCCAACGAGCTCGATGCGCTTGCCTAACACTTTGCTTTCAAGGTGGCGGTTTCCGATGCAGAAGCAGCTGGGGAGATTGCTGCCCTCAAGGAGGCCACAGCGCAGGAGAGACGTGCCAAGGCGGGACGTGGACTGCTGTGGCTGTTGCTCGACTAGCGCGACTGCGCGCGAAACGCGCGCAGCGAGATGGACGAGGCGCGTGCGGTTGCGCGTTGGCGCGGACCTGAGACGGGGCGGTGCTCACCACAACAACGCCGTCCTCTACCGCGCGCGTCGTTCCAGCTCGCTGGTGCAGCTCAGGCAGAAAGGCGTCTCGGGGCGCGCCTTCAGTCGCTTGAACGCAATGGGCTCCTCGCAGCGCTTGCAGTCCCCGTAGGCGCTATTGTCGACGGCTTGCAAGGCCGCGTTGACCTGCAGTAGCCGCAGCTCGTGACGACGACGTTCAGCCTGCGCCATGCTTTGCTGCTGCATCGCATCCATGCGGGTCAGCCTGCCGATGGGTGCGTCCAGATCGACCGTCTCGCTGCGTTTGGAGGAGGTTTGTAGCAGCTCCTTCAGCTTGGCTTGCAGCGCGACGAGCAAGGCGTGAAGCTCGTCGATTTGCTCCTGGCTCAGCTCCTCGTCCATTGTCATCTGCTTACCAGGATGGCCAGCACGATAGCCGCGATCAACACGCCCACGACGATCAGCGCGATGAGTGTGGAACGTGAGCTCTGACTCGGCGGCACAGGCAACAGATCGAGATTCGCATCGAGGCGCATGGGCGGCGCCGGTGCTGGCGGCTGTTGTGCGACGGGGGCTGCGGCGCCGGCGATGTGGGCCGGTACAGGTGATGGTGCTGGTGGTGCATGGCCAGCAGGCTGAGGGGCGAGCATGGGTGGTGGCGGCACTGAGCCCTCACGCAAAGCAGTGCGCACGCCCGGCGCGCGCCGCGATTTGGGCGGGGCCATCGAAGGGGGCGCTCCGGCGATGGCCTTGCGCAACGACTCGGCCATCTTGGCTGCCGAGTCGAAGCGCTTGTTGAAGTCGTTGTCGAAAGCACGCTCGAACCAGCTGTCGATCACCGCGGTTACGTCGTCGCGAAGGGTGCTGGGGCGCGTGAACTCGCCTTTGCGCAATAGGGCGAAGGTCTTGGCAATGGAGCCGCCTTGGAAGGGCAGGGCGCCAGCGAGGGTGACGTAAGCGACCACCGCTAGCGCCCACAAGTCGGCCGTGTAGTCGGCGTCCTTGGAGCTGACCATCTGCTCTGGGCTCATGTACTCCGAAGTGCCGACCATCATGCCCACGCCGGTGAGCTTCTTGCTGGCCACCCCGTCGCTGCCCGACTTCTTGGCGAGGCCGAAATCGAACAGCTTGATGCGCAGCGCGCCGTTGCTCCGATCGATGAAGATGTTCTCTGCTTTGACGTCGCGGTGGACGATGTCGCGCTCGTGCAACGTGTGCAAAGCGCTCGAGAGTTGATCGACCAGCAGCTGCAGCTCGTCGAGCTCGAACAAGCCTTCGCGTTCGAGGTCGTCGATGAGCGGCTCCCCGCTCATCAGCTCGAGCGCGATGAAGGGGGTCCCATCGACGGCTCGGCCGCAGTGAAGCAGCTGCACGATGTTAGGGTGGTTGATGCCCTCGAGCATGACCGCTTCGCGCTCGAAACGCTTCAAAGCCTGAGCGTTGGTGGCCGCGAGCTCGGCCGACATGAACTTGAGCGCCACCCGCCGCTGGCCCACCAAGTCGTCGGCGGCCCAGATTTTACCCATCGCTCCTTCGCCCAGCTCATGTGAAAGGCGAAGCTGCTGGGTGAGCATGACGCCGGCGGCGAGCTCCATCACTGTCACGCTACACGGGAGCTGAATAGGACGCGACCCCGAAGCTACCGCTCGCCGCGGATGCCGAAGCTGGGCAGGATGGGCAGGCCGGCTACGTAGTGTCGTGCGCTGAAGCGGTAGTCGTAGGCGACCCCTTCGGTGTTCTGACTGTTGTAGGCATTCTTGACGTCGAGATACATCGACAGCTTCCAATGTGTGAACTGCCAGGACCGGTCGACACGCAGATCGAGCTGGTGAAACAGGGGGAGCCGTTCGCTGTTGTCGTCTCCGAAGCGAACGGGCGTGTAGGCTCCGGTAGCGCCGTGGAACAAGGCATTGACTCGTGCAGGATCGCAGCTTTGTTCGGCGAAGTTGCAGACGTTGGGATCGACCAGATTGCCACTGACGAGCCGGAAGCGGGCACCGAACTCCCAGCCATGGCCGAGCCTGACGCTGCCGAGCACGCTCAGAATGTGGGTTTGATCCCAGGGTACTTGCACTTCTTCAGCGTCGACGTTGTTCTGGCGCACCGCGCGCGACAACGTGTAGGACAGCCAGCCGAAGAAGCGGTCGTCGGGCTTGTACTTGATCAACAGCTCCGCGCCGAAAGCCGTGCCGCGGGCGTTGTTGGTGTAGACCGGTGCGTTGCTCGCGGCGCTGGGCTCTTCGACCACGATGCGATCGAGCGACTTGTAAAAACCCTCGAGTGAGGCCTCGAGCTGGCGGGTGACCTCTTGCTCGAGCCCGAGGCCGAGATGAAGGGCGCGGTTGCTCTGCAGGCCGCTCGTACCCAATGGCGGGTTGCTCTGCTGGGGCTGGGGCGGCTGGGTGAACAAACCGATCCCTGCTTTGGCGGTGGTGCGCGGAAAGCCCGTCTGCAGGTCGAAACGTGTGTTGAGTCGTGGGCTCAGATCGACCCCATCGGTGTCCTTGGAGTAGTCGAGTCGCAGTCCTGGCACGATGGTCCAGCGCTTGAGTGGTCTCAGATCGAGCTCGATATAGACGGCTGGCTGGAACACTGGAATGACGCGATCAGCAGAAACGGTGCGCTGGGTCGTAAACGGCTGGTTGGCTGGTTGACCTGGCTGACTTGCAGCAGGAAGCCGGGCGCTGACGTCTACGGCACTGGTGAGCACGTCGACGCCCGCGTGTGCTTTGACCGCCGAACTCAACGTGCGCGTGTATTCGGTCCGGCCAAAGAGCGTGTAGGCGTCGAGGTTGAAGAACAAGGCGCCCAAGTTGATGCCAATCGACTCGCGTCCGAGTGAGACCTGCGTCTCGAGCTCTTCGCGTGCGCTCGGCCGGACCTGTAAACCGAACTGCAGGCGCTGAAAAACTGTCGACAAGCCGAAGTTGCCCGATAGGGCGGGCTCACCCGCAGCAGGCTCTTTCAGTAGTAGCTCCAGCGCGTCGTCGCTGCCGTAGAACGACACACGCATCTTGGCGTTGCGCCAGCGCCGTTCGAGCAAGATCTGGTAGTCCCAGTAGCGCGGCGCCTGGGTGACACCTGCGCCAAGCTCTTCGAGCGCAGGACCGAGCCAGAGGTCGAAATAGCTGCGCCGGCCCGCTGCCGCGAAGCTCCAGCCGTCGAGCAAAGGAACAGGCCCCTCGACCATCAGGCGCGCGTCGATCTGATCGACTTGTGCCAGGCCATGATAGTCGTCGCTCCGCGGCGAGCGGATACCGACGTCGATGATGCCGCCGAGCGCGCGGCCGTATCGTGCACTGAAATTACCCGGATAAAGATCGATCTTGCTGAGCAACTCGGTGGGCACGGCGCTCGACAGTCCACCGAAGTGGTAGATGAGCGGAACGTAGACACCGTCGACGAAGATCTGGCTGTCGTAGGGCTCGCTGCCGCGCACCATCAGCCCGCCGCTGATCCCAGCGGGACGGGCGACTCCAGGCAAGCTCTCGATCGAACGCAGCGCATCTCCGCTGGTACCGGGAATGCGGTTGATCACCCGCTGCTCGAGGCTGCGGCGCGTCACTTCCCGAGGTGGTTTGTCACTCTCGGCGTACACTTCGATCGCGCCGTCGGCCTTCGGATTGAGCCGGTAGGTCGCCCTCAGCTCACTGCCAGCGGCGATCGACTCGGTTACGGCCAGCTCTTCGTAGCCGTTCGCGCGGATGTGGATTCGGTAGCTGCCAGGCGGCAGGTCAGGCAACCGAAACGCGCCGCCTACATCGGTGTGCAGCACCACCGGCGCTGCTGCACCTTTGCTGTCCACAATACGCAATGTCGCTCCAGCGAGGGCTTCGTCCAGTCCTTGGATGAGCACCTTGCCGGCTAGCGCACCAGTTTTCGGCTTGTCTGGGATCTTGCGCGGTGGAGGCTCGACTTTGGCGGTGAAGCCGACGCGAAAGCGAATGATCGCCTTGAAGGGTGTCCCGTCGGCGCGGCGGGCAGGCGAAAAGCGCACGCGTTTGGCTGCAACCAAAGCAGCCTCATCAAACCCGTGGCCCGCGGGCGTGTCGATGCTGGCAGCAATGACCTTTCCGTCGCGGTCGATGGTCAGCTTGACGATGACTTCCCCCTCGATACCCTTTGCTAGCGCCTCGGGTGGGTATTCAGGCTCAACATCGTTGAGAGGCTCGGGAAGTGTGATCTTCTCCGGTGGCGCTTTTTTGGACCGAATCGGTCGCCCTTTGGCGTCGTGGACCGGCGGCTGCGGCGCGCTTTGAGCAAGCCCGTCGCCTGCCAGGCCCAGGAAGGCAGCCAATGTCAATGACCAGGCTGCCACCAGGCTGGCGCTGGTGCGTGCGCGCAATTCGGCAGCTCGACTCGTGGAACGTCTCATTGGCTGGGCCGCGACGTCGCGATGTTGGCACAGCAGCCACGCGCGGGCGAGCAGGCGGTCCTTCGTCTTCGAGCCAGCCCGGATTCGAGCGCCCCAGAATTCGGGGCGCTCGAGGGACAAACCATGAATCCGAGCTAGACTTATATTGTGGCCCAGCTATGTGACCTGCTCGAGCTGAATGATGCTTGTCCAGAGGACATAGCGCTCGCGATTGCTGCCGACGAGTACCCGTCGCTGAGCGCCGCCCGTGAGCTCGAGCAGATCGCGACCTGGGCAGCGCAGCTGCGGGCGCAAATCGACGAAGCCGGGCTGTCGGGTCAGGACGTCCTGCCGTGCTTGTACCGCTATGTGTATGGGCAGCTCGGTTTCAGCGGCGACGAAGACTACGACGAGCCTCGCGCCAGCTACCTCAACGATGTCATCGCGCGGCGCCGTGGTAGCCCGGTAGCGATGGCGGTCTTGCTCATGGCAATAGGAGGTCGCGCCGGCGTGCTGGTCGAGCCCATTGGCTACCCAGGCCATTTCCTGGTGCGAGTCGAAGGCATGTACATGGATCCTTGTGACGGTGGCCATCCCATCGATCGCGACAAGCTCCTCGCCCTCGCCGTCGAAACCCTCGGCGATTCAGTCGAGGCCGCGCGCCGACTCGAGCCGGTGGGGCCGCGTGCAGTAGGCGTGAGGTTGCTGCTGAATTTGCAGCGCATCTATCGCCAGCGTGGTGACCACGCGCGCTCTTTGCTCGTATGTGACCACTTGTTCGATCTGACCGAGGCGCCTTTCTACCGGGCCGATCGCGGCGTGCATGCGCTGGCGCTCGGCGCAACACGCGCCGCCATCAACGACTTCGAAATCTACCTAGAGGCCTGCCCCGAAGCGGCGGATGGCCAACAAGTTCGCCGTCTATTGGAGCGCGCGCGCCGCAGCTTGCTGCGCCCAGCGAACTAGCCCGGGGTCGAGTCCGCCGATGTCCTGCTTTCTGCAGGGCAGTAGAGGGGCCTCGAGCTCCCAGCACAGTTGCATGGAGTCAAGACCCCCGCGGTCCTCGTTGATGCGCAAAACAGGACGTGCCGCCCCGTCGAAAGGAGCTAACCGCTGTTGCCTGAACCGGGGGCAATCAGCTCTTGCAGTAGCGAGCAGCGACTGTCGAGCTTCTTGCCAGGCTCGGCCAAGCATGCGCCGCGGAACAGCTCCGTTGCGCGCTTCTGGTTCTTTGCCGTGCCTTGGCCCAGCGCATGGAGCAGCCCGAGACGAGTGCACCCTACCGAGTCGCCGCCCTTGCAGGCTTGCTCGTTCAGCGCGAAGGATTTCTTGGCGTCTTTGGTGAGCCCACCGGCACCTCGGTAGGTGAGGTTGGCCAGGTTGGTGCAGCCTCGCATGGAGCCCTCGCTGCAAGCGCGTTGATAAAGCGCTGCAGCGCGCTCGAGATCTTGCTCGGCGCCTTCCGAGTTTTCTTCCTGCAACGCTCCCAAACCAGCACAACCGTCTGGTTCACCCTGCTCGCAAGCGTTGTTCATCAGCGTTGCAACGCGCTTGGGCGGGAGCTTGCCGCTGCTGAGCCCGAAGCGAGCTAGCTTGAGGCAACCCATCGCGCTTCCGCCCTTGCAGGAACGCTCGAGCAAGGCCCGCCCTTCGCGCTCGTCCTTGGTCAGACCCGCGTCGCCAGCCAGGTACATCTGGCCGAGGTTGGCGCAGCCGTACAAGGCGCCGCCGTCGCAGGCCTTCTTGTTCAGAGCAAAGGCGCGCTTCTCGTTCTTCGCGATGCCGCCCTTCCCCTTGGCCGTCATGCTGGCCAAGCGCGCACAACCCGTGAGCTCGCCACCGTCGCAGGATCGACCATACAGCTCCACCGCGCGAACAGCGTCTCGAGACAGGCCACCTTTGCCGCGCAAATAGGCGTTGGCGAGGGCAACACAACCGCTGAGCTCGGAGCCGTCACACGCGCGTTTGTAGAGCGCTACAGCAGCAGGCTCGTCCTTGACCCAACCGCCGCGCCCACGCTCGACCATTTGGCCCAGCTGGGTACAGCCATTGAGCTCGCCATCGTCGCAAGCGCGCTGATAGAGCCCACGGGCTGTCTTCTCGGCACCTTGCGCGTCGCTGCTTTGCAGCGAGTCGGCTAGCGCTACACAGCCGACCGCAACGCCGCCGTCGCAAGCGGCTTTGAAGTAGGCCTGGGCGGCATCTGATTGCCCGGCCCGCTGCCGCTGCTGACCGAGACCAACGCAACCCGCTACGCCGCGCTGCTGCGCGCCCGCCGGATCTTCGAGCTGGCAGCTGCGCTTGAACAGCGCCGTGGCCGCCCGCTCGCTCTTGGCCAAGCCGCCGTTGCCGTCTTGGTAGAAGCTCGCCAGCTCGGCGCAGGCCGCGCCGACACAGTTGCCGACGGTGCAGGCGCTCTTTTCGACCCGCTTGAGCCACGCGCGGCGCGCTTCCCCGCTGAGGGCTTTGCTACCGGGCGACGGGAACGCTTCGGTGACGCCGCACGCTTGCGCGTACAAGCTGGCGGCGCGTTTTGCGTCGGCCGCTACGCCGTCGCCTTGCTCGTAGAGCTCACCGAGTCGGGCGCAGCTCTGCAACCCGTCGGGCCCGCAAGCGCTCTCGCATTGCTCGGCGCGTCCGTCGACCTGTGCCTCGCTGAGGCACAACTGAGCGGCGCTGCTGCTCGGCTCCTGAAGGCCAAGCCAACCGACGAAACCGAGGGCGGCTGCAGCAACGGCTCCAGCGTAGGCCCACCGTGACATTCGTCCCCGGGGCTCGTTGGAGACCGGAGCGACCACTGGGTCGCCGGTCGAGCGTCGCGCCGCAGGCTCGGGCTCCGGAGGCGGAGGGGTGGCGGAGGGTGGCAACGCATCCTCCAAGCCAGCCGGCTTTGCGGCGATGGTCGCAGGACGTGCTGCGCCACGAACCATGGTGGGCAGCAAATCCGAGGTGGTAGGAAATGGTGGTGGCAGCTTGACCGGTGCAACGTCGATCACATCGGCGTCCTCTTGGGCGCGCTCCATCAGCTCGAGCAATGCCGTGATGGCCTCCCTGGCGTCGGACCAACGCTCGGCTGCGTCCTTACGCATGCAGCGTGAGAACCAGGGGTCAAAGCCAGCGGGCAGGAGGGCAGACTTGTCGGCTGCCCGCGTCGATGCGTTGTCGAGCGCCTCGAAGGCGATCTTCATCGGCAGCTCGGTCATCGTTTCGATGTCCCAGTAGTGGCCAGGGCGCAGACCGGTGAGCATCTCGTAGGCAATCAAGCCGATGGCCCATACATCCGTGGCTGGGCTGATCCCGCGGGCGATGGTGATTCCTTGCTTGGCAGCCAAGCGACGTGTGGTCGAGCCCATTTGCTCGGGTGCAGTGTAGGCCGGCGTGCCGATCTGAGTGGCCGTTCGAATGGCCTCGCCTTCGAGGACTTTGGCGATACCGAAGTCCATGACTTTGAGCATCGGCGGCTCGTCGTCTTCGCGGGCGATGAACAGATTGCTCGGTTTTAGATCGCGGTGAACAACGCCCGCGTCATGGGCTTGGCCGAGCGCTTCGCTGAGTTGCCCCAGGTAGCAGCTCACCTCACCTGGCGGCAGTGGCCCACGGTGCAGCGCATGCTCTAGGGTCTCACCCTCGAGCAATTCCATGACGATGAAGGGCAGGCCCCGCTCGGCGTCGAGGCCAGCGTCGAACACCGAGACGATGTGCTCGCTGTCGCCGATGACCGATCCGACCCTGGCTTCCTTGGCGAATAGCCGCATGAACTCCGGCTGCTCTCCGAGTTGAGCGTGCAAGATCTTTATCGCGCAGGTCTTGCCCGTGGCGGAGTTGCGCGCTTCGTACACTACCGCCATACCGCCTTCGTCGAGGAGCTCCTCGATGACGTAATGTCCTCCGACTACATCACCGTTGCGAAGCGCCGCTGCTTGACGGCGGGGTGCCACACTGGGGCGGCTGGGCCTGCTGCTCATCATCGAATCCGATTGCTTACTCATGTCCAAAATCCTCTGTGCTCACTGCATTCAACTGTGTGCCCGTGCTTACGGTGCACATTCGGCTCACTGCATTCCGCAGCGCCACGCCCTCGGTCGCGTATTGAGCGCGCGGCAGCGGTAACGGAGACGGTGACGCGGAGGCGGCGTTGCAAACCTCCGGGCGCGTCGTCGTCGTTGTCGTCGTTTGCGTGCCTGCGCGCGGTCTCTGGCTACCTTTCGGCGATGCCGTTCCACGGGCGGACGGGTCGGCTGCGGGATATGAGCATCATCGAAGCTCGGCGAAGCGGGCGCGAACCCCTTGTGACCTTTGCGGTAGTGCCCAGGATGGATCCGCGAATGGGCAAGGATCGAGCGACCTACCTTGGGGTCGGTGATGAGATGCTTTTCGACCTTTGGATCGAACAAGTTGCGCGTGGGCACAAACCAGAACGACAGTCGTTGCACCTTTACCTGCTGGCTAGGTGTTGGCTGCGGGGGAGTCGGTGCCCAGCCGATGTAGTGACCACGCTTGCCAGTGCGCCATACCACCCAGGCGGGAGCGTACTTCTCGGCAGGAACCCAAGCCCAGCTGCTCTTGCTGCTCAGCCAGACCCAGCGGCCGTAATGGAAGGCCGTCTTCCCCCAAGCGTAACGGCTCATCCACACCCAGGCGCCGCTGTCGTTGACAGCCCATTGACCATTGGTGAGGTAGGGAGCGAAATCGCGGGTGACCGCAGGTGTCCACACCACGCCGTAGGTCTTGTCGCGCTGCCAGGTGCCGTGGGGTGACAACGCCTTGACGAACTGCTTCGGAACATTCGTGGTGATGGCGCGCTGCTGGGCTTCCGTGCTGGGCTGGCTGGGCGTTGCCGAGGTGGCAACCGACTCGCGAACGGTCACGCCCGCCACGGGGGCTTGTTGCTCGTTGCCTTCGTCTGGTGGGGGGGACGCAAAGCGCTGCGTGCCAACGGTAGGCTCAGGCTCTTCTGGCACTGGCTGCGGGCCTGTCTTGGTCTTGGGCTTTGCCTTGCTCTTGGGGAGCTTGGTCTTGGGCTTTGCCTTGCTCTTGGGGAGCTTGGTCTTGGGCTTTGCCTTGCTCTTGGGGAGCTTGCCCTTGGGCTTTGCCTTGCTCTTGGGGAGCTTGCCCTTGGGCGCTGCCTTCTTGGCACTCTTCTTGCTCGTCTTGGGCTTGTCGACCTGCCCCTTCTCGTTGCCCCATGGGCGGTCTTGGGCTGAGGCTTGGCTGGTCGTGATCATCATCAACAGCAACGCAGATGCTGTTGCGAAAAGCACGATGGTCAGCCGCCCGTAGCGATGTTCCTGACGCTTTGGTCCTGTCACGTTCCGTTCTCCTCTCTCACAACCAGAACGACAGGCCTGCACGCAGCATGCCGCCAGTCGAAGTGTTGGAAGCTTCTCCAGTTTCGATGTCGATGAACTCGGGATGGGCTTTCGCGTCCGAGTCAACGCGCTTGCGCACGAAGCCCATTCCCTCGATGTTCAGGCCAATCAAACCGGTGAGGCGCAGCTCGAGCCCCAGACCTGCTTGTGCCCCAACATAGTTGTATTGCCCCTCAGTGCCTTTCGCCAGTCGAGCGGTGTATTCCGTAGACTCGACACGTGCGAACGCGGTGTTGAGCCCCAAGCTTACATAGGGTTGAAGAAAACCCTTGAAGGGGAAGATCATGCCGCTGAAGGAGAGCGTCACTTCGCGGCGATCGAAACCGTTG
>CAZRGL010000366.1:0-11272 GCA_964599485.1 uncultured Polyangiaceae bacterium
AGACTGGCTATATGGTGGGTACACCGCTGTATATGGCCCCGGAGCAAGCGCGCTCCGCTCGGGAGGTCGACGCGCGGGCCGACGTGTTCTCGCTCGGCTGCGTCTTGTTCGAGTGCTTGCACGGCAAGCGTCCCTTCGACGGCCCCAACGTCACTGCTGTTCTCGCCAGGATTTTGCTCGAGGAGACGCCCCGACTGCGAGATCTCGGCGACAGGGTGCCAGACGCGTTGGACAAGGTGGTATCTCGCATGATGTCCCGCAATCCTGACCGCCGGCCTGCCAACGGAAGAGAGGTTGCGGAGCAGCTCGCATTGATGGGTGAGCTCGACGACGGCCCCATCCGTCTCAGCGCGCTGCCGAAGTCGGGAATTAGCGACAGTGAGCGTCGCGTGGTGTGCGTCATCATGGTGGGACGGCCCGGTACTCCTCCGAAGCGGCCGGCGCCAGCAGCGAGCCCGGCTGCGGACGCGCCTACTGCGACGGCACCCATGGCACCGATGATGGGTGCTTCACCGGTGCTGCGTGTGGCTGCCGCCCATGACCTGCCCTTGGAGCTGCTGGCCAACGGGTGCGCGATTGGGGTCTTGTCAGGCAACGAGTCAGCGCTGCAGCAGGCTACCCGCGCGGCGCGCTGCGCCCTTGCCATTCATGAAGAGGTGCAGCTCCTGGCGCCGGTTTGCTCGCCAATCCTATCAACGGGCACGAGTACACCAACACGCTTCAGAGCGACCTGCAGTATGCGTGCATCTTTGCGCTACCCAACCCGCGCGACTGCACCGATCCGAAGTTCACCGCATGCGACTGCCACGATCCCAACAATGACAACCCACTGTGCCAAGCGCCGGACGGCAAGTTCGGTACGACGCAGTATTACGCCAAGGCCTATCCCGCGCGGCGGCAGTTGCAGCTGCTCAAGATGTTGGACAATCAAGGCGTCGTCGGCTCGATCTGCCCAGCGCAGCTCGGCTCCCACGGCCAGGCCGACTTCGGCTACTTGCCAACGCTGAGCGCGATTGCCGAAGCGGCTAGCTCAGCCCTTTAGGTTGGCAGAAAGCGCACTCGCGCACATACAGCAAGACGCTGGCTTCGCTCTTGGTGAGGCCAGCGTTCGCGTGCTCAAAAGCACTCGGGGCGGACTGGCTCTGGGTCGGGCGTGGTCGTCGGTAGCACTTTGGTCAGGTACTTGTAGTTGTGGTCGCAGAAGATGCCCGGCCCGTGTCCTTTGACCTCGGCGCGCTCGAGAAACGCCCGCGCGTGACCTGAGTCCATGACCGCGTTGGGCCAGTCGCCGGTGTTGTGGAAAGCTGAGCCACCGGGATCAGCGAGGCCCAAAGAATGGGCAATCTCATGGGTGACCGTTGTGCCGATGAGTGAGCCCAGCGCCCAAATAGCGCAGGCGATGCGGCCCGCGCGGTCACCGGCTGGGCAGCTTTGTCCCGACGTGAGCGGTGCGAGCTGGGCCAGCTCGTTGGCGCCGGCAGGCGCAGCACCTTGGTCGGGTCTGAAGGGATCAAAGAGCTGATCAAACACCACGTCGGCACCTTCGATGCTCTTGGCAAATGTGCCCGGGTGGGTGCTGAAGCTGAACAGTGACTCGACGAACACGCCGCCGTAGCCGGGATAGCCGTCCTGCTGGGTGAGCGCATTGACGCCACCGATCTTGTCGTAGAGCCGAACGTTCCCGTCGTCTTTGCCTGGCGTGTTGTCGTAACCGAGCAAACCGATGCCGTTGGGGTCAGGGCCACCGATCTCGACCTCTGAGTAGAGCTTGAAGTCGGTTGGTTTTTCGGTGCGGAAGTCGATGTTGATTCCGCCGTAGTCGCGCGTCACGACCTGCAGGACCCGGTCGCGGATTTGCTGGTCAGCGGCTCGCAGTCCGAAATGGCGCAAGCTCTCCACGTAGGTGGGCAAGAAGCGCAGCCACACCACTTGCTTGACGTGGCCGATGCCGAGGGTCACTTGGGTGCTGCTGCCGTTGACGGTGTCGATGCCGAACTTCACCACCGGCCGTGCGGTTCCCACGAAACTTCCCGCGGCGAAACGAAGATCGACGGCTTGGCCGAGCTCATCCTCTTCGTTGAGCACGTAGCGCAGCAGCTGCCCGTTGACGAACTCCGGCACGAGGCTCAGCGAGGCCGGAATGCTGTCGCCCTTCTCGGGCGTGAAGGTCCCTTGGAGCATGATGCTCGTCACGCTCGTGGTTGGATTGACCTCGCCCGGGACAACGCCGACGAAGCCCCCGCCGCTGATGTCGACGAATTGGCCGAGCGAGGCAAGCGCCGGCGTGAAGGTGAAGATCGCAGGCTCGACCAGCTCGTTGGCCGTGTCGACGCTACTGCTGCTGTGCTCGACGAAGCTCGCTTCTGGACCGTGGCGGTTGACCAAACGGACGCTGCCGCTGAAGCTGCCCGGCTTGATGCCGGCGATCTGAGGAGCGAACGGAAAGACCACCCGGTTGCGGTCGAAGGGGGTGAAGGGCTTGGTTTTGATCTCGGTCGGACTCACCTGCACGCACGCGCCCTGGCCCTGCACTTTGAAGCAACCTTCGACCACTGCCACCGTCTCGCCCTCGCTGCCTCCGAGCAGAAAGCCTTGGCCGTGAGCGACGATCGGATCGTTGACGAACAAGGCCTCGTTCTGGACGCTGTCGAGCTGCGGCAATAGCTCCGTGGCGAGCACCAGCTGAGTCTGTAGTGGCGGGCTGTCGTGTTTGAGTCCATCCAGGGCGTTGTCGGCCTGCACCGTCACTTGCCCCACGAAGACCCCAGTATCGACGACCATTCCAGCAGCGAGCCCGCCTGGCCAATCGACGTGCAGCTCGTCGTAGTCTTCGAATTGGGCTTCGAGCTGGACCTCCACTGCTGCGTCGTCGAGCGTGCCGCTGAGCTGCAATACTGAGCTGCCCGCGAAACCTGGCACAAAACCGCTGCCGCGAATGACCAGTTGCGAGCCGGCTAGCAATACCTGCGGCTGCAGATCCGAGACGACGATGTCACTCATCACCGGGTCCGACTTGTCGCCGGTGGTTTGCTCGGGGCCACAAGCGCTCAGCAAGAGCAGCAAGGCCGCCGCAGCCGCCCATGTGTGGATGAGTCTAGCCATTAGGGACAGTCGTTTTCAGTCAAGCCGATGCAGATGTCGTAGAGATTCTCCGAGCCGTCCCAGCCGTGAACGACGACGTAGTAGGTACCGGTCTTGTTGATGGGCCAGACGAGCTTCTCGTCTGATGTTCCGCTCTGCCCATTGAGCGGATCGCAGCCGCCTGGCATCTGCTCGTCGCAACCGCTCAGGTTGGTCATGCCGTCGCTGTCGAACATCCACAAGTCGAGATCCTCGTTGGCGTTGCTCTGCAAGAACGTGAGCGTCGCGTAGAGCGTCTCGCCGTCGTACATCATGACCTCGAACCAATCCTCGTCGCCTGAGCAAATGGCGCTGGTTTGGACACTGAACTTGCCCTGGTTGAGGTCCGCGAACTGAGCTTGTGAGGCGTTGTCGTCGTCTTCCAAGCTGTCGTCCTGGCAGTTTGGCCCGGAGCAGCTCTCCGATGTCTGCTGGTAGTTGAGGCTGTAGCTGTTCTCGGCGCTGCTCCACGAATAAACGCGTATGTAGTAGATGCCCGGTGTCAAACAAGCCGTCAGCGACTCGTTGGATTCGAGCGTGTCACTCTTTTCGACGACGGTGCCGTTGGCGTCGGTCAAGCTCAGATCGAGATCTGTGCTGTTGCCGCCCATGATGCTCAGATCGATTTTCGCGTCCGAGGACACGTCGATCTGGAACCAGTCTTCGTCGTCGTCGTTGCCATCGCCAGGGCAGCTCTTCAAGTTGTTGTAGTTGCCGGGCGCAAGCACAGCCGCCGCTGAGGCTTCCTGCAGGCTGTCGTTGTCCTCATGGCTATCATCCACGCAACCAGGCGGCGCGTTGTTGCACTTGTAGTCGTTGGGGATGCACTGGCGGGCTTTGGCGTTGTCGACCGAGGTGAACTCAGAGAATGAACAGTAGTAACCGTCGGGGCACTGTGCGTCGCCCTCACAGGCTTTGAAGCAGTGGTTGCCGCCGTCGAGGTACACACAATTGTCGCCGGCCTCGCCACATTGCACGTCGGCCGTGCAGCTCTCGCAAAGCCCCAACCCGCCGCTGCCGCCTGGGTTGGTGACGGTGATGGCATAGCTTCCCTTGTCCGGGGCTTGGACCAAATGATCACAGGTGCCTTCGGCGTCGTCGTTGTCTTTGGCGGCGACCACGTAGTACAGCTGCGCGCTCGAGCCAGACTCGGTGTTGGCCACCGGGTTGGGGACGTCGGCACCCCAGGTGCCACTCTTCTTGTCACCATCGAGCAGCTCCATCGTGACTTGGAGCATGTCGCCAATATCGGGCGGATCGCCTGGAGGAGTATCGCTGTAGTACAGCAGCGGCTCGTACTTGATGCCGATATCGTCGCTGACTTTCACGCTGATGGTCAGATCCACCACGCTCTGGACGTCCTCGGGCGTGTGGGTGATCATCGGCGCCTCGCCTGGGCACTCCTTGGCGTTCTCACTGCGCAACACCACCAAGAAGTTCTTGCGTGTCTTGGGATTCTCTCCGTCGTCGGCCGCGAGGGTCAGCGGATAGCGATCCTCTTTGGCGATTTGCTCTTTGCTTGGGCAAAACGACCACGTGCCGCCCAGCTCACTCGTCTGGTCGAGTGTCGCCCCGGCGATGATGGGTTCTTCTTGCGACAGCGTGACGCTAGCTGAATCGGGGTCCTCGACCACAATAGGGATCTCGAGGCAGTTCTGTTGTTCCAAATCGAGCGTGGCGCCGGTGCCGAGCGGTTGAACGAAGACAGGTGATGTGCTCCCTTCGCCGCCGAGCTCCACCGTGATCGTAATGGTTTCGCGCGTTGTCGCTTCACCATCGCTGAGGGTGAAGTCGAAGGCGTTGACTCCGATGTCCGACGCAAAAGGAGTGAAGCGAAACAGGGCGCGATCGTTACCCGACTTCTTGATCGACGCGCGGTTGGTGATGTCGGGCAATTGACTGGCGAAGCCAAAGCTCAACGGGTCGCCGTCTGCATCCGAGCCTCGCAGCGTCATCTGCAGGACGCTGTTGACGAGCGCTTTCTGGTCGACCAACGGATCGAGAACAGGTGCATTGTTGTCGCCGCCGCAAGCGGTGAGCGGCAAGGCGAAGAGGGCGGCGTATCCCAACCAATTGCGCATAGGGGTCTCCGATAAAGGAAGAACAGCTCAGTTTACCCCCAGAAGGGGGCGAACGAAACTGTATGTCCCACATTGTAGGACATCACGGATTGTGCTGCCAATCTCGGCGAGAGAAACCGGGGCCCGACTCTTTGGCTCACCGCGACCCAGATTGCGGTAGCCCGCGCACCGCGCTGCCGCCATGATCGGCTCGATGCCAGCGGACAGCTATCGAGAGCTCAAAGAGCTGTTCGGGCAAGCTGTCGAGCTCGAGCCCGAAGACCGTGCTGCTTTTCTGGACGCAGCATGCGGAACCGATTCCGATCTGCGCGAGCAACTCGAGCGGCTCTTGGCGCACGACCGCCGCGCTGAGAGTTTTCTCGAGCGACCTGCGCCCGCTGACGCTGGCTCTCTGCTGTCGCCCGCCGAGGCTCTACAAGTCGGCGATATGGTCGAGCATTTTCGCGTCATGCGCTTGCTCGGTCGCGGCGGCATGGGGCAGGTGTTCCTAGCCCGAGATACCAAGCTGGGGCGCAAAGTCGCTCTCAAGTTGATCCACCCCGGGCTGCTCGGTACCGCCGAAGCTGAGCAGCGTTTCTTGACCGAGGCCCGCACGACAGCGCGCTTCAGCCATCCCAACATCGTCGCCATACACGCGGTTGGTGAGCACCGCGGCATCCCCTATGTGGCCCTCGAATATCTCGAGGGTGAGAACTTGGCACAGCGTTGCGCCGAGCGAAGTTTGAGCTTGCCCGAGGTGATGCGCATCGGGACAGCGCTCGCCAAAGCGCTTCGCGAAGCTCACCGTCACGGGGTTCTTCATCGCGACCTCAAGCCCGAGAACGTCGTCATCGCGAAAGATGGACGGCTTCGCGTGGTGGATTTCGGACTCGCCCGACGTTGGCGCCAACCCGAATCACGAGCGCGCAGTGGGGCGGCCATCAGTGGCGACAGCGTGCCACCGCCAAGCGTCGGGCCCGCCGAGATCGGCGAGGAGCCGCGCCGCCGCGCCATGGCTGGCACGCCTCGGTACATGGCTCCCGAACAGTGGATGCTCGGGGAATGTACTGGTGCCACGGATATCTGGGCGCTCGGGGTGATCTTGTACGAGTTGATCGTGGGTGAGCAGATGTACCCACCACCCGTATCGCTCGAGCCCGTCGGCCTCGAGGCTCTCGTCGAGCGAACCGTCCCGGGCGCGGGACTTGCCCCTCGCGCGCCAGCTACCACGGAGCTTGCCTACCAAGGACAGCGGGTATGCGCGGTCGCGCCCTGCCCGCGGGTGGATGAGCGAGCAGATGCGCCCGTCGAGCTGGCCGATCTCGTTGCGCGGTGCCTCGAAAAAGACCCTCGAGCGCGTCCATCCGCTAACGACGTCGTCAATGGCTTGAGCGAGCTGCTTGCGGGACCACGATTGAGCTTGGTGGGCGAGGACAGTCCTTTTCGAGGACTGCTGGCATTTACCGAGCAACACGCCGACTTGTTTTTTGGTCGTGAGCGCGAGGTCGTGGCGCTGCTGGAGAAGCTGCGCGCTCGGCCTTTGCTTCCGATTATCGGCCCCTCTGGAGCGGGCAAGAGCTCCTTGGTTCAGGCTGGCCTGTTGCCCCGTCTGCATGAGCAAGAGGCATGGACCGTGCTGCACGTTCGCCCAGGCAACCGCCCCTTTGTCGCCCTGGCGACGGCCCTGCAGCGGGTGGATTCCACTCGCAGCAATGCGGAGTCGGCAGCCGATGAGATGGCCTTGGCCGAATGGACCAACCCAGCCGATCTGGGGGCGCAACTGCGCACCACGCCCCGGCTGTTGTCGGTGATGTTGCGCAGTCTTGCCGAGGCGGACAACGCCAAGGTGATGATGGTGGTCGATCAGCTCGAAGAGTTGCTGACCATGGTTGATGATGCGCAACTACGTGCCAACTATCTGGAAGCGATTTGTACGGCGGCCGACGATCCACAGGATCCCGTGCGGGTGGTGCTGACCGCCCGTGACGACTTCCTAGGGCAGCTGGCAATGGGGCCCGAAGTCGTCGATGCGCTAGCGCAAGTAGTCGTGATTCAGCGTCTCGAACGGGAGGCGCTGGTGGAGATCTTGGCGCGTCCCATCGAGCTGGCGGGCTATGCCTACGAAGACGAAGAGCTGATAGACGAGATGGTGGACGCGGTGGGCGGGGAATCGGCTTGTCTGCCCCTGTTGCAGTTTGCTGCACAACTCCTTTGGGAACAGCGCGACCGTTCTGCACGTTTGCTGACCCGAGCTGCTTACGACGCGATGGGTGGTGTGGAGGGGGCTATCGCCAACCACGCTGATGGAGTCCTCGATGGCTTCACACCAGAGGTCGCCGTTGGCGCGGCAGTTCTGCGCTTTGATGTCGACGGCAAAGAACGCGGCCGCAAACAAGCCGGCCCCGACATCTCAGCGGTTGGACAGATCGGCGACAAATTGGTGTTTGGCACCAGTGTTGGCGAGTTGGTTGTGCAAGGTGATGCGCACATCGCTTTGGCGCAAGTGCCGCGCAGTCCGGTTCGTTGTTTGCTCGGCGGACCGTCCGGCACGTTGCTGGCCGGCTTCGACAGCGGCGTGGTTGGCATGTGGAGTCTCGACGATGGTGCGCTGTTGGCCAAGGCCCGCATGCCAGGTCGCATCGTGCACCTGCAACGAGATGCCACCACACTGTTCGCGGCCAGTGAGCTGGGCCATCGACTGGTTTGGGACCTGTCGCTGTTCGAGCAGAGCTATTGCAAGGCGCTTCGTGGCATGTGGGATGCTGTGCCCGTCGTGTGGCGTTCGGGTCGCGTCGGCATCGAAGAGCCCGCAAGCGCCCATCCCTGCAAGCGTCGCTGACTGTCGAACCTTCGTGGCGTATTGTCATGTCATGTGCTCTGCTTGGATGGCGACGGAGGGCCCGCACCGGTAGCAAAATGGACAAGAGCACAAAGTCACTGACATTCGCCTTGGCGATTTTGGTCTTTTGCGCGTTGTCGCTGCTCGGGTCTGGCTGCGACACGGACGAAGCGCTTCCTTGCGTCGGTATGGCTCCGCCGGCTTCGGCATACGATGCCAAACCAGGCCCTGTGATTGGGACCGCTGGTGGAGGCGGCGGCGGTGGCAGCCAAGACGGTGGTGGCAGTGGCGGGGATGGTGGCGGTGGAGGGGCCGGCGGCAGCGCGGCGCAATTCGAGCCCACCGAGGTCGGCGCACCACTTCCTGTCTATCAACTACAGGACTTCCAGCCTCGCAGCTGTGGCTTTGGGGCGACCTACGGCTTGCAGGTGGCCGAGCAAGACGTGGTTGTCGTAGCGCTGCTGGCTGGCTGGTGCAGCTACTGCCAGTCGCAGGCTTTCTACCTCGAAGAAATGCGCCAGGAGCTCCAGGCAGCCGGTCATGCGGTGCGATTCTACGCCGTCAACAAGCGTGACGCCGTCGATGCCCAGAACAACCTCACCGAACGCTGCGCCTTTCCGCTATTACAAGACCTCCCCGAGGTGAATGTTTGGGACCGACACCACGCCGGACTGAAAGACGACATCTACGTCTACGGCAGCGACGGAACGCTCAGCGCCCTGCTGCGCATGAGCGACACCGTGAACACGAACCTGTCCACCGGAGTCGGATACCAAACGGTGAAAAGCGCCATCGCCAGCGCGCTCTAGTGTCTGGCCCACCAAGCGCTACGGACCCGCCCCGGCGAGCACGTCAGGGTACCCAAAACGGGTACCCAAAACGGGTACCAAAACGGGTACCCAAAACGGGTACCGGTACCAGTCACCTGTCACTTAGAGTTTTCCACAGTTTGTCGAATTTATCCCTAGATTCAAGCACATGAGTTGTTGGAAACTTGGTACCGGTACCAGTCACTTGTCACTTTGCGGATGATGATGAAGGCCCCATTCCCTGAGCTTCCCGAAGTGCCCGAGGCGCAACGCGCTACGGCCGAGATCATGTTGCGCTACGAGGACATTTGTCAGGACGGGCGCCTGCTGCTGGCCGGTATGCCTTATGCGCTCGGCGAGGTGTTCTGGCGCAGCGCCGCGGCTCGCAGTGGCATCGACGATCAATTGCGTGAGCAGGGCATCGTGCCGATTCTGTCCCGGCTCGTGGTTCGCGGTGGTCAGGGGCCTCTGTCAGTTTCCGTGCCGGTTCAGGCCGAGGGGCGCTACCAGCTTGCCAAAGTGCTCGACGAGGAGGGGGCAGTGGAGCGGTTGATGCTCAATGTCTGGGTGAAGATCCAAGGGCCACGAGGCCGAACGCACGGACCTGCGCCCGATGACGAGGGGGAGCTCATCGACGCCGGTTGGGTGCTGGCCGAGCACGTGTTCACTCGGCCTTTCGCAGCGCCGGCAGAGCGCAAGGTGCTCCAGCTCGAGCACGACGGAGCTCCGCTGGTGCCGGCGACACACCATGTTTGGACAGCGCCGCAAGCCCTGCTACAGCTCGACGAGCCAATGCGACCGCTCGACCCAGAGCTACAGCTCGACGCGGCGCCAGTAGTCTTTGGGCTCGACCACTGCGACTCCAATCAGCACGTCAATTCGCTGGTCTACCCCCGCCATTTTGTGGACGTAGCGCTACGCCACTTGCACGACCATGGCTACAGCACACCGCTGCTCGCTCGTTACCAAGAGACGGCATTCCGCAAGCCCTGCTTTGCTGGTCAACGCCTGCGTTGGGCCCTTCGCTGCTTCGAAACCGCAGAGCGCTGCGGCGCTGTAGGCGCCCTAATAGACCACGAGCGTGCAGGCGCGCTTGGCGACAGGCCCGCTCACGCATACGCGCGCGTGCTTTTCGGCAAGTGATCAGGCTGTCCTTAAAAAAAAATGAGGATTGGCGCTCTTGGGGCTTGACAGTTGCGACCGAAAAAGCGAATGATAGGTCACGATGAACCACCACGTGCGACATGAGCGAGCCGGGCTGCGAGGAGATTGCTCCTGCCGACTTCAGCCGCCCATGCCGTGCCTCCCCAGCCACAACAGCACGGGGGGCGCCCACTAGCGCGGCTCACTCTTTTGAAGAGGAGCCGCCGTCGGGCAACGACGAGCGGCTTTTTTCGTATTTGACCTGAATCCTTCGGGCACTCGAACGTCCTAGAACCTGCAACCATGACGAGGAACCAAGAACATATCTGCCCAATTCCGGGCCATTGCTGCTGGAGTAGCAGTGTCGGTGTCGTCGTCGACCCAGCTGCGACTGCTGGGCAATTGTCATCTTATGCGTGCGCATCTACGTCCTCGAACCGCGAGCTAGGGTGCACCTCAAAGAAAGATCGAGGGATCAACCCCGAGGGTTGTACCTAGGGCGTCGCCCGCTACGAGAGCTTCTCTCGAGATGGCCGCCCTGGGATTCCAGAGGCGGCTTTTTTCGTTTCTGTTCCCGCGATCGACCCCGCTAGCGGGTCCTGTCAACGCTTTACGTCAGCGCCACAGCAGTGGTGCGTCTTTTGAAGATAAGAAATAAAGATAGTGCTGGGAGCCCTGTCTACAGATCAGGAAGGAGTATCGACATGCAGCACGAGAACTTGGGACCGGCTGAACGGATCATCCTTCAGCTGACGAGCTACAGCGACCACATGGTTCACAACCGGCCAGGTATGATCACGCCCGAGCCGACTTCGCCCATCGGGGTGAGGTGGCAGCCGGTGACCCACGAGCGTGAGCCCGACGGCAGCGTCGTCGTGTACAAGCTGGTCAAGCATGGCAAGCGCCGTGGCCAGGCCAGCGCTGAGCGCGTTCGTGTCGGCGTGCGCGATGGCGACGGAGGCATCTGTGACGATCGCGGCCGCAAGGTTGCGACGTATCGCAAGGCGGGCATCTTCCCGGAGGTGGCAACCTGGCTCTACCGTCAGGCCACCGAGGTTTGGAAGCTCGACAATGAATTTGCTGCCCGCTGGGCGAGCTGGGCGTTTGCGCAGGACAACCGCGACCTGAAGGTCGTGCTCACTGCGTTGATGCTCGTGCAGTCCCGTAAGGGTGAGCCGGTGATGGACGACGGTGCGGTCCTGTTTCACGACGAAGACTTCCGCGCTGTCGGCGAGGCGATGATCCTCCTTGGATTCGACAACCTCGCAAAGACGGCGACTGAGCAGCAAAGAGCCGAGCTG
>CAZRGL010000367.1:0-11272 GCA_964599485.1 uncultured Polyangiaceae bacterium
CAGTGATTGTCATCGTTACCTCAACGCCTTCCTCACCCCATTCGCGGACAATATCAAGAGAGGAGAAATAGCCTAGAGACATAAGCTTCTGATAAGTCACCACGAGATCGGACCGATTGAAGACCTGGCCAACTTCCACTTCGGTTGGTGGTGCAACCTGCCACCAGTCACTTTCACACCAGCCCAGTGCGCTGAAAGGGTTCTCGATCATTGGCCAACTGACCATCCGGACTCTGGAACCGCGTATTTCCGTTGGTCTTGGCGCCAGATTGAGCCGACGCGCAACGAAATCGACTTCGCGATGATCGACAACGCGATCCAGTCGGCAAACCTCCTCGGCGAGACTTTTTCGTTCCGCATCATGACCGTGAGCGACGGCGCTGTGGGCTTGCCCCAGTGGCTGCTCGACCCGCCCTACAGCGCCACTGGCAACTGGCTAGCGGGCGACGCCGGCAACACCTTTTGGCCGGACTACCGCGACGCGACCTTCCAAAGCGAGCATGCCCGCCTCATCGACGCCATCGCCAAGCGCTACGACGACCATCCGGCTGTCGATCACGTCGACATCGGCTCGGTGGGCTGCTGGGGGGAGTGGAATACGGCCTGTCTGAATGGTGGCAAGAGCATCATCGAAATCTACGACCCACAAGATGCAGCAGCCCGGCAGGCGATTGTGTTGGCCTACAAGCAGCTCATCGACCATCACCTGAACGCTTTTACGCAAACGCCAACGGTGATGCTGGGCCTCGACGGCTCCGACGAGCTCGAGCTGCTCTTGCACGCCGTCCAAGGTGGCGCCGGCTGGCGGGTGGACTGCTGGGGCGACTGGGGGATTTGGGGGGGCAACTGGAGCCACCACGATGACCTCTATCCGAGCATGCTGACCAACGCCACCAGCGCTTGGCCAGGTTTTGCCCAAGCCTGGCAGAAAGCACCGGTGCAGCTCGAAGTATGTGGCACCATGCCGGGCTGGCAGCAGCTGGGTTGGAGCGCAGCTGCCCCAGATGGCGAAGTCCACAAGACTTTCCAATGGGCCCTCGAGCAGCACGCCTCGGTGCTCAACGCCAAGTTCACAACGATCCCCGGCGCGTACCTCGCAGCGCTGCAAGATCTACTCAAGAAGAACGGCTACCGCTTCGTAGTCGACAGCTTCAACCACAACAGCGTGGTGTCAGCTGGCAAAACCATGAGCTTCAGCTCGACCTGGAGCAACCTCGGTGTGGCCCCCGCCTACTTGCGTCGCACACTCAGCTACCGATTGCGGGGTGAAACGACCGTGAGCTTCGACAGCGCTCAGGACACACGCAGCTGGCTGCCGGGCAACTGGACGGTGAGCGACAGCTTCACCGTTCCAGCCGAGCTGCCGCCAGGCAGCTATGCCATCGAGCTCGCCATGTTGGATCGCGCAGGACAAAACCCCACGACCGCTCCGCTGCCGCCCTTGCATCTGGCCATCAGCGAACGGCGCGAGGACGGTTGGTACCCGATCTCCGAGCTGAAGGTCGAGTAACGCTCGCTGCGCAACCGCGCTATGCACATCACTGCGGAGGACCAAGAGCATGAGTGAGCCCCTGGTAAGAGTCGAAATGCGCGAATCGGTAGCGCTCGTCACCTTGGACGACGGCAAAGCCAACGCCCTTGGCTACGAGCTGATGGAGCAGCTCTTTGCCGCGCTCGATCGAGCTGAAAATGAATCCAAAGCAGTGGTGCTCGCGGGTCGGCCCGGGCGTTTCTGCGCGGGTTTCGATCTGCGCACCATGATGTCAGGAGTCGAGCAGGCCCATAAACTGGTCACCCGCGGCGCCGATCTCTATGAGCGGCTCTACGGCTTCGGTCTGCCGCTCGTGGTGGCTTGTACAGGTCACGCCCTAGCTGGAGGCGCCTTGGTGTTGCTCTGCGGCGACGTGCGCATCGGCGTCAGCGGGGCGTTCAAAATCGGCCTCAACGAGCTGGCCATCGGAATGCCGCTGCCCATGTTGGCCCAGGAGCTCGCGCGGGATCGGCTCGATGTCCGCCAGCTCACCGCCGCCACGCTGGGAGCGAAGATCTACGACCCCGAGCAAGCGGCAGAGGTTGGCTACCTCGATCGCACCGTCGCTCCCGATTCGCTTCTCGATGAGGCGATCGATGAGGCGAAACAGCTCACGGCTCTGTCCTCGCCCGCCTACAAGCTCACCAAGGAAGGCCTGCGGGGAGCAACCATCAAGCGGATCCGCGACACCCTCGCTGCAGACATGGCCCGGCTGACTCCGCCAGTGTCCTGAGTGAAGTCAGCTCAGCCTAGGAACGTCTCGCTCTCGGCACACTAGGGAAGGGCGACGAGGGTCGGTATCGAGGCGAACTCCGTGAGGTTGCCGATTTGTCCATCGGTGCCGTCGCCCCAGCACCAAGCATTACCGTTGCTCTCTACGGCACAGGTGTGCCGGTCGCCAGCGGCAATGGCAACGACCGCGCTCAGCCCAGTAACCGCCACCGGTAAAGGACTCGAGCTCGTGCTCGCGTGACCAAGCTGCCCATGGCTGCCGTTGCCCCAACAGCGCGCGCTTCCATCGCTGACCACGGCACAGCTGTGCTTCTCACCAGCGCTGATGCGCACTGCACCCGAGAGCCCGACCACCGCCCCGGACACAGCGCTGCTCTGCCAGGTTCCGTTGCCGAGCTGACCATATTGGTTGTGCCCCCAGCAGCGCGCGCTGCCATCGACGCGCACCGCACAGCTATGAAACCAACCGACTGAGATGTCGGTGGCGGCTGACAGCTGCTGAACCAACACGGGCGCATTGCCGCCTGGCTCGCCAGCGTTGCCAAGCTGGCCTTGGGCGTTGTTGCCCCAACACCAACCTGTCCCATCGAGCTGCACCGCGCAGCTGTTGTAGGTGTTGGCGCTCAGAGCCGTGACGCTGTTCAAACCACTTGCGGCTACCGGCACCAAGCTCGAGTCCGTACTACCGTCGCCGAGCACGCCCGCCTCGTTGTGCCCCCAGCAGCGCACACCACCATCGGCAAGCCGCGCGCAGGTGTGATAGCGCCCGCCCGCAATCGCAACTGCATCCGAGATACCGACGACCGCAACAGGCACGGTGCTGGAATTGAGGCTGCCGTCACCCAACATCCCGGCGCCGTTGTGCCCCCAGCAGCGTATGGTGCCATCGTTCAGCAGCGCGCAGCTGTGCTTGAGCGAGGTGAACATCGCTTTGCCGGTGTTGATGCCCATTACCTTGACCGGGAACTTGCTCGACTTGGTGCTACCGTTGCCGAGCTGACCGTCGGCGTTGACTCCCCAGCACCACACGGTGCCGTCACCGAGTAATGCGCAGGTATGGGCTTGGCTGGCGGAAATGTCGACTGCCCCGCAATCGCTCGCACAGCTCTTCGGAGTTTCGTTGCCGTCACATTGACCATTTCCGCAGTTGGAGCAATCCGATGTGTCATAGCTGCACGAGCTGCATTTGAGCTTGCCCGCCCAATAGCCCAGGCCGGAGCAGCTCTGCCCGCCCAGGTTGGCGCCATCGCACTGCTCACCAGGATCGATTTCGCCGTTGCCACACTTCGGTACCGTCACGCAGCTGTTTTGCTCGCAGACCTCGCTGGGCGCGCAATCAGAAGCTGACACGCAGCCGACGCAGTTGCCCATTCCGTCGCAGACCTTGCCGCCATCGTCGTCGCACGCTGCTGAGACGACCATGAACGAATAGCCACAGCTGCCTGCAACACAAGCGCGCACGCGGCAATCGCTATCCACACCTGGACATTGGGCAGGCACGCACGGTGTGCCGCCGCCTCCCAATCCTCCGGCGCCCTCCCCCGCGCCGGCTTGAGCACCTTGTCCGCCCTGGGCTCCGCTCGAGGTGGATGTCGCCGTTTGCGGAGGGTTCGGCAAATCCACCAGCACTTCTGCCCCACAGGCAGCAACAGTCAAGAGCAACACAGCGCACCAGCACGTGACTGGTAGCCTCATCGACGACCTTGCTTCCATACGCCTCTCCTATGAACAGCGCAAAGCGTCCTAAGGTCGGGTCACAGAAGCCGACCTTCGAACCAAACGCACCGCCCAATCAAAAACGGTATGGCAGCACCCAAGAACTTCCCCACATCATGGTCCCGTGACTTCGAGCCTTTGTCACCCTACTTTTTTGTTTGGCAGACGCGCTCCTTACTGCGCTGCCTTGCAGGTTTGGGCCGCGTGCATACGATGTACCCGGGACGACGCCGTGGTCCATTCGGGCTAAGCTGATTGCAATCAATGGAGATCGCTAATCCTTACCAGGTACTCGGCGTACCGGTCAGCGCCACGGAGCAACAGATCCGCGGCAGCTATCGCCGACTCGCCGCCCAGCATCATCCTGACCGCAATCCCGACGACGCGACCGCCAACGAGCGAATGGGGCGGATCAATCGCGCCTACGCCTTGCTGACCGAGCCAGGCAGCCGAGTCCGGGTCGACGCCGAGCTCGCGCGGGGCCGCAGCGGACGCCCCGGACTGGGCGGCAACTTCGACGCAACCTTGCTCTACACCTGGGTAGCCCGCCGGATGCAGCGCGCCGGGCGGGTGAAACGCGCCCTGGTCGGCTTAGCCTTCTACGGATACCAGTTGCTGCGTGATCGCCAACGCAAGCCCTGAGGGCGCTGGCACCTGACGCTCAGAGGCCCATCGGTCCCACGGACCAACGCAAGTCGAGGTGCTCGCCGTGAGGTGGCAGAACGAGCTTGCGCAGCCCGCCGTCGCGCCACGCCAGGAAGTGCAGCGTCGCGTCGTCGAGACTCCGGTCTGTCTCGACCTCGATCACGGTCGGCCGCCCGCCAACGACTTCCTTGATGCGCACACTGAAGCTCTTGACCTTGATGACTTCACCTTGCTGCAAAGGGTGCTTCTTGCCGCGGTAGAGCTGTTCGAACGCCGTCTCGAGCAGGGTTCCCGTCAATGCCCTCAGCTCGAAGCGACGCGCTCCAATGCGGGTGAGCCGCTGGGGATTGCGGCTCAGCGACAGAGTCGCCAGTGAGCGCGGCATCGGCCGGCCCTGCCAGCTCATCACGATGGGCAGGTAGATGGCGATAATGGGATCGGAAGCGTACACGACGATCACATCGCTGCGATCCACCTGCCGCGTCGGCATCTCGGCACCGCTGATGACTTCATCGACGCGTTTCGTTGCAAACGTCGTCAGCACGCTGAGCGCCCCCCAAGTGCCGAGCTGGGCCACGACGTGAACCAGCGCGAGAGGAGGCAGCAAACAGGCCCGTACCCGCACGCCCGTCGTGCCTGCACGAAAGCTACGCAACGCGCGCCAGCAGCTGCGCAACATGATGGCCACGATGACGCTGCCACCGAGACCTGGCAGAAGCAGCAGTCGATCGAGGGTGAAGGTCGCGACCACCGGCAAGAGCGCGAGTATGCCTCCGGGCAAGAGCCAGCGCACCGCTTTGCGCTCTTGCTCCAGCAGCGAGGGCCAGGCGGCGTGGAGCAACAATCCCGCCACGAGCAACATGAGCAGCCCGTAGCCAACTTGCAGAGGCAGCAGCGTCGGCGCAAAGAGCCACAGCTCTGAGGGTAGGCCTCCGAGCTGGGCACCCAACAGCACCACGATTCGCTGGATCGCCAGGGGCAAATAGGTCAGCGGCTCGGATGTCGGATCCACGTAGAGTCCCGAGCCGAAGGTCCCAAATCCCATGAGTTTGTAGCTCACCGCCCATAGCAGCCCAATCGCGATGAACGGTGCTAAGCCCAGGGCGCGTTGTCTCCTATCTCCTGGAGCGCCCCAAAGCTCAAAAGCCAGCAGATAGCCAAATGCTCCGAGCGCCGCCTCGCCACAAAGCAGGGCCACAGCCAAGCAGCCAGGACCAAGCCAACGTCCGGGCCTCCAGCCTTCAGTCCGATAGCGCACATGTGCCAGCAAACCGAGCAACGCAGGCACAGCGGTGACCAGAGCGTTGCGGTTGGCCGTCCAGCCCACGGGCATGAAATGGCGCGAATCGATGGCGAACAACACCAAAGCCAGCACACCGAGCCCCCCTGGCAGCAGGCGTCGCAGCAGCAGACCCCAAACTCCAACCAGGCTCAGTAGCCAAAGCACCGAGTGGGCGTGGTAACCAGCCGGACTGCGACCGAAGAGCTGGTAGTCGACCATCATCAGCAAGCTGGAAAGTGGCCTCCAGAAGGTGACCTTCAGCTGGGGCAGTGTCCACCATGGCACCTCGCTATTTCTGATCGCGAGGCGCAGCTCTGCTTCGTTGCCCTGAAAGAAGTGAAACGCGTTGAACAACCCCAACGGATCGGAGTAGGTGTCCAATACCGGAACAGGGGCAGGATTGACGCCCAAGTAGGCCTCGAGCGCCAATTGCTGAATGTAGTCGTCCGTGGAAAAGCCGAACGTCAGCGTCGGCGCAGCGACCGCCAAAGTCAGAAGAAGCGCAAAGCAGATGGGGCGCTTGTTGATGAATGCTTTCAGCATCAATCGAGCAGACTTCGGTCGTAGTCGTCCGGTGGCTTGAAGCCGAGCAGCTCGAGCACCGTAGCGGCGACGTTGGACAAGCCCGCTCCTGGGTCGACGCGCAGCGACAGCTTGCTGTCCTGCCGCGGGTCATAGAGGATCAGCGGCACCGGGTTGAGCGTATGGCTGGTCTTGGGCTTGAGGCGACCATCGTCATCAGCAACGAAGCCACCCTTCTTGTCCGTCATGAGCATCTCGTCAGCGTTGCCGTGATCGGCAGTGATCAAAGCGATACCATCTAGCTGTCGCACGGCATCGAGCAGCCGACCGATGCTGGCGTCGACCACTGAAACAGCCACCGTCGTGGCCTGCAGATCACCTGTGTGACCCACCATGTCACCATTGGCGAAGTTGACTCTCGCAAAACGCGGCTTGTCGGCGCGCAGACGGTCAATCACTGCATCGGTCAATTCGGCAGCCTTCATCCAGGGGCGGAGCTCGAAGGGGATCACGTCGGAGCGAATCTCCACAAAGGTCTCGAGCGGGCTGCGGCGCAGCTGGGCGGTGTAGAGCGGCTTTTGCTCCTGGACGGCAGCTTGCTCGAGGTAGCAGCCCTGCTCGGGGTCGTACAAGCCGCTACAATTGCCATTCCAAAAGTAGGTCACATGGCCGTACTTCTGCGTTTCGGCTGCGGCGAGCTGGGTCACGTTGTTGTGGCTGAGGTATTGACCGAGGGTACGGTCGATCTCGGGGGGCGAGACCAAGAAGCGCGCGGGAATGTGCAGATCCCCGTCGTATTCCATCATGCTGGCGTAGAGCACCTCGGGGCGGCGCACGCGGTCGAAGTGGGTGAACTCGTCTTGTTCGAAGACGCGGCTCAGCTCGATGGCGCGGTCGCCACGAAAATTGAAGAAGAACACCACGTCGCCGTCGTTGACGGTTGCGACGGGCGCGTCTTGCTCGCTGATCACGAAAGCCGGCAAGAACTGATCGGTAATGCCCGCTTGTTCGGCGCGGTACGTCTCTATCGCCGCAGTGGCGCTAGGGAAGCGTCGCCCCTCGCCTAGCACATGCGCGTTCCAGCCGCGCTGTACGATGCTCCAGTCGGCTTCGTACCGATCCATGGTCACCACCATCCGGCCGCCGCCAGAAGCAATGCGGTAGCGACGCCCCGCGCGGGCGTCGATGGGCGCCAGCACCTGCTCGAGCCTATCCACGTACTGCAGCGCCGAGGTCTCATCGACATCTCGTCCGTCGAGCAATGCGTGCACATAGAGCGAAGCCACCCCGGCCTGGTCAGCACGGGCGATCATTGCCAGCAAATGATCGATGTGGCTGTGCACGTTGCCGTCGCTCAGCAGCCCCACGAAATGTAGCGCTCCGCCAGCGGTGCAACGGCTCATGGCATCACGCCACACCTGTCCTTCGAAAAGGGCGCCGCTGGAAACAGCGTGATCGACGAGCTTGGCCCCCTGATCGAACACCCGTCCGCTGCCTAGCGCGTTGTGACCAACTTCACTGTTGCCCATGTCCTTGTCCGACGGCATCCCCACCGCTCGACCATGGGCGCGCAGCTTGATGTGAGGGTGGCGCTCGAACAATTGGTCCAGCACCGGCGTGCGCGCCAGGTGGACCGCATCGCCCTCATCTCCGCGACCGATCCCAACACCGTCCATGATGATCAGCAGCAGTGGGCCGGGCCGTTCGGGGGCAGTGTTGCGCTTCAGCGTCCAATCCATGCCTTGACCATCGACCCATGGCAATGCCGAGGCAAGCTGATTCGCCTCATGGCGCGGGCGTGTTTTCGGCCCGTCAGAAGCTCGCTAGGAGCTCTTCCTTCTTCTGCGCGAATTCCTCATCGGACAGCAAGCCAGCTTCGCGGGCTTGGTTGAGCTGGGTCAGCTTGTCCTTGAGCGAAGCATTGGACTTGTTCTGCTCCTGCTTCTCCTTCTTCTTCTGCTCGTAGGTGCGACGAAACAAATCCTTCATCGCATCGGCCGAAAGGCCGCGCCCGCTCTTGAAATACGCGTGGCTCACTTCGCCGACTGCGTAGGTCAACGCATAGGCCATCGAGATGGCCACCACCCAACCAAGAAAGGGAATGAACTTGGCCGCCGCCATCAACACATTCTGCGCCACGATGCTGGCCCCGAAGGTCGACAGGATCTCGAGGATCGACTTGGTATCGAGCTTGTGACCATGCACGCGGGCAATGGCTTGCACCATGGCGATTTGAATTGGCGAGATCAGCGCCGTGTCCACAAAGGGGATTGGTTGAACGGCCACAGCGGCCGACGCCACCGAGCACACCGTGACGACCTTGCCGACAGCCTCTTCTTTTTCTTCGTCACTGGCCTCGTCATAATTGCCGGCAAGGACGCGGTTGATCGTATCTGTGTAACCCATGGGCGCATTGTAGGGCCCCAGCCGGCTAACTGCGACCATCGGGGTTGGCGCTTTGAGAACGGGCGCCGCTCGTGTAAGTCTCGGCGCCATCATGGCCAGTGCAAAGACATCTACTTCAGGCGACGGCAAAGGCGTTGCCCAACCCTGGTTCGTCGGCGGCGACATCGACGGCTTCTTCGGCTTGGCAGTCGACAATCTGATCCAGTTCTTGCTCATCCTAGGTCTTTGCAAAGGCGTGTTGGGTTTTTCCGAGGAGCTGCTCCTCGGGCGGGTGATCCCCGGCGCCGCGGTGTCCTTGTTGGCCGGCAACGCGTTCTATGCGTGGCAATCGCGCAAGCTGTCGGCCGAGACCGGACGAACCGACGTGACCGCCCTGCCCTACGGCATCAACACGGTTTCACTCTTCGGTTACGTCTTCTTGGTCATGCTGCCCATCAAGTTGGCGGCCTTGTCACAGGGAATGACCCCCGACCAAGCGGCGACCTTGTCCTGGCAAATCGGCCTTGGCGCATGCTTCGTCTCGGCAGTGATCGAGCTACTCGGCTCTTTGGTGGCTGAGCGGATCCGTCAGGCCACGCCTCGTGCCGCCCTGCTGTCCACGCTCGCCGGCATCGCCATCAGCTTCATCGCCATCGACTTCGCCATCAAGACCTTCGCCATGCCGCTGGTAGCAATGCTGCCCCTGGGCGTCATCCTCACCACCTACTTCGCCGGCCTCAAGAAGATGCCTCTGCGCATCCCGGGCGGCGCCTGGGCGGTGCTTCTCGGTACAGGCTTGGCATGGGTGCTTTTTTCGATAGGCAACCAAGCGACACCCGTCGACGCCGCCAACATCCGCCCCGCTTTGGCCAACGTCGGACTGCGACTCCCGGTGCCGGTAGTCGGCGACATGATCGCCGGGCTGCGCCATCCCCTCGCCATGCAGTACCTCATTCCCGTGATGCTGCCGATGGGCTTGTTCAACGTGATCGGCTCGCTGCAAAACATCGAGTCGGCGGAGGCCGCTGGTGACAGCTATCCAACCATGCCTTCACTGGCGGTCAACGGTGGCGGCTCGATGTTGGCAGCGTTGTTCGGCTCCTGCTTTCCAACGACGATTTACATCGGTCACCCGGGTTGGAAAGGCCTCGGCGCACGCTCGGGCTACTCGATCCTCAACGGGATTTTCTTCACCATCGTGGCGCTTTTCGGCCTGACCTCACTAATCCACGCCTTCATCCCCATCGAGGCGGGCATGGCCATCGTGCTCTGGATCGGCGTGGTCATCACTGCCCAAGCCTTCGAAGCCGTTCCTCGAAAGCACGCTTCGGCCGTGGCGATGGGCCTCTTTCCGGCCATCGCAGCCTGGGGTTTGTTGATCCTGTCACAAACGCTGGGCGCTGCCGGTAACGCTATCGGTGATCGCGGCTTGGCCGGCAAGGTGCTCGACAGCCCGAAAGCATTTGCCATGGCGGGCATCAACATCGACGGCCTGGTGGCGATCTCACAAGGCTTCCTCATCACCTGCATGGTTTGGGCTGCGATCAGCACCTTCCTCATCGAGCGCCGCTTCGATCGGGCTGCCCAGTGGGCGAGTATCGGCGCGCTGGCGGCGTTCTTCGGCTTCATCCACGCCGGTAAGATGACTGCAGCTGGCGCGCTGTACGACATCGGTGTGGGCACCGGTCGGCGCTGGGCGCTGGGCTATCTGCTCTGCGCGGGTTTCTTGCAGGCAATTCATTGGTGGCAAGGCAGCGCCAAGACCCCAACACCCGACAGCGGCAAAACCCCAGCGCCCGACAGCGGCAAAACCCCAGCGCCCGACAGCTCCTGAGCAATCTCAGAGACTGGTGGGCAGCTGCCAGCGCTCGATTTCGGCGAGCGATGGAAAGCCCACTTTCATCAGGTAGTAGAGATAGCCGTCGGGTGCGAAAGCGATGCGACCGACTTCTGACGCCATCTGAAAGACCTTCAGATCGCTGCCGTCTGCAGCGAAGGACATGACAGATTTGTCGGCGAGGGCGGCGTAGATTCGACCGCTCCACGGGTCGCGTTGGATGCTGGTGATGTCCTGACCTAGCGAGACGAGCAGCTTCGGCGTTGCCACGACTCCCGACACCGGAGTCTTGTAGACGTCGCCGCCGTCGAGGCCAACGAGCATCCAGAGTTTGTCGAAGGGTGTGGAGGCCAGCACCCGCGCGCCGAACTGGTAGACCAGCGTCTTGGTCTGCATGGCCAAATCCAGCGCGTGGTACTGACCATTGCTCTCGGTGTTGCCCACGTAGAGCACCTTGTCGAGCCCCCAAGACAGGCCATAGGGCCCGGTGTCGAGCACAGCCTTGCCGAAAGGTCCACTGCCACTGGTGAAGGTGGTCGATGGGATCATCATCGGCAGCGAGTTGTTCATCGTATCGAGCATGGCCACGCCTTGCGGATTGGCGTTTTGCCCTTGGATGATG
>CAZRGL010000368.1:0-819 GCA_964599485.1 uncultured Polyangiaceae bacterium
CAGATCACGGAAAGGGAAGTTTAGGAGTTCGGATGAGGAAAGTTCGTGTTCTTGTTATTGATGATTCGGCAGTGGTACGTCAAACCCTAACTAAGATATTGCAATCTGATGAAGAGATTGAGGTTATTGGTTCTGCTCAGGATCCTTTTGTGGCGGCACAACGATTAAAAACTATGGTTCCTGACGTGATTACACTGGATGTGGAAATGCCGCGTATGGATGGGCTCACCTTCCTGCGGCGCTTGATGCACCACCACCCGATGCCGGTCATCATCGTGTCCTCGCTGACGCCCAAAGGCTCGCGGATGTGTATCGAAGCGCTCGAGTCGGGCGCGGTCGAGGTGCTGTCCAAACCAGGTGGCGCGTACACGGTCGGCGACATGGCCGAAACGCTCGTCGAGAAGATCAAGTCTGCAGCGCACGTCAACGTAGCCCGTTTGAGCTCTGCCGCACCGCCGAGCACGCGGCTGGCAGCGATGGCCGAGACGACCAACAAGATCCTCGCTCTAGGCGCCTCGACCGGTGGCACCAAAGCGCTCGCTTCCATACTCGAGGCCATGCCCGTCAACGCTCCTGGCACGGTCATCACGCAACACATGCCGGAGAACTTCACCCGCTCCTTTGCAGAACGGCTCAACGAGATCTCGCGCATGCAGGTCAAGGAGGCCGAGGACGGTGATTCAGTGGCCACGGGCAATGCGCTCTTGGCTCCCGGAAACAAGCACATGGTCTTGCGGCGTTCCGGCTCGCGCTACTACGTCAACGTCAAGGATGGCCCCTTGGTCAACCGACACCGCCCCTCAGTCGACGTCATGTTCC
>CAZRGL010000368.1:829-11268 GCA_964599485.1 uncultured Polyangiaceae bacterium
ACACCCCACCCCGCCCCCCGGGCTACGTCTTGGCCCGCGGGGGCGCGCGCCCCGCCGGCGCCAACTCCGTGGGCGTCATACTCACCGGCATGGGGGGCGACGGCGCCAAGGGCCTCAAACTGATGAAGGACGCCGGCGCCCCAACCATCGCCCAAGATGAAGCATCTTGTGTGGTATTCGGCATGCCGCGCGTCGCGGTCGAGCTCGGAGCGGCAGAAAAGGTCGTGAGCCTCGACGCCATTCCGGGCGCAATCATGAACGCCCTGGAGTAGGGGTGCCGCCTGGGTGTCGCCTCGTCAGCTCGCTGGCTGCGCCACCAATGCGACCAAGTCCTCCAAGGAGGCACCTTGGCCCAATACGAGCCCCGCTTGGTAGGCGCGCTCGGAACCTCGTCGACCCAGCGACGCCTCCGTCTCACGCAGGAACTTGGCGCGCACGGCCTGGGGCATGTCGGCGCTACAGAACGAGCCGGGCGGCAAATCGACGCGCGCAGATTCGGTGCTGCCATCGGCAAGCTCGACGGTAACCCGATTCGGAAAGTAGAGCGGAACTGCGCTTCTGTCCGCCGCGTGTTCCGGCGCGCGGCCAGCTTTGAAGATGGCAGCGCTGATGGCGCGCGCCCAAGCGCCTGCTTCAGCCATTCCGACCAGCTCCGAGCGGTACTCACGGCGATAGCGCCCCATCAAAGCAAGCACGTCACCCACGCCGAGCGAGCCGAGGGCGGCGCGACCTGAACCGAGCGCGCGTACGCTGCCGACGGTCCGTAAGGTCAGCTTGGGAGCATGACGCACACTGATGCGCTCGAGCATTTCGCCAATCGCGCTGGCCTGCTGATCTAGAAACACCGGCTCGACCTCTGCACCACCAAGGCGCCCCGCCAGGACCATGAGCGCGGCGGTCACGCGCAGATCGAAGTTCACGTTGACGGGGGTGATGCGCCCGGTCGCTTCGGCGTACTCCCGAGCAAAGCGCGTGGCTTCGATTCCGAGCTTGGTCGTCTCGATGTGCATGGATTGAAAACCGCGCAGACGCTCTTGCCCTACCCGATCGCGCAGCTGCTCGAGGGCAGCACAAGCCGTCTGGAAATAGTGGCAACCTGGGTAGGTTTTGATGGTGAGGGTTTGGGTCGTCCAAAAGTCCCCCAAGCCTTCGAGCATCGAAGGCAGCGGCAGATAACTGAACCGTGACCAGAAGCCGCGTACATCCTCGACGATGCGCGGCTCGCCAGTCATACCAGCGCGCGCATAGTAGGCAGCTTGGATGCCCGTAGCGGTGGGCGTGGAGGCTGCAAGCAGCTTGGAGCTCGGCGTCATGAATCCGGGCTGCAAGGCGAAGTTGGGCTGCGCTAGAGAAATGGCTAGCGCGTGAACGCATTGCTCCTCATCGAGCTGGAGCAGCTTGGCGCTGGCGGCGGCAGCGCCGATCAGATGAATGAAGGTCCACATCTGGCCATTGAGCGGCCCCAAGAAGCTGCTCGCACCCAAACGCCCTGCCACCTCGTTCGCGGCCACGACCGCGGTGAGGAACTGGGCCGCGTCGAGGCCCTCATGCTCGGCAACAGCCAAGGCGGCAAACACCGCCGAATGGCAGGTGTGTCCCATCCACACGATATCGTCGTAGTCTTGGGCCATCGAGTAGGCCGCGTTGTCGAAGGCAGCGTCATGCGGGGCGCGTTTGGAGCCATCCACCAAGCAGGTCGCCCGCCCACTACCAGCGAATCCGCCGACACCTCTGAGCGCCGCCGTCTCACTAGAACGCGCCGCAGCGTGGACGGCCGCGATCATGTTCAACACCTGGTAGCGCGCCGCGCTGAAGCAAGCTGGGGGAACGTTGGCGGGCTCGAGCTGTGCGACCCAGCGACCCATGCGACCGACGACGGAATCATTCATGTCACCGATGGGTTTACCCCGCAGCCTGCCGGCAGCAAGCTACAAGCGCACCGGAACCCGACGAGGAAATTTCTCGATGAGCGCGGAACAGCTCGAGCAACCCCAAACCTTACTTGCTGATTGCGTGTTCGATGGCCGTCGCTTCGTGCGCGGTCTGACCCGCATCGAGCTCGCTGACGGCTTCATACGAGAGGTGCGTCAGTGTCAGGATGCTGAGCTGGACAGCGGTCGTTCTCGACACGATCTGGTGGATGTGCGCGGACATTGCGTGTTGCCAGGCTTGATCAACAGCCACGTACACATTTCGCGCGGCGGCATGTTCGGTCTGCTCGAGCCGGTGTCGGCACGCCAAGTGGCCATGAACCTGCGGGCCACACTCGCCTCGGGGGTCACCACAATCGGTGACATGGGCTGCTCGGCGCCCTTTGTCCGAGCCTTGCGGGAGCTCACCGACCAGTCCGCCTCCGCCGGCCCGGGCATCTCCTGTGCGGGACCGGTGCTGACGGCTCCAGACGGCTATCCGCTGGATTGGCTGCCCGGCATCTACGCCAAGCTGGGCGTGGCCTTGACTTGCGGATCGGACAAGACGGCGCGGCAAGCAGTCCAGCGCGTGGCCGAAGCAGGCATGAACCACGTCAAGCTCGCCGTAATGCATCGCAGCTACGCCGACCAACCTTTGCCCGCTATCGAGCTACCCGTCGCCCAAGCGCTGGTCGACGAAGCGCACCAGCTCGGCCTGCGGGTGCTCGCCCATGCCCACTCGGTAGCCGACTATCGACTGGCTATCGACGCCGGCGTGGACGCGCTGATGCACTCTTCGTTCGATCCGCTCGACGACGACACCGTCGCCCGCGTGCGCGACAGCGGCGTGCCCGTGTGTCCGACGCTATGGGTTTTCGAAGCGGTGGGCCTCGGCGCCACGGCTTGTTGGCACCGTGACCCTCGATACAACGCCGCCGTGACGGGCGCAGTGCGACGTCAATGGCGGCGCTTCTGCGAAGCGTGGGCCAGCTCAGCAGATGTCGTGCCGCCAGGCATCGCAGGTGGGCTGCTCAAGACCCGCGCCGTCGAAGCCGTACGCACGGCCAGCGCCAACCTCGCCCTGCTGCGTGATGCCGGTGTGCCCATCAGCTTTGGCAACGACGCGGCTTACGGCTTCTGTGTCCATGCGCGCCCTTTCGACGAGATGTACGCGATGCAGCGCTCAGGCATGGCCATCAGCGACTGCTTGTCGTCCGCCACGGCAGAGGCCGCCTGGCTGTTGGGCCTCGACGACCGGGGCACGCTCGAGGCTGGAAAACGAGCCGATCTGCTGGTCGTCGCGGACAACCTCGATACCGATCTGAGCGCCCTGGAGCATGCCACGCTGGTTGTTCGCGGCGGCCAGATCATCGGCGAGCCCAGCTGGCTGAGCCGCAGCGCTACGCTCGCCCGCACCACAGCCGCGGTTGCCAAAGGTCTGGCAGCCACCGTTTCCGATGCGATTCGGGCAGGCTGAGTCAAAAGCGCCAGGTCAATTGGGCGGAGGCGGGACCAATCGTGACCGCCGGCCGGAACTTGGGGGTTTCATTCGGAGGCATTTGCGCGGGCGCACCTTCGCAGAGCGTTGCACGCTATGCTGGGGGCCTAGTCATGTTGTCTCATTCACAAGGCTTCAGTCTGTGCCTGCTCATCACACTGTTGCTTCTGGCCACAAGCGGCTGCTCTGCGAGCCAAACCAACACGGGACCCCAATCCACCACTGGAGCTGAAGCCAACACGGCACCTGAATCCAACGCGGCGCCTGAATCCAACACGGCTGCGGCCTCGACTGCGAAGGCATCAGCGGCGCCAAACACGGCATCGATCACGACCGTCGCTGCTACGAGCTCGCCCAGTGCCAGCGCGGCGCTTACCTCCATGTCGCCGAGCACGTGCACCGCTGATTGCGCCGGCTGCAAACCAAGCTGTCGCCGCACGGTCCACTTCAGCTGCGGCAAATCAACGAGCTGCGCGCGCACCGAGATGTGCGCGTCGTGCTGTTGCCGATGACCATGAATCAGCCGCTGACGCGAGAGCTGGTCTTCGAAGCGCCGCTCAATCTGCGCCGCACCCTGGGCAAAGGATACGGGCCGCGCGATCCGACCACCTCTGTCGACAGTGAAGGACTCTGGCGCACCAGCATCAACCCGCAAGGCGCGGTCACACTGCAACTGAATCGCCACGCAGAACGCATCACCGCGCGGGCCTGGGGCCCGGGTGCAGCCCATCAGCTCGAGCAGATGGAGTCGTTGCTCGGCTTCGACGACGAGCCCGATGCACTAGAGCCAAAACACGCGCTGATCGGGCAGCTCAAGCGTCGCTTCGCGGGATTGAGGCTGGGACGGGGTCGAAACGCCGTCGAGGTGCTCATCGGCACGATCATCGGCCAACGGGTAACCGTGTCCGAAGCCCAGAACAGCTACCGCCGTTTGGTTTGGCAGTGCGGCCAGCCCGCTCCCGGACCCAAGCGCATGCAGTTGCCAGCCGATCCCAAATCGCTCAAGGCCCTGCCCATCTATGCGTTCCACCGCTTCGGCATCGAGCAATCGCGTGCGCGCACGATCCTCGAGGTCTGCCATCACCCGCGGTTTGTCGGCCGGATCGCGAACCTCGATCCAAAGGAGGCCGTGGCTCATCTATGCAAGCTACCAGGCGTCGGACCGTGGACGGCCAACATCACGGTCGCCACGGTGCTCGGCTGGGCCGATGCAGTGCCGACCGGCGACTATCACATACCCAACCACGTTGCCTGGGCCCTCGCCGGCGAGCCGCGCGGCGACGACGCCCGCATGCTCGAGCTACTCGAGCCCTACCGAGGACAGCGCTGGCGGGTGCTGCGACTACTCGGCGCGGCCAAAATCAAGGCGCCCAAGCGGGGACCAAAGCGTGCCGGCTGGGCAACACAAGTCCAGCTCGCAAGCGAGCGGCTCGGCGATTAGCCAGGGCCCGTTCCAACGCTCCGAAATCGGTGAAGGCAAAACGATCAGCCAGAGCGACGCTAGATGACTGGCTTGGTGCCGGCGTAGCGCTCGATCAATATGCGCAGCTTGTTTATGAGCGCTTCGATAGCTGGTGAGTCGTCGGCGTCGTTGGCCCAGATTTCGGCGCTGTGATCGGCGTCGCCGCCGCGCAATTGGAAGGTGTACTGAACCTCGTCGGGAACGCCGGGCCGCGTCGAGGTCTCCAGCGCCGTGACGTCGATCGCTTCGATGAGCTTCCACAACGCGCTGCTCTCGGCTGGCGGCAAGCGGTGAGCACCATGATCGGTTGAGTCGTCACGCACGTCATGGCGCAGCCACATCATCCCACTCGCGGACAGCTCCACGTTCCAAGCGCCATGGCCCTGGATATGGCCGGCGCCGCCGCTGTTGAAGGTGAAGACCTGCTCGCCTGGCAGACCGTGGGCTGGAACCTGCGTCTTGCAGCAACTAGCGCAAACCAATGCCAACGGCAGCAGCAACAAGCCCAACAGAGCTCGGACCCAATCAAGGTGTTTCACCGCCTTGTTCTATCCCCCAAGCGGGGCAATTGCCAGCCTCCGATCTCAGGGTGGCGGCGGCCCCCAGAGCCGTGTTGATCATGGCAGCAAGGTGGAGTTTCGACGTCCACGAGCTCGGCGCCAACGCAGCTATTGCCTACGGCTGGTGAGCGCATCGCTCAGCTATGGCGCTCACTCGAAGATCAGCTCGACATAGGCTGATGTCGGATAGTCGACGACAGCTGTTGCGGTGAGGTAGTCACCGGTCGCTTCCAAGTTGTATTCGTCAGCGGTGCATGTGCCCTGCACTGGCCCCTCGCAGGCGCAGGCATTGTATTGCGAGCATCCTTTTGCGCCCGTGCGCGCGAGACCGGTAAAGGTGTAGGTGCCGGCCGCGGCGGTCAGCGCCTGAGTGCAAAAGTCATGGTCCTGCGCATCGCCAGCGTAGCAAGCTGCGGGCATCTGGACGTGCTCGTAGATCAGCGGCTTCCAACTGAGACTGATACTCGAGCCCGGGGCTATCGCAGTGATCTCGATCGTCTCGCAGCCCGTGATTGGATAGTCGGGGTTGTCTTGGAACCACTCGCAGCTCGCACCAAAGGACGGGGGACCCATTGTTGCTCCGCTAGGTGCTTTTGCATTGTAGAGGCTTCCCATGTGGCCACACCCCTTCCAATGGCTCAAAAAGATGGGCCCGTCCCGGTGGTTTTGAAAGGACATGCTCACGGCTTGGGCGGCGGGAGGCTCGTTCGAGAAAGACTCGCAGCTCGCCGACAGCGCCGCTGTCTCGCCTTCACCGTCGACCACATTACCACTGCAGCCGCAGACGGCCATGAGCGCGGCGACCAAAAAACACGCTGCGCTTCGCTGTTTCATCGAGCCAAGCAGTGAATGGCGAACCAACATGACCTCCACCTAGAGCCCCCCTCTGTTCGAGAAGCGCAGCCAATTGACAAAGGGGCTCAGGAAGGCAGAGTAAATCCGGCGCGCAACGCGCGCTCAGCATCAGTCTGGGTAGTCCACACAATCGAAGCTGAAGGCTGGCATGACGTATCCGATCTTGCCATCCACCAGCCGCAACTTGTCCAAGATCGCGTATTCGTCGCTCCCTAACACCGGACCGTCGGCCTTGACCACGTAGCGGTTGGTGGAGGGCGGCGCTTTTTTGGGCGGCTTCTTGAAAGACGTGCACAGCTCGAGCACGAGAGCCTGGTGCTGTCCGACGAAGCCACGCGCTTTTTTGGCCCAAGCACGGTGCTTTTCGACGCTGAGGCCGACGACCAGCTTGTCCAACGCGCCTGACAGACCCGCCAGCGCTTTGTGGCGCTTTTCGCACCAAGCCACGTCCCTAGGAACCTTGGTTGGGTAAATCCAACGGGGCCACGATGGTGGCTTGCCGAAATGGGCCACTTGGAGCTTGTTGAGCAGCTTGCAGTCCGCCTCGGGATTGGCCTCGACCACAGGGAGCGCTTTTGCAGAGCTCGAAGCGGTAGCGCTCGCAACCACGCTCGCCTCTGGTGTTGGGCTCGCCGCTGGCGTTGGTGCGCTCGCTGTGGCGTTGGGACCAGAGGGCGGTTTGCTGCAACCCAAACCAAGCATGAGGGTCGCCGCCACCAAGCATGTGCAGTGTCGTCGTAGCATCACTGCATTGTGATACGAGCGCTACCTCGTACAAAGGACAGATTGCCGCTGCGCACCGTGGCTCTGCTCTTGGCGTACAATGGCGCCTGTGGATTGGAAGCCCTTCGTCTTGTGCACGCCCGGACAGCGCCCAGCACGCCCTCGGGACATCCGGCTGACCGAAGGGCTCGGCGATCGGTTGCGCACTGCCGCCTTCGCCGAGCTCCAAGCAGTGCGCGCGTTCAGCTGGGCGGTAGATCGCTTCGACGACGTACCAGAGGGTCTGGCAGATGATTGGCGCCGGCAAATTCCACAGGAACAGCAGCACCTAGCGATGATCCTGCAGCGCATGGCAGAGCTGGGCATCGAGCCAGCTGGGCGTCCCGTCTCGCCGAGGGTTTGGGAGTCGGTCCGCGACTGCGAAACAGGCAAGCAGTTCTGTCTCTACATCTGTAGCGCCGAAGAGCGCGGCCGCTTGGCCGGCATCCAGCTGTGCCAAGCGCTGCAAGAAACGGATCCGAAGACCGTCGCTATCTTCCAATCAATCGTCGACGACGAGGAAGCGCACGTGGCCTTGGCGGCTACCTATTACGGCTGGCGGCCCAGTCCCTGAGAACTATTAGGGACGGACGTAAGGGCAGCCTCAGCCCGCCCTCATGCGGCGCCGTGTCGAGCCCAATGCGACGAGCACGGCCAAAAAGGCGAGTGCCAACGCGTCCGGCTCGGCTTTGCGGGGCAGAGCGCAACCAGCGCAGCCGGCGCCCGGTCTGGTGCCCGGAGGGCAACTCGGTGCGCCTCAGGTCGAGGGCGAGAGGTCTGCAGAGGAGGGGTCTGCAATGCTGCCGTGAAGTTGCCCGAGGGAGTTGGCTCGTTGGATTGGTGATAGGTCTGAGTGATGACGATGCGATGGGTTAGTCTGCTGGTCGTGATGCTCGGGTGTGTATCTTCGCCGCCGATGGCTCCCTTGCAAGATGTGCGGGTTGGCGACGCTGAATCCCAACCTGTCGAGACGGGACCTCCCGAGCGGCCAATGGTCTGCGGGATGCCCGCTGACATGTGCCGGAGTAGACCAGTTGATGGCCAACCGTTGGCCGATAAATCCACCCCAGCCATCATTACGTTGGCTGAGGAGCTCCTAGCTGCCGGGAAGCACAACCGCATCATCCCATTGCTCAGCCCGCTTAGCCTGCGCCCAGGCATCTCACAATCACACAAGATGGACGTATACCGACTTCTGGCCGCCGCCTACTTGGGGCTCGACTGCCTCATTGAGGCGGAAGGAGCCATTCGCGGACTACTGGTATTCGACGAGCACTACGAATTGTCAATAGACAGCCCGCAGCGCTTGAAGGACTTCTTCGAGTGCATACGCCATAATTGGATCGATGAGGGGGCCTGATGAGTAGGTCGGGCGTCGTGCGGTAGAATCAGAGCGATCCACCGGCCGCTGCTGACGTGGCCGAGACCGCTCTCGCCGAAGCGTTGCAGCGGGCAGCCGAGGCCCGCCAATGGGACGTGGTCGCTCAGCTGGCTCGCGAGCTAGAGGCGCGCCGCAGCGCTTGCTTCGCGGGCAACGTTGTTCCACTCGACCGCGCCAAGCGCAAAGGTTGAGAGCATCCGGGATGAGCCGGCGTCCTCGAGGGCCCGGTCTGATAATCTGCGAGGATGCTCTCGGCTGCAAAGGTGTGGGCGTTCGGTGTGGTGGTGCTCACCGCCGGTTGCAGCCGGACGGACATAGACAAGTGCATTCCAGCGCGCATGCAGGACGTGACGCCGGGTGGCTGCACGCTGCGACGAGTCGGTCTGCCCGTCAGTGTCTTCGCCAGCGTTCGAGACGATCTGTTTAGTCCCACAATCCTCACCATCAACCAAGCGAACACGGTGCACCCAACCACGTTGCTGATCCATGCTCGCTCCCGTTTCGGCAATCGTTTGCTTCGGGTTGCCGTTGGTGACGACTGGCCTTGTGACGTCGAGCTAGAGGACGATCGGGTTGTCGATCTCCATATGAACCCCAAGTTGATGGTGCCTTCCCACCGCGGTCCGCCGTGGGTAACCCTGGTCACACATGGCCGCGGCTTCGGCGCACCACCGTCGATGCGTGCCCTGGACGCGCACTCATGGACGTTCGGGAACAGCTCTGTGTTGTCCTTGCCGACGACTTTCAATGCCGCCACCCAAGTGGGCTTCATCGAAGAAGCCGTTCTCCACAACAGCAACGGCTCGACCGGAACCTATGCGCTCGCCTACCGTGACGGTGGAGGTTTTGAGGTCAACGATTGGCCGGTTGTGGCCGTCGTGGATGCCCAAGGGTATGTCGTCGGCGGGCCCAGCCCGTTGGGTTGCTGTTTCCCGTACCATACGTCTCCCTATCTACCGACACCGGCGATTGCAGCCGTCGACGATGGCACGCTGTTGGCGTCTGCGCATAGACAGTGCCCGAATACGGCGCCGTGGTGTGTTGAACAGTCGGTTGTCGTCCTGCACGTGTCTTTAGCGACCGAAGCGGCGCCTCAGATCCGCAGCGTGATCCCGAAAGTGCTGCCCCAGCCTTGGTTCGGGTCGTTCGATATCGCAGCTGACGACGATCACGCGTGGCTCGTGTGGAGCGAGCGCGCGTACACCTCTGGCCTCTTACATTCGCCGGATGAACAGACCATCTTCGCGGTTCGTCTGACGCTGAAGGGCGAGCCCACCATGACGCCCGTTGTCGTCGCCACGGGTCGTGAAGTCATGGGACGGATTACGCTGACCACGACCCAGCTTGGAACGATACTCACGTGGGTAGAAGCGATCTCGGGAGAACCGAATGATGCACGGAGAGCCGCACGAATCGTCGTCCAGCGGCTCGACCACGTTTCGCAGCTCGAGCCTGCCGTCGTGCTCGATGCGGGATTGATGCGCAACGACTCGTGGTGGTCCGGGGCCTCCGTGACCTCCGTGAGCCGCAGTCGCAGCCTGTTCATTGCATGGACGCCCGACGTGCCGTGGGACGTCGAATGGCCCATCCAACTAGCACGGCTCGACTGCCGATGATTGCAGGCGTGACGTCCACCATATTATGTCGTCGACAATGCTGCGTGGCTCGAGACAACAAACTAGAATACGTATCACCCTAGGGACTCGTGATTGAAACGGAGACGATGATTCGTGCGGCAATTGCAGGCGCGGCCCTAGCGGTGCTGGCGTGCTCCACCTCGTCGCCAAGCGGCACCACAGCGTCATCCGGCACGACAGCGTCGTCCACTGCATCTAGTGGAACGACAGCTACCTGCGACGCGTGCAAGGACCTTCCCTCTTCTAACCCCTGCCCCGGAGCTGAGGCGTTGAAACAGGCTCTTGATGACTGTATCTGCAGCGACTGCGAGCCGCACTGTGTGTGGTGTGACGGAGGGCCGGGCACCCAGGAGTGCTCGGCGTGCATCGCGCAG